>NZ_NUYF01000047.1:0-64140 GCF_002566505.1 Bacillus sp. AFS077874
TTTAAATTAATCTCATCAACCTTATCACGTAATTGCACTAACTCATTATTTGTACTCATTTCTTTTTCCTCCTCAAATTTTAAATGTCTATTCCAATACCACTTCTTTTATCAAGATGTAAGTATGTAAAAAATGAAAACAAAAAGTCCCTACTGAATAAACAGTAGGGACGAATTATATAATCGCGGTACCACCCTAGTTGTGAACAAAAAATCTGTTCACCACCTTCATTTTGTTAACGATCAAAATGACCGTTTCTATTTTCATTAAATAAAAATAGAAATTGCTCCAAGAATGTAATTCAGCATACCTTATGTACTGACTCGCAGCTTCCGTCAGCTCTCTTAAACAGGGAAGTTATGCCTACTGTGCCCTTATCAACGCAATATATTCAATTGTCAAAAGATTCATTAAAAAAGTTATTAATGAGGATTATAAAGCACTTTTAAATAGGCTGTCAATGCATTTTTTTTCTAGAATATGTAACGATTTTAAAAAAGATACATCGCTACCGGAATGGTAGCGCTTACTATTTTCAACATTTTTTTTACACAGCTTACATTTTTTTTATGGTACAGACACACAGAATTTGTACATTACATAAATATATAAATAACAACTAACCTTACCTTCCTTAGGAGTGATTATATGCCTGGTTTATTTACCGCCTTAAGTCTTTTCTTAAAAGAAGTGTTTGTGTTTGTTTCCTATGTTAAAAATAATGCCTTCCCACAACCTCTTTCTCAAGCCGAAGAGACGCTCTATTTAAATCGTATGGCAAATGGAGATGGAGAAGCACGAAATTTATTAATTGAACATAATTTAAGGCTTGTTGCTCACATTGTTAAGAAATTTGAAAATACCGGAGAAGATGCTGAGGATTTAATTTCGATTGGCACAATAGGTTTAATAAAGGCAATTGAGAGCTTTGTTCAAGGTAAAGGAACAAAATTAGCCACATATGCTGCTAGATGTATTGAAAACGAAATACTTATGCATTTACGTGCTTTAAAGAAAACAAAAAAAGATGTCTCCCTTCATGATCCGATAGGTCAGGATAAAGAGGGCAATGAAATTTCACTTTTAGACATATTAAAAACTGAGACAGAAGATGTAGTTGATCAAATTCAACTTAATATGGAATTAGAAAAAATCAAGCAATATATTAAGATTCTAGACGACCGAGAAAAGGATGTAATTATTCAACGCTTTGGTATTGATATGGATAAAGAACTAACTCAACGTGAAATTGCAAAGAAATTAGGAATCTCAAGAAGTTATGTTTCGAGAATTGAAAAACGTGCTTTAATGAAAATGTACCACGAGTTTTTAAGAGCTGAAAAAGAAAAGAAAAAAGATAAAAAATAAGCCACTAAAGATGAATATGACCTCCAATTGTTAGTCTGAACTAACAATTGGAGTGATTCATTTTTAGTGGTTTTATGCTTGCTCTTCTTTTTGCATTTTGCGTTTAAAATAATTGGATGTCAGAAAGAAACCTAATGCAATAATCAGCATTGTAAAAACGATACTCTCGACTATTAATATTTTATGTTGGGTTAATCCGTCCTTTGGAAGGAGAGTCCCGATATAGAAAAAAGTAGCCAATGCTGTTGTTATTGCTCCAAAAGTTTTAAAATCATTAACCTTCGCCTGTAGCTTTTTTAAATTCACGTATACTACACCTTCCCTTCTTGTTGACTTAATAACTTTAACATACTTTATACAAAAAAAGTGAAGGTAATTAAAGGTAGTACATGTAGAGATTAGTAAGTACATTTTGTCAATGAATTAAGTATTGTCTTGCTGATTTAGACTTTTTGATTTTTCACTAAAACTATATTGCTAAAATATAAAATGTAAAAAAGAAGAAAGGAATTATTTATAATCCCTTTCTTCTTTGAATGTTTTCACTATGTCAGCTATAAGTTATTTTAGACCATTCTTAATAAACTCAATTGTACGTTCAGTTTCCTGTTCTTCGTTCCAAAAAGGTGTATTTTCAAGGACGATTGAAGAGATCACTAGACCAATTACTGTTGAGATAATTAGTCTTAGTACAGTCGGTATCGGTAGTTCTTTTATTTGTCCTTTATCGATAAACGATTGTAATACAGTGGCTACTTTAGGGTACATTTTATCTTTAAAGAGTCTTTTTAGCTCTTCTTGCATATCGTCTTGGAATGGCATTTCTTGTATGATTATTTTTACGGCTGCCTTATTTTTCTTAGCAAATTCCATACGATTTTTAATCAGCGCATTAAGAAAATCTTCAAATGTTTCGTACTCTAAATGAAATATTGCTTTAGAAAAACGATCCATTTCAAAAGGAGCAATTGTTTTTACTAAGGTCGGTTTGATAATACTTTTTAATAAATCCTTTTTAGTTTTAAAGTAACGAAAAATAGTACCTTCAGCTACATTTGCTTTTTTTGCGATTTCATTGGTAGATGTACTAACAAAACCTTTTTCTGCAAAAATTTCAATTGCAGCTTCAAGAATTTTTATTTCTTTTTCATTCATTTCTTGTAATTTTTCTTCTGGAAAAAACTCTTCTAATTTAATTGGTAACACTCCTTAAATTGAACGCTGTTTCTTTAATGCTACTATATTTAAAGAAATAAATACGATTGAAAATCCAAGTAGGATCAATAATTGATATAAAACATCAGAAAGCGACTGCCCTTTTATCATAATACCTCTAAGAGCCTCTGCTCCATATGTTAGTGGTAAAATACCCCCGATAAATTTGAACCAATTTGGTAAAAACGCCGTTGAGAAAATACCTGAAAAAAGTATTTGCGGAACTGCAATAACTGGAATAAATTGTACAACTTGAAATTCATTATTTGCATATGCAGATAACAGCATACCAAGTGTAAGAGCAGTTAGAGATAATAAAATATTAACTACGCAGACTTCCCATGCACTTCCTACATTATACATATCTAATACACTGATTGAAAAGACAGTTATAATGATCGATTGGATTAAAGCAAAAAATCCAAAGCCTAAAATATAACCAACAACAATTTCCCATCTTTTAACTGGCGTGACGAGTAATCTTTCAAGTGTTGTTGTTAATCTTTCCCTTACAAATGAAATACCTGATAAGATAAATACAAATAAGAACGAGAAAAATCCAATAAAAATCGGTCCAATTGAATCAAATGATTCCATATTTTTACTACCATAAATTGGGTCCATTACAATTTTAAAATTAGAAGGTGTATTTTCCTTAACTGCTGATTGAATCGCATCCATTACTGCAGTTGTTCTTGCTTTATCTGTCCCTTCAAACTGTACTACTATTTCTCCTGATTTAAATAAGACAGCACCATCAAGATCCATCTTTTTCAATTTATCTTCAATGTCTGAAGGATTTACATTTTTTACTTTTGCATAATCTTTTACTATTTGCTCAAATGCTGGAGGGGCATCTACTAGGGCTAAAGTTGGTTTTGTGTCTTCTTGTTTTAAGATATAAGAAAATAAAAACAATAATACGATAGGAGCAACAAAAATCATTGCAAGGGATCTTCTATCTTTTAAAAATTGTTTTATTATTCGTTTAGAAATAGCAAAGACTCTCATGAGCTCACCTCAGTATTAAAATATAGGTCTTCGATTTTGCCTGTTTTAGATTGCGAGATTAAATTTTCAGTAGTATCTAAAGCGATTAATTCTCCTTCTCTAATTAATCCGATTCGTTCACATTTTTCAGCTTCTTCCATGATATGGGTTGTAATGATGATCGTAGTACCTTGTTTTTTCATTTCAAAAAATTGATTCCAAATTTGCTTTCTTAGTACTGGATCAATTCCAACTGTTGGTTCATCAAGGATTAGTAAAGTAGGTTTATGGAGGATTGATATGGCAAGAGAAAGTCGTTTTTTCATTCCCCCTGAATATTGATTAACTGGCTTGTTTAATGAATCCTCTAACCCAACGATTTGGGCTACTTCTTGAATTCTCGACTTAAGTTCTTTACCTTTTAAATTATATAGGGCACCAAAAAAACTTAAATTATCAGCACCCGTTAAATCGCTGTATAAAGCGTCAGATTGTCCCATATAGCCTATTGACGGAAGGACTGTGAAATTAGGCATTTGGTTATTATAAACTAATACTTCTCCTCTTGAACATTTATCGATCCCTGCAATCAATTTTATTAAAGTTGTTTTACCAGAACCTGATGGACCTAAAATCCCAAATATCTCCCCTTCTTGAATGTTCATTGAAATATTTTTTAGTACAGCTCTTTTTCCAAATAAACGATCAACTTTTTGGATTTGAACAACATAGCTCATTTTATTCCTCCGTTCAAGTCTATATCTTTTCTAGTACAATGAGTGAGTACTCACTTTATACCTTTATCTTAATTTACTTTTTATTGCTAGTCAACAAAAAGTGAGTACTCACTCAATTGTATTTAAACAAAAAAAGAAAGATGCCTATAAGACATCTTTCTTTAAACAATTTATAACGCTTTAATCATTTCCTCAACCATTAATGTTGAATTAACAGCCGCAGTATGAAGGAATTGATCAAATGAAATATTTGATTCTTTACCTGCAATATCTGACAACGCACGTGTTACAACAAATGGTACTTTAAAAGCATAACAAACTTGAGCAATTGCAGCTGCTTCCATCTCTACAGCATACAGATCACCAAATTTCTCTTTTACGAAGTCAACTCTTACTGGATCGTTCATAAATGAATCGCCAGTTACGATTAATCCTTCAACAACTTGGATACCATTAATTTTTTCAGCGCATTTTTTAGCGATAGACTTTAATTTATCATCAGAAGGGAATGCAGCTGGCATACCTGGAACTTGTCCGTATTCATAATTGAATGCTGTAACGTCTACGTCATGATGACGCACTTCAGTTGAGATAACAACGTCGCCAACATTTAAGTCAGTATGAAGTCCGCCTGCAGATCCTGTGTTAATAACAACATCTGGCTGATATTTTTCTAAAAGAATTGCTGTTGCCATTGCTGCATTAACTTTACCAATGCCAGACTTTAATAAAATTACTTCTTTTCCTTCGTATGTACCTATGTTATATTCTGAGCCTGCAACTTCTTCTTTTCTCAGGTTGTCTAATTTATCACGTAATACATGTACTTCTTCTTCCATTGCTCCAATAATAGCTATTTTCATTCTTTCAATTCCCTACTTTCTCTTTCAAACTTTAATCATTTTACCATATAGCGACATATCATTCATCTTTAAGAATACGTACAACAAAAAACACTTTAATTCTTAAAAAGAAGGACCTTTTTTTACCTTATAGGAGCTCGCTTACTATGTGGCGTAAGCATACCGTTGCTCCTGCAGGGACTGAAACTTTATTCTCGCGTTTTAATACTTTAACTCGTTTACTTCTTGTACCAAAATAGGGAGCCAGCCCTCTTTTACAACCCAGTGTAAGTATACGACATATTTATAGCTTAAGTCGTTTGTGGCAACGTATATTTTTATACTTTGCTGATCATATCCTTGACCAATATGCCAAACTGAATAATCTTCTTTTGTTAAAGAAATCGCATTTGATACTGCTTCTTCCATTTCATAAAAGTCCTGAGACCTATGACTATAGTGAACTGTATGAGGCTCAATTTGTCTTGTTTTGTTCGGTGTCCATTCTTTTACAGTCGATTCTATAATATTTTCATCATTTATTGAATCTTTAATAATCTCATTTACTTTTTCACGATATTTCGCTTGATATGGATTCGGTATATCAGTCATTTGCTTTGGTTCTTGAGCAATCGTAGTAATCTTAGCTTTTGCTGTATTAGGCTCGATCTTTTGTTGGTTGACAATCGGTAAAGTTATTTTTATCCCTAAATAGATGATCCCAAAAAGAAGTGGAATAAGTAGTATTCTGTAAAAATAATTTCCTCTTCGTACTCGTCTTAATTTTTGGACCCTTTTGTTTGGTTCAATCGAAGACATTGACAAAATCCTCCAAAAACAACTAATTTTTCCCTATTTTAACATAGAGTTAATTAATTAAAAATAGCTATTTTGTGTGGTTTTTATCAAAGTTATATATTGATTTTATTAAACTTGTCACAGTGTCAGAGGTAGATGTAACTTCGTTTGAAACATTTAAACTAACTACTGCAAATGCATACCTGGGCTTATCATATGGAAAATAACCTGCAAACCATTTGTTTTGTTCAACAATTTTACCATCTACTACTTTTGTTTCAGCTGTACCACTTTTCCCTGCTAAAGAATAAGGCAAACTAGTATAGCGATTTCCCGTTCCTTTTGCATCTGTCACTACACCTCGAAGTAACTCTCTTAATTGTTGCATCGAATCTGGAGCTAGATAATCATCTACTAATGTCTGTTCTGGGAATTTAAACATTTCTGTACCATTTTTATATAATACAGAATCTACTACTTTTACTTGTTTTGGGCTACCACCTCGTGCAATAGTAGCCATCATATTAGCTACGGCTAAAGGGGATACTTTTACATCCTGTTGCCCAATGGAACTATTTAAGAGCTTATCACTTAAATAGTTTCCTACAAAATAAGTTGGTTTCCCTTCATTTTGAAATTGACTAAAATTAGACTCATGATAGACAGATCCTGTCCATCCTACTGGACCATCTAATCCTAGCTTTTTGGCATATGCTTGAAACATATCTTTATTTTTTAAAGTTAATTGCTTACCTAATTGGCCAAATGTGTAATTACAACTTTCATAGAAACTTTGTTGAAAATTTAAATTACCTTTTCGCTTTTTCTCTTCATCTTCGTATTTACCGACTAGATTATTATTACAATTATACATTTGATTTTCTTTCACAATTCCTTGATCTATTGCGGCAGCCGCTACAACTGTTTTAAAGACTGAACCAGGTGTACTAGCTAATAGTGCATAATTAGTCGCTGTATTATCATTCGAAGAATATAAATTTTGGAAATTCATATTTGGCCGGCTAACCATTGCTAATAAATTGTTAGTCTTTACGTCAATTAGCACTGCTGCACCTTTTTGAAGTTTAGCTTGGTCTATAGCTTGTTCTAATATTTGTTGTAAATCTTTATCTAATGTAGTTGAAAGGGAAACTGGATAAAATGGATTACTAGGTTTTGCGTATTTTACTTCATTTCCAAACATCGGTTTACCTAAATTATCTACGTGAAGCATTAAATTAGATGTACCATCAGATTTTAAGAAATCTTCAAACTGAGCTTCTAAACCAATTACTCCAAATTCTTTAGGCTTATAATCTCGATCACTTTCATACTGTTTTTCATATTGTTCTTTATTTTCTCTAGCTATTCCAATTAGGTGTTCTGCCAATTGTTTATCGTCTTTATCTTGAGACAACATGGAAATTAATCCAGAAACATGTAAATTATTTATTTCATCAATTTTTTCCGATGTTAAAGTTTTTGTCATTCCTTCTAATGTAAAAGGTTCTTTTTTACCATTAAACTGATTTTTAATTTTTGCAACCGGTACTCCTGTAATCGATGATAATTTATCAATCGGCCAATCGATTGTTTTTAAAAAGGGAAATAAAATAACTTTTGGAGTGTAAGCTGCACTTAATAATTTTCCATTTCGGTCAAGTATTTGTCCACGTCCATTATCAATCCGAAACTGAAATGTTCTTTGAGCAACACTTCGTTCGATTAAATTTACCTTTTGTGGGCCAAAATTCTTTTGATGAAGTACACTAATATCTAAACATCTGTATACGATTAACGAAAATAGTAACGAAATAATAATTAATATGGCTTTTATCCGTCTATGCATATAAAAAACACCTCATCTACAGTGTAGACGGGGTGTTCTTTTTTCAAACAATTAAATTGTTAAACAAATCAAATTATTTAACAGCAATAATTCTTACTTGCATATCTCCACCTGGAGTATTAACTGTCACTTCTTCACCAACAGTTTTGCCTAATAAGCTTTTTGCGATTGGAGAATCATTTGAAATTTTACCTTCAAATGGATCAGCCTCAGCACTACCTACAATTGTGTAAGTTTCTTCGTCACCAGCTGGTAATTCTAAGAAAGTTACAGATTTACCTAAAGTTACTGTATCTGAAGCATCATTATTTTCAGTAATAATTTCAGCATTACGGATCATATTTTCTAAAGTTGTAATACGACCTTCAACAAATGCTTGTTCATCTTTTGCAGCATCGTATTCAGAGTTCTCTGAAAGGTCACCAAAGCTACGAGCAATTTTAATACGCTCTACTACTTCAGCACGCTTTACTGTTTTTAAATTTTCTAATTCTTGTTCTAATTTTTGTTTCCCAGCTAAAGTCATAGGGAATTTTTTTTCGTTAGCCATTTTGTACACTCCTTTTAGTATCCACCGTTTCTTTTATGTAAAACTTCTAAATATATGTTTATACAATGTAGTTGTACAAACAGTGTATGAGAATAATTAATGAAACATTCAACTTATGAAAACGCATTCTTTTATATAGAAAGATGAAGAAGTAAGTGCTTCTCCATCTTTCCAAAATTATATTTAGGAATTATTCTCTTATATGAACGTATTATAATACACTTACTCTTTCAAGTATAGTCTGAATTTTTGTAGCCATTAAATCAATAGCCACAAAGTTCTGACCGCCTTCTGGTATGATAATATCTGCGAATTTCTTAGATGGTTCACAGAATTGATTATGCATAGGGCGTACAACATTTACATATTGATCTACCACAGAATCGACTGTTCTTCCACGTTCTTTTATATCTCGTTGTATTCGACGAAGAATTCGTAAGTCAGCATCCGTATCTACAAATATTTTTATATCCATTAAGTCACGTAAACGCTCGTCTTCTAATACTAGAATACCTTCTAAAATAATTACTTCTTTTGGTTCTACAGGGATTGTTTCTGAAGATCTTGTATGAATTGTATAGTCATATACAGGTTTTTCAATTGCTTTGTATTGCAATAAATCTTTTATATGCTCAATAAACAAATCATTATCAAATGCTAATGGATGGTCATAATTTGTTTTCAATCTTTCTTCCATTGGTAAATGCGTTTGATCTCTATAATAAGAATCTTGCTGAATCATTAAAATTGAATGACCTTTAAATTGATCATAGATTGCTTTTGTTACAGAAGTTTTACCAGAGCCAGTCCCTCCAGCAATTCCAATTACAATGGGCTTATTCCCCATACTTCAATCCCTCTTTCTTATCAAACTAACTTTTTTCTCATCATGTTGTAAGGATAAACTTTTTGATCCACTTTAATTTTTACAATTTCTAATGGATGTCTTGCAGCGTCTACTTCTGTTCCTTCTTCATTAACAATTACACCAACTGTTTGTTTGAAGTTTTCCATTTCAGGTCCAAAGAATTCAATTTGGTCACCTGGTTTGAAGTAGTTACGTTGTTGGATTGTTGCGATACCAGTTTCATCATCATAGTCTAATACAAGACCTGCAAAATCATACGTTGTTTTTTTGCTATGATTTCCATACATTTGCTCTTTCATTCCTGGGAACCCTTCAAAGAATGAAGAAGCAGTGTCACGATTCGCACATTTATCTAGTTCTTCAACCCATTCTTCTCTAAATTCAAAGTTTTCTGGGTCAGCACAATATGCATCAATTATTTTACGATAAACTGATACTACTGTTGCTACGTAATGAATTGATTTCATACGTCCTTCAATTTTTAAACTATCTACACCCATTTCAATAAATTTAGGAATTGAACGTAATAAATTTAAATCTTTCGGGCTCATTGCAAATGGAGCATCTTCTTCAGCAAATAAAGCATTTTCTGAAGCATCCGGATTTTGAGACTCAGTTTGAACTAAATCGTAATCCCAACGACATGATTGACAGCATCCACCACGGTTTGAATCACGTGCAGTCATATGATTACTCAACGTACAACGGCCAGAATAAGCAATACACATTGCTCCATGAATAAATGTTTCAATTTCAACGTCTACTTTTTCTTTGATTTCTCTTATTTCTTCATAGCTCGTCTCACGTGCTAATACTAATCGATGTAATCCTTCTTCTTTCCAGTACTGTGCAGCACGATAATTTGATAACGATTGTTGTGTACTTAAATGTACCTCTAATTTAGGTGCAGCTTCTTTACATGTTTCAATAATATATGGGTCAGCTACAATAATACCTGTAACTCCTGCAGCTTCAATGCCTTGTAAATACTCAACTAATCCGTCCATGTTTTCGTTATGAGCAAATATATTTGTTGTTACATAAATTTTCGCATTAAATTTGTTTGCAAACTCTACACCTTCAGCCATTTCTTCAATAGAGAAGTTATCTGCATTCGAACGTAAACCAAACTCTCTACCACCAATAAATACAGCATCTGCGCCATATCTTACTGCAATTTTTAATTTTTCTAAATTACCAGCTGGTGCTAATAGTTCAGGTTTCTTCACGATTACACGTTTGCCATCAACTATTTTATCTAATTGTCCAATTGCCATTATTAGTCCTCCTCTTTAATACAGGTAAGGTACAAGGTTCTAGTTCTAGAATTCCCTGGCTTTCCTGCTTTTCCATCATAAATCTTACCTCTATTAATAAACTGTTTCTTTAAAGAAGAATCCTGTGTCCAGTGGTCTATTTACAGGTTGGATTGCTTCGATTTTGTCGAAAAGTTCGTCTTTGATTTCTTCGTAAGCTTCACGGTCTTCTACACATAGGTCTATAGCTTGTCTGTATAGTTTTGTTACTTCAATGATATACTCTGAAGATTTTAAGACACCATCAATTTTGAATGAATCAATACCTGCATCAACTAATTCTTCTAACTCGTTAACGATACAAATATCATTTGGACTCATAATATGAGTTCCATTTTGATCTTCAAAAATTGGATATTTATTATTACGCTCGTGGTCAACTAAGAACATATTTTCTTCATATTTCTTTTGCTCAACGATTTCTAAATTCTTTCCTTGGTATTCAAAATAGTTACCAACAAGTGAACGTTTTGATTGGAACATAGCAGTCATTCCATGTACTTGTACTTCGATTTCTACTTTAGCATTTTCTTTAATTTCAGCGACAGCTTCAAAACTTAATTCTCTAGCTAATACCGCACGTTTTGATCCACGTTTACCCCAGTAATTACAAGTAAACCAGTTTGTAGCCGTTGTTTCTGTATTCCAATGTAATTGCATATTAGGTGCAATCGCACGTACTGACATAAGAACAGCAGGATCTCCGAATACAATTGCATCCACATTTGCATCTCTTAAAAAAGCAATATAATCTTCAATTTCATCAAGAATTTCATTATGGTAAACGCCATTCATCGCTACATATACTTTTACATTTTTTTTATGTGCAATTTCTACTGCTTCTTTTACAGCTTCACGACTAAATTCGCCCGCTAAGCGTAATCCAAAACGTTGTTCACCAATAATAACTGCGTCTGCACCAGCATCAGCTAATTTATCTATATCATTTAGGTTAGTTGGCGTAACTAATAATTCAGGCTTAATCATTATTAACTCCCCTTTTCTTACTAATAGCAACTCCATCACCAATTGGTATAATTGTCGAATCATACTTAGGGTGATTCATTAGCCATTCATTGTAATTTTGAATCTTTTTTATTAAAGCTTTCTTTCGTCGGTCATCAACTAAATCCGCACTTTCAGCAACTTGGCCTTTAAATAAAACATTATCTGAAATGATAACACCTCTGTCCGATAACAAAGGCTCATATAATTCAAAAAATCGTTTATACTGAGCTTTAGCTGCGTCGATAAAAATAACATCAAATTGTCTGTTCTCAGGCAACTTTTCTTTTAAAAGTAAAGCATCACCTTCTAAAAGTAAAATTCGATTACTGTAATCACTTCGCTCAATAAACTCTTTTGCTTTTCGAATTCTCTCTGCATTTCGCTCCATTGTAACAATCTTCACATTTGGAAACTCTTTTGCCATTCGAATACTTGAATAACCTATCGCACTACCAATTTCAAGAATGGAAGTTGGCTGTATTAAATAAAGTAAACCAAGCATAAATTCCATGCCTGCTTTATCCATTATCGGCACATGATGCTCCAATGCATATGTTTCCATTTCTTCTATAAAAGGTTCTCTATGTTTATAAAAATTCGCCAAGTATTGACGAACTAAAACGTCATTCATTGCTTATAAAGCCTCCAATAGAAATACAACCTTGTCTTAAAACAAGGTGTAAGTAAAATTTCTGTGTATCTGAATTTTTTTAGACCCGTAATATTCTAACATAAAAAAAAGACCCTTGGCTAGTACCAAGAATAGTTACAACGCTTTCACTATTTTTTAATTTACAAAATTCCTCAGTAGACTATTTATACTACTGAGGAATTTAATATTTTCACTTTAAAAAAAGTTATAAATTGGCAGCAAGGTAGAGTACTCGACGTGGTTGCCAATTTTAGGAATAAAGTATAAGTGCAACTACGCCTCTGTCTTCGCCTATAAGACTTTTCACTCGACGAGTTTTCTATAATATACAAGTATTTCCAACTTTTTATTTTATATGCTTTTCTTTTTCTGTATTGTGCTCTGCTAACGATTTTGTAAAGATTACTTTTCCTGTTTTATCAGCAAGGAAATATAAATAATCTGATTTGGCAGGCTCAAGTGCAGCTACAATACTATCAACGCCAGCACTTGCGATTGGTCCTACCGGTAACCCTTTAACATAATAAGTATTATAAGGAGATTTAACTTCTAAATCTTTATATAATACACGTTCTTTATGTTTACCCAGTGCATACAAAACTGTTGGATCCGTTTGTAATGGCATTCCAACTTTAAGTCGATTATAAAATACACTTGAAATTAACTTTCGATCGGTTGTACCAGTTGCTTCTTCCTCAATTAACGAGGCCATTGTTAATGTCTGATGAGGCGTAAGTTTTTTGTTACTCATTTCTGCTTTATATTGGTCCAAAATTTTCACTGTTTCATTTAGCATAGGAGTGATAATTTCTTCTAAGCTCGGAGTAAAATCCCCATACATATAAGTTGAAGGATATAAGTACCCTTCTAACGGATAGCGAATTCCAGGTTTAAAAACATCATTCGTTATTAATTGAGGAAACTTTTTTTGTAGCCCCTGAATAAATGCTTTATCATTCAACTGTTTTAGTACAGCTGCTTGATCTAATTTAAATTCTTTTGCGATAATCGCTGCGATTTCGTTTAATTGAGAACCTTCAGGAATCATTAAATCCTTTACAGCAACTTGATATTTACCACCTACCTGTAAATGATTTACAATCGTTGCAACCCCTTGGTTTTCGCTAAATTGATAATTCCCTGATTTTAGACTAGCGTTGTTATGCAACTTCACATATAGTTTAAAAATTGATGTATTTTTTATTAAGTTTTTCTTTTTAAAAATTGCTGCAATATTATCAACAGAACTTCCTTCAGGAATTGTTACCAATTTAATTTGTTTATTTGCTGAATTAACAGGTTTTAACATATATTTATAAGTTGCAAAACCCGCACCAACTATGACAATACAAGCAATAAGTAAATATGTAAAAATAAGCATACCTCTGCTTTTTTTATTTGTATTCTTGTATCCATTTTTATCAAAATCATTAAATGACAAACTTATCTACCTCCTTTTCCACGTTATAGTATACTACAAATATGTGCTAAATCGGCAATTTTCTACATAAAAAAAATGCTAAACACTTTTATAAGCGCTTAGCATTTTTAAATCCAGAGATATTATTCTCCTTCTTCTTCGTCAAAGAAAGTGTTTAATACTTCTTCAACCATTTCCCACTCTTCGTCAGATTCGATTGGATATAACTCTCCATCTTCACCATCTTCTGCAGGAATGAAGCTAGATGCATGGTAGATTGGGTCTCCATCTTCATCAAACTCTTGTCCAACTGGACTATAAATTACGTATGATTTACCATAATCATCTGATTCAAAAGTCATGATAATATTACAAAGAATCTCATTACCTTCCTCATCGATGATTGTAATTTGTCTGTCTTCACCGTGTTCCATTTATATCACCTCAATTATTTATCCTTTTATGTATAAGTGAATAGTTGGAGGGGCCGCCCAATTAGTTAGATAATACACTTATTGTCGGCCAGGCTCCATTCTTCTTTATCACTTTATACTATCTAAGTAGTTTTGTAAAATAACTACTGCAGCCATTTTATCGATAACTTGTTTTCTTTTCTTACGACTTACGTCAGCAGAGATTAGAAAACGTTCGGCAGCCATTGTTGAAAGTCTTTCATCCCATAGTATAACCGGAAGATTGAATTCTTCTTCAATCATTTTTCCAAAACGCGTACAAGCTTCACCGCGTTCTCCAATACTTCCGTTCATATTTTTAGGTAAGCCTACAACTATTTTTTCGACTTCGTAGCTGTCGATGATTTCTTTTAGTCGGTCTAGTCCAAATTTCTGACGTTCTTCATCAATCTTGACTGTCTCAATACCTTGAGCTGTCCAACCAAGAGCATCACTTACAGCTACACCAATTGTTTTAGTACCTACATCTAGCCCAAGTGCTCTCATTAATTATTCTCCACGATGTTGTTGTAAGTAAGATTTAACTAATTCCTCAATGATTTCATCACGTTCTAATTTTTTCATCATACTTCTTGCGTCATTGTGACGAGGAATGTATGCAGGATCACCTGATAATAAGTATCCTACTATTTGATTGATTGGATTATAGCCTTTTTCTTGTAACGCGTCATGAACCTTTAACAAAACTTCATTAACTCGTATATCTTGACCTTCATCTTGCAAACTAAACTTCATCGTTTTATCAAATGAATCCATACAAAGCACCCCACTTATCCGTATATTTTTAGCTAATTACATTGTACCATTTTTATTACGCAGTTACGAATCAGCTAAAAATTTTTATATCTGTTATTGTACACGATTTTTGTATTATTTTGAAATCGTGTTCATCCATTTTTCAACAAAAGCAACAGCCTCGTCTAATTTCGAAGGATCTTTACCGCCAGCTTGAGCCATATCAGGACGGCCTCCGCCTCCTCCGCCACAAATTGAAGCAGCTTCTTTTATTAGATTTCCTGCATGATATCCTTGACCTACTAAATCTTTTGTAACGCCAGCAATTAAGTTTACTTTACCTTCATTAGCAGAACCAAGTAATACAACAACAGAACCAATTTTATTTTTAAGGTCATCAACCATTGTGCGAAGACTATTCATATCTGCTCCATTTACTTTAGCAGCAACGAATTTTACTCCATTTACTTCTTTCACGTTATTACTAATATTTCCTGCTTCAATATTGCTTAATTTTGAAGAAAGTGATTCATTCTCTTTTTGTACTTGTTTTAAATCTGATTGTAAAGTTTCAATACGAGCAACAACGTCTTTCGTATTTGATTTTAATAGGCTAGCTGCCTCTTTTAGTTGACCAATTTGTTCTTGCATATATTCGTAAGCTGATTTGCCAGTTACTGCTTCAATACGGCGCGTACCAGCTCCAATACCTGACTCAGAAATTATTTTAAATGTACCGATTGATGCTGTGTTATCAACATGACATCCACCACATAGCTCAAGACTATAATCTCCAACTTGTACTACTCGTACTACATCACCATATTTTTCACCGAATAATGCCATTGCTCCCATTGCTTTTGCTTCAGCAATTGCTTTTTCCGAAATTTGAACTGGAATGCTTTCCCAAATTTTTTCATTCACAATTTTTTCAATTATTTCAAGTTCTTCAGACGTTACTTGACCGAAATGTGAGAAGTCAAAACGTAAGCGTTCTTGGTTTACTAATGAACCAGCTTGATTTACATGAGTTCCAAGTACGTCCTTTAATGCTTGGTGTAATAAATGAGTAGCTGTGTGGTTCTTTACAATACTCGAACGGTTAGCTTTATTAATTGTTGATTCAACTTTAGCACCAACTGATAACGCACCTTCAACAACCTTCACTCGATGTAAATTTTGCCCGTTTGGAGCTTTTTGAACATCAAGAACTTCTACTTTTAAACCAGGAGCAGTTAACGTTCCACGGTCTGCAATTTGACCTCCACTTTCAGCGTAGAAAGGAGTTACATCAAGAATTAAATGAGCTTCTTCGCCATTTGCTACATCTTCAACTCGCTCTCCGTCTTGTACTAGAACAAGAACTGTAGATTCTATCGAACCTTTGCTATAACCGACAAAAGTTGAAGTTTCCTTGATTTCACGAAGTGCTTCACTTTGTACCTGCATTGAGTCAACATCTTGTCTTGCAGAACGAGCACGCTCACGTTGTTTTTCCATTTCAACTTCGAAACCGTCATGATCAACTGTTAATCCTTCTTCTTCTGCATATTCTTCTGTTAATTCAATCGGGAATCCATATGTGTCATAAAGACGGAAAACATCTTCACCTTTAATAACAGAACTTCCTTTTGCTTTTGCATCCTTCATTACATTTGTAAGAAGGGATAATCCTTCATGTAATGTTTCATGGAAACGCTCTTCCTCATTTTTAATTACTTTTTGAATGAACGGTACCTTTTCTTTTACATTTGGATAGTAGCTTTCCATGATTTCAGCAACAACTGGAACAAGTTCAAACATAAATGGACGTTCAATACCTAGTTTTTTAGCAAAACGAACTGCACGACGGATTAATCGACGTAATACATATCCACGACCTTCATTTGAAGGAAGAGCGCCATCTGCAACAGCAAAAGACACTGTACGTATATGGTCAGCAATTACTTTAAAAGCAGTATCTTGATCTAATTGTCCATTTCGATATTTTTGACCAGAGATTGTTTCAACAACATTGATAATTGGCATAAATAAATCAGTGTCAAAGTTTGTGTCTACTTCTTGTAGTACACTTGCCATACGCTCTAAGCCCATTCCAGTATCAATGTTTTTGTTTGGTAATTCTGGGTATTCTTTGCGGTCTAAACCATCTTTTGAATTAAATTGAGAGAATACAATATTCCAAATTTCTAAATATCGATCATTTTCTAAATCCTCTTTTAATAATTTAATTCCAATGTTTTCTGGATCATATTTTGTTCCACGATCATAGAAAATCTCTGTACATGGTCCACATGGTCCTTCACCAATTTCCCAGAAGTTACCTTCTAACAGGATAATATGCTCAGGATTTAATCCTAATTTAATCCATAAATCATACGTTTCTTTATCTTCAGGATAAACAGTAACGTATAACTTATCTTTTTCAAAACCAAACCATTCAGATGAAGTTAAAAGCTCCCAACCCCATGTTACAGCTTCTTCACGGAAATAATCCCCGATTGAGAAATTACCTAACATTTCAAAAAATGTATGGTGACGAGCTGTTTTTCCAACATTCTCAATATCATTTGTTCGAATTGATTTTTGTGAATTTGTTATCCTTGGATTCTCTGGAATTACTCGACCATCAAAATATTTTTTTAATGTCGCTACACCACTATTAATCCATAATAAAGTTGGATCTTCTACTGGTACTAGAGATGCACTTGGCTCAATCGAATGACCTTTTTCTTTAAAGAAGTCTAAGTACATTTGACGAATTTGAGCAGCAGTTAGCTTTTTCATTATATTAACCTCCATTTAGTAAATTTATAATGTTATAAAAACAAAAAAATCCCGTCCCTAAAACAGGGACGAGATTTACTCGCGATACCACCCTGATTATGAATAGAAAGCTTATTGCTTAGGCAAAATGCCTCGAAGTCTATTCATCACCTCAAGAGACCGTAACGTGGTCTGACGCGTCAGTGATTAGCTGCATTCAGGAGTAGCTTTTCTGTCACCCTTCATTAAAGTTTCTTTCAGCCTTGGAAACTTCTCTCTTTTGCATAAGCTTAAATGGTTTAGTGACATACTTGTTCCTTCAAAATTTTGCAAATATAAATTGTATGAAAAAATAGTATCATTGTCAAAAATGAAAGTCAAGTTGAGAGACGTTCTTTTCTATTACTGTAATAGCGAATAACAGAAATAATGACAACTAATAATGGAACCGCAATTAACAAACCAATAAAACCAGCTATTTCACCTGCAACTAATAATGAAAACATAATAATAACTGGATGTGTATGAATTGATTTTCCAATAATGAGCGGAGAAAGGACGTTCCCTTCAATCAATTGTAATACAATTAATGTAATACCTACTCTAATTAATAAACTGGTCCCCTCCGAAGCGGCTAGAAACAAGGTTGGTACAGCTCCAATAACCGGTCCGAAATATGGAATGATATCTGTTATTCCTATGATCACTCCTAATACGAGAGCATATTTCATTCGAACTATCCATAGAAATATTGTTGCTAATCCAAACAGTAAAAAACAAACTAATATTTGACCACGAATATATTTTCCAAATGTATTATTAAGTTCTTTTGCTAAACCTTTTGCTTCATATCGCCATTTGTAAGGGATAATTTTCCAAAACATATTCGATAAGACCTTATAGTCTTTTAAAAAGTAAAAAACGATAAACGGAATGATAAAGAGTGAAATAATATTATTTACTAATTGCTTCATCCATTCACCAGATTTATTCAATAATGATAATCCTGATCTTTCAGCGCCATTAATCATTAAATCAATACGATTATGAAGAAAAATTGGCATCCTCGAAGTTTTTCGATCGATTTTTGATAAGAAATTATCATATAATGCCATTACTTTAGGAAAAGCTCTTAAAATATCTTGCCACTGTTGTTTAAAAATAGGGAGTAATAAATAAAGTCCTAGTACACACCCTCCAAAAAATAATAAATAGATCAATAAAATCGCAATTACTCGTTTTATCCCTTTATTATGAATATATTCAATTGCAGGATGTAACAAATAGGCAATGATTAAACCAATTAAAAATGGAACCATCGATTTTAAAACACCAATTACAATATGTAAATAAACCGGTTTTAAATAATAAAAAACGATTCCAACTAATCCAATTAGCAAAATTAAACATAATCGGTATATCCATTTTAACTTTAAACCGTCCATAAAAAACCTCCATACTGGTAATAGTATGGAGAATTTCAATTAAATTATGTGACCTGTTAAAAATTTTGCGAAGTCTTCTCTCTTAACAACATTCAATACACATTTGGTTTTTGCTTCTTTTTCAACAATTGTTAGTTCATTTGGAAATTCCGTCTCTACACCAATTGTCATATAAGCTAATTTCTCTTGTGCACGCCTTGACCTAGTATTTGACTCTTTTGCTCCAGCAAAAACATAGTCCATCTTCAACTCGTTAAAAGCAATTTTTAAGATTTCAACTTTTGAAGCTTCATTATACCCTTGCCCCCAAAATGGAACTCCTATCCAAGTACCGATATGGCAAATTCCATCTCCTCGGTCAATATGCTTTAAACTAGTTATACCGACAACCTCATCTTGCTCATTCAAAATTATCCGATTAATTACCTTACCTTCTGATTCCTGCTGAACAATATTACTAATAAATTCAATTGTATCATCAATATGATCTACTTTTATTCCTAAAACATCTTTCACACCTGGATCTGATGACAACTTAAAAACCTGCTCTGCATACTTTACATCATTCTTAACAAGCCTAACTCCCACTCCCATATTTACCATCTCTTTTCCATGTTTTTATAAATGATAAAAGAAGATGTTCATTTTCTCAATGAAAACTTTTAAATAAATTTGGAATGTTTAATTAGGATTGGATTGGATTTAATAAATTTAAAAAACAAAGCAAATGTCTTTTATGAGACATTTCAGAGATTTTTATACAATAATGATTTTAAATGTTATATGTTTGAGAGGTTTTATAAGATCAACAAACTCAAGTAATTGTTTAACCTTGAGAAGTTTAAAAAATATAATTGCTAATTTTTAGAAAAACAAATACTTAACTGACCTACAAACTCATTAACAAAACAAGCTGTTATATTACTCAAAGTAAAGGATATTAAATTAGGTTTTTTAGTGTAACCATTTTTTGATGAGTAAGTTGATTGGAACAAAAGGGATGCTCGACTCCTATGGGATAAGCGGGAAGGCTGAGACCCCGCAGGCTTGCCGAGGAGGCNNCATGGAAAGCGAGCATCCTGAAGTGGAAATCAACATCATTTTACTCCTTTTACGAAAATTTGATAATTAAATTGATAGGTTGTATTTCAACAGCGTAACAGGTTCTTTTTAGACATGTGCTAACTACCGACTGCGCTTCGGGTTAAATATTAGTAAAAAATTGACTAACTCTTTTTCTGCAGTAAAAAAGCACATGCCCTATAGACATGTGCTTAAAAAAATTAAAGCATTTTTTTCAATGACTTTCTCATACGTTTCATATTCTTTGAAGTAAGCCATTTGTTATCGTACATTAACTTCATCGCAAGTGCACCTGCACCTAAACCTAAACCTAATAAAGAGCTTTTTCTAGCCATTAATTACCCACTCCTACATACTAAGTTTTCGATCCTCTTCGTCAAATAAATCATCCAACGAACTTAACGTACCATCTTCTTCAACTTGGTGGGTATAAATTATGCCTTTATTAATTGTTAGTTCAATATAACATCCCCAACAATAATATTGATTTACACCTATTTTCCCTAAGTCTTTACTATGACAATTTGGACAAATCACAACGCTCGCTCCCTTAGCCAAAAAAGGCAATGTTTCTAAGCATTGTGACCAAATTTTCATAAAAATATACGTTAGTACAGGAATCGTCTTGCACTATATATTCTTAGTCATTTACATGAAATCATAAGGTGAAAGATTTGGTAATTCGTCTGAAAGCTGAAATGGTAAATCCTCGTTTAGTTGTACTTCTCCATTTTCAATCCCTTTTAGTTTCATACGTAGAGTAGTCTGTCTTTGACCATCATCTGTTCTGCCAATGCCTTGAATAAATGCATCTTGTTCACCGCACATGATTAAGAACTTCTTACTTCTTGTCACTGCAGTGTAAATTAAATTTCTTCGAAGCATTCGATAATAACTTTTGACAATCGGAAGCACAATAATATCAAATTCACTACCTTGAGACTTATGAATTGAACAACAATAAGCAAGAGTTAATTGAGAAAAGTCTGGTCTAGTATACGTCACTTCATTACCATCAAATGAAACGATTATAATGTCTTGTTGTTCTACATTTTCTTTGGCGAAAAAAATGTTTACAATTTCACCCATATCTCCATTAAAAACATTATTTTCAGGAACATTTACGAGTTGGAGAACTTTATCACCTGTCCGAAAAGTTGTATCACCAAAATTCATTTCACGTTGCTTTTCTTTTTTGGGGTTAAACACTTCTTGAAGCCCTTCATTTAGAGCATCAATTCCTGCTGGGCCACGATACATCGGTGCTAATACTTGGATATCTCTTACAGGAAAACCTTTTTTATTGGCGTTTTCACACACTTTTTTGACGACTTCAACAACTTGTTGACTTGAACAACCGATAAATGAACGATCTTTTCTTTGTTCAAATAAATCCTCGGATATTGTTCCATCTTTTATATAATGTGCAAGCGTAATAATCGAAGAATCTTCTGATTGACGGTAAATATCTTTTAATCGTACTGTTGGAACTGTACCAGAGTTTAATAAATCCTTTAAGACTTGACCTGGGCCAACAGAAGGTAATTGATCCTCATCCCCTACAAAAATGACTTGGCATCCTTCTGGAATGCTTTTGAGTAATTGATTCCCTAACCAAACATCGACCATTGAAAACTCATCAATAATTAGTAACTTTCCATTTAAAGGATTTTCCTCATGATGGCTAAACTCCCCTTCTCTTGTCCAACCGAGTAAACGATGGATTGTTACTGCCGGTAATCCAGTTGCTTCACTCATTCTTTTTGCCGCTCTACCTGTAGGTGCAGCAAGCAAATAAGGGAATGGATCATCTTTCGGGTAAGAATGCTGATCTAATGATAAATCATGGATTGTTGAAAACAGATTAACAATTCCTTTAATAACTGTCGTTTTACCTGTCCCTGGTCCACCTGTAAGGACCATCATAGCTGACTCCATAGCCTTTTTGATTGCTTGTGCCTGTGAAGGGGCATATTTTACATTCATTTTTGATTCGAGGTCTTCTAGCTCTTTTGCAAATCTAGTTTCAGTCATTTCTCCTAAATCTGGAGCACCACTTAATAATTTTCGGATCGCATTTACAATGCCTTTCTCAGCGTAATAAAGCGCAGATAAATAGATTCTCTCATCTTCCATTACTAGCTTTCCGTCAGCTATCAATCGTTTCATTTCCCGAGAAATGTCGACTGCTTCGACAAGCTCTTTATCCTGTTTCATTAATAATTGTCTAGTTTCATCAATAAACTGATCTTGCGTTATATAAACATGTCCTTCTTGCATCGATAAATGTTCTAAAATATAAATACAACCCGCTCGTATCCGATCCGGATGATTTCCTGTAATACCGATAGCTCGACCAATTTCATCTGCTCTTCCAAACCCAATCCCATCCACATCTTCAATTAACTTAAATGGATTTGTTCTGATAACATCAAGAGTTGATTCATTATAAGTCTTATAAATTTTTATCGATAAACCCGTTCCAATACCGTAGCTACTTAAAAAGCTGATTACTTTTTCAAGACCTTGATGGGATAAAATTGTTTCATAAATTTCTTTAGCTTTAGATTTTGCCAGCCCGGGAACACCTTCTAGGCTATCTGCATTATCTAAAATTTTATTAATCGCACCTTCACCTAAATGATCAACGATTTTCTCGGCTGTTTTCTTTCCAATTCCTTTAAATAAATCTGATGATAAATATTGAATAACACCTTTTTTAGTAGATGGAAGCTCTTTTTCAAATGATGAAATTTGAAACTGTTTACCATACCTCGGATGGTCTTTTACAATCCCTTTAAATGTATATGTTTCATCTTCATTCATCCTTGGAATATTCCCAGTAATGGTCATTTCCTGTTCACAATTTGATAAATTTGTATCAACTACTTTTACCTTTGCAACAGTATAAAAATTTTCTGCATTATAAAAGATGATTGTTGTGATATGCCCTTTAATATATGGTGTCTCATCAACAAACAATTCCATTTCACTTTGGGTTTGCATTTCTCCACCTCCCCGAACTTACACAACTAAACTAGTTTCATTCTACTTCTTTATTTTCAATTACTTTTAAAGCATGCATAGCAAGCATATGATCATCTTGACTTTCAATCGCTTTATTAAAATGGTCTTTCGCAATTGTAACTTGATCATTAAACATTGCAATTATGCCTAGATTATAATGTGCATCAGCATGAAGTTCATCTAATTGTAAAACTTTTTCTAAATTAATTTTTGCTTCATCTAGCATTTCTAATTTAGCTAAAGTAAGGCCATATTGGAATAATGCGTCAACATCTTGATCATCTAGCTCAATCGCTCGTTGAAAAAATGGAAGTGCAAAACGATCTTCGCCATTATTAACACAGCATAATCCAATCATAAAATGGACATCACTATCATTCATGCCAAGTTTCACACAATGTTGAAAATATTTTTTAGCTAATTCAAACTTTCCATCTTCAAAATATACTGTTCCAACTGCATAATGCGCTGCAGCCAATTCCGGATCAATTTCTAAAGCCTTTTCAAAAAAACGACAAGCTCGTTCGACATCACCCATTGATAGTAAAAGCTGACCAAAGTTTACATATGCTAATGTATTAGTAGGATTTTCTTCAATTTCTTTCGTTAAAAAATTAGCTGCATCCTCTAACTTTCCCTCTTGTAGGGCTGCTACTCCACGTTCAAAATTATTCATATATGACACCTCTATGTATTTTCTTTCAATTATTTTTGATAGACTCCATTTTCTGTACTAATCAGTTTAAGAAACTTAATATACCTATTTAACACTATCACACCATAGTATACATTTCAAAGGAACGTTTCTTCAAAATTTCTACGATAAATTATGTATTTCCATTCAAAAAAACAACCCCAACCATTATGATTGGGGTAAATAGATTTATCTTAAATAAGTTAATTCATTACCATCGATAAATGCACGATCAATTGTTCCTCCACCTAGACAGTCTGTCCCGTCGTAAAATACAACGGCTTGTCCTGGAGTGATTGCACGAATTTTTTCGTGGCAAAGAATTCTTACTGAGTTATCATCTAAAATGTGAACTGTTACTTCATTATCTTCAGAACGATAACGGAATTTAGCAGTACATGTAAATGAACCTTCTTTCGGTTTATTTGATGTCCAACTAATATCAGAAGCAAGTACTTCATTACTATAAAGTAACTCATTATGGAAACCTTGTTCAACTAATAAAATATTATTTTTCAAGTCTTTTCCTACAACGAACCATGGGTCTCCATTTCCACCGATTCCAAGTCCATGACGTTGACCAATTGTATAATACATAAGCCCATCATGTTTACCTTTAACTTCCCCGTTCATCGTTCTCATTTCACCAGGTTGTGCAGGTAAATAATTACTTAGAAATTCTTTAAAGTTACGTTCACCTATGAAGCAAATTCCAGTACTGTCTTTTTTCTTAGCTGTCGCTAAATCTGCCTCTTCAGCAATTTTACGGATTTCTGGCTTTAAATAGCCTCCAAGTGGAAACATAACTTTCGATAGTTGTTCTTGACCAAGTTGATTTAGGAAATAAGTTTGGTCTTTATTGCTATCAATTCCTCGTAACATTTTATATTCATCGTCACGAAACTCAACTCCAGCATAATGACCTGTCGCTACATAATCTGCTCCAAGCTCCATTGCATGTTCAAGAAATGCTTTAAACTTAATTTCTTTATTACACATTACGTCTGGGTTTGGTGTTCTACCTTTTTTATATTCATCTAAGAAATAGGTAAACACTTTATCCCAATATTGCTTTTCAAAATTCACTGCATAATACGGAATTCCTATTTGATTACAAACTGCAATTACATCTTCATAATCCTCAGTTGCTGTACATACGCCAAATTCATCTGTGTCATCCCAGTTTTTCATAAAAATACCGATGACATCATATCCTTGTTGTTTCAATAAATATGCTGTTACAGACGAATCTACACCACCTGACATTCCTACTACTACGCGAGTGTCTTTTGGATCTTTTTTATTCATAAATAATATCCCCTCGCACTATAAAAATTTATATTTTAACTAATCGTTTTACAATTGAAGATACACGTTCTCCGACTATACGGATTTGTTCGTCTGTATTTCCATAACCAAAGCTGAACCGTACCGAAGAACGTATTTTAGGTGAATCTATTCCAAACATTTCAACTAACACATGTGATGGATCTATACTACCAGCTGTACAAGCAGACCCGCTTGAAGCTGCTATGCCTGATAAATCAAGGTTTACCAAAAATGATTCAATTGAAATATCCTCAAATGATAAATTTAACACATGTGGTGCAAAAAATGACTCATTTCCATTCTTTTCAAAACGAATTCCATTTTCTTTTAGAACATTCATTAAAATTTCATGGAAACGCAAATAGCTTTCTATACGTTCATCTCTTTCGATGTGAATTACTTCTACTGCTTTAGCTAATCCAACAATACCAGGAACATTTTCTGTACCCGCACGACGTTTTCGCTCTTGCTGTCCACCATATTGTAATTGTGTAAAAATTGCATTTTCACTTACATAAAGAAAACCTACACCTTTAGGTCCATTAATTTTATGTGAGGAAATGGATAAAAAGTCGACTCCAAGTTCTTCAACATTAATTGGAATTAAGCCGTAAGCTTGTACTGCATCTGTATGGAAATGAGCTTTATGGTCACTAAGAAGTTCACCAATTTCTTTAATTGGTTGAACAGTTCCGATTTCATTATTAACCATCATAATTGATACTAAAATTGTATCATCACGCAGTGCAGCCTTTACATCTTCTACATTCACACGACCTGTATGATCAACAGGTAAATACGTTACCTCAAAGCCTTCCTTTTCAAGAGCTTGGCATGTATGTAATATAGCATGATGCTCGATGCTAGAGGTAATAATGTGCTTACCATATTTTTGATTCGCATAAGCAGCGCCTAAAACAGCAAGGTTATCACTTTCTGTTCCACCGCTTGTAAAAATAATTTCGTTAACTTTTGATCCTATACTATTTGCACAAATCATGCGTGCAGTATCAATCTTTTGACGAGCTTGTCGGCCAAATGAATGAATACTAGATGGATTTCCAAAAGTCTCTTGCATTTCTACAACCATCTTTTCAATTACTTCTGGATGCATTGGAGAAGTCGCAGCATGATCTACATAAATACGTTCCATTTTTATTAAACCCTTTCTTTATGAAGCGTTCACCTATCTTTGAACGCACTAATTAAATATAAAACATATACCCATTTAAATCATCAGATTCTAATTTTGCTAAATCCTCAAGACTCGTATGGTCTAAAACTTCATTAATCGCTTTTTGAACACGAGTCCACAACTCTCTTTGTGCAGGATTTTCATCTTCAAGATTTTCGATTGGAGATAGTGATCCTTCAAGTGCAGTTATTACTTCACCTGCAGAAATTTCATTCGGTTCCTTTGTTAAAATATACCCACCATATGCTCCACGAATACTCTTAACTAATCCTGCATTACGTAATAATGAAATAATTTGTTCTAAATAATGCTCAGAAAGATTTTGTGCTTTCGCAATACTCTTGAGTGAAATTGGTTTATCACAATATCTTTTAGCTAATTCAATCATAACTGTCAGTCCGTATCTTCCCTTAGTTGAAATCTTCATTAATTCACTCCGTTCAATAAACTGTATCTCTTATTTTTATCTGATTTATCCTATTTTTAAACTGTAGTAATACAATTATTGTACACTATTTATCCTATAAATTCACATGACATGAAAAAAATGCACTAAACCAATTGGAAAAGTGCAATATCCATCTAAAAATAGTAAGTAAGATTTTTTAGTTTTACTAGTCTAACTTTTTAACAAACCATAGTTAAAAACTATTAGTCTTACTCCTTCATTTCCACAAAATATTTGCTGTCCTAAAAAATCCGCCCAATATATTTCTACATGAATGTTGTTAATTCAAGCTTTCACTAAATTCCTTACAATTTAATCAGTTAAAATTAACAAAAATGCATTAAAAATAACCCGCCTTTTATTCAAAGAATATTCTGTAAAATAAAACTAGTAGTTTATTAATAGCGAAAGAAGTGGGGAAAAATGCGAAAATCAAAGAAAAGTAAAACGAAACACCTTACATCCATTGGATTAAGTACTTGTCTACTGTTTGGAACCTTTACACCAATTACTGATCATTTTAATGCAAAGGCAGAAACAATTACTTCAAGTGAAGCGATATTAGCTAAACTGACTCCAGAACAAAGAGAGGCACTACTAGCATTAAATTCGAACGAACTTAAAACGGGATTGCATCTATCATCAGATGTAGACTTAAATAGTTCAAAAGAAGTTTCTGTAATTGTTGAATTTAAAGTTCTTCCTGCAAAAACTGAACAGTTAACTGCTGCTGCTGAGGGAAAAAACATTTCACTTAATACTGCTATGGCCAAAGTAGAGAAATCTCACATTCAATTTAAAAAAGATTTAAAAGAAAAAATAAGAAAAGATACTAAATCGAATCGAACTATTTATCAGATTAAACATACTTATAAGCATTCACTTAATGGAGTCTCATTAACACTCCCTGCTAATCAAATAAAAAAATTATTGCAATTCAGTGATGTTAAAGCAATTTACAGTGATTCTCAAGTTCGAGTGAATCCTCCAAAACAGATTGATGAATCAAAAGACAAAACAAACGTTGACAGTATACCATTTTTAAAAATAGATCAGCTTCATAAAGAAGGGATTACTGGAAAAGGGATAAAGATTGGCGTAATTGATACAGGCATTGATCTTAATCATCCTGATTTAAAGGATGCATATAAAGGTGGATATGACTTCGTAGACAATGACAACAATCCAATGGAAACTACTTACGATGATTGGAAAAAATCTGGAAACCCGGAATTTTATAATGGTAGTTCTTATTATACAGAGCACGGTACGCACGTTTCAGGTACGATTGCTGGACAAGCTAAAAACGATTCAGATTTCAAAGTAACAGGCATAGCGCCTGATGCTGATTTATATGTATATCGAGTTTTAGGCCCATATGGTAGCGGCGCAAATTCTTCAGTAATTGCTGGAATTGATAAGTCCGTAGAAGATGGCATGGATGTGATAAACCTATCTTTGGGAAGCGATTATAATGACCCATTAGATCCTACCAGCCTAGCAATTGATAATGCTGTACTAAGTGGTGTCACAGCAGTTGTTGCAGCAGGAAATTCAGGTGAGTACGGGATGTCTACATTGGGCTCACCTGGTGCAGCTGCACTAGCATTAACCGTTGGGGCAAGCTCCGCATCTACTAAAGTAACAACCTTTAAAAGTAGTTTCAAAGTAGGAAAAAGAAAAATAAACGGAACTTTACAGTTAATGACTAAAAAATGGACAGATGACTTTAGCAATCTTTCTGGAAAATCATTCGATATTGTCAATGTTGGTGAAGGTGGTCCAAATGATTATTCCGGAAAAGATGTAAAAGGTAAAATAGCATTTGTTGTACGTGGCACATATGCTTTAATCGATAAAATGCAATATGCAAAACAAAACGGTGCAAAAGGAATTATTATATACAACAATAATAGCAACGAGGGGCAGATTCCATACTTCTTAGGAGAAAGCAATGACAATATTCCAGTATTTTCGTTGGATCATAACACTGGCTCAGCTGTTAGGGATTTATTACCAACTGGTCCATTAACTGTTTCACTAGGTACACTCGGAGAGAGTGAAATTCCTGGTGACGAATTAGCAGACTTCAGTTCAAAAGGTCCATCTGGAACTTTATACGATATAAAACCAGAAATAACAGCGCCAGGCGTAAATGTACTTTCAACAGTTCCTTCCTATATCAATAATAAAAATGATAAGAATGATTATTCATCTGCATATGAAAGAATGTCAGGTACATCAATGGCCACTCCCCATGTTGCAGGTATTGCAGCACTTTTACTGCAAGCAAGTCCAAGCTATACACCTGCTGATATAAAAACAATATTAATGAAACAGCAGATCCATTAAAAGGTAAAAATAGTGTATTTGAGATAGGCGCAGGCAGGGTTGACCCTTATGAAGCGATTCATTCTGATACAGAAATTTCAGTTTTAGATGAAACTCCGTATATTGAAAATGGACAAGAGCATATGATTCAAGAGCAAACAGGTGGTCTTAGCTATGGTTTTATTCCGATTAATAATGAAACTTCTTTCAACGAGTCAAAGAAACTTGTAATCTCTAACTCAAGCAAAAAAATGAAAAAATATGCTATTTCTGTAGAATATAATGTAGGTGCGCAAGGCTCATTGGATGCAGAAAAAAACGGTGTAAATGTAAACTTATCTGAGGATTCTTTTAAGGTAAAATCAGGTACCCAAAAAGAGCTTTCTGTCTCACTAACAGTTCCAAAAACAACTGAAAAAGGAACATATGAAGGATACATCCGTATTGAAAATGAAAAAAATCCTGAAGAGAATTATCAAATTCCATTCGGCGCACGAGTTGTTGAAGAAGGATTTAAATATTTTGCGACCCACTCCCCTTCTATCTCAAATAATCGTGTAATTGCACAATATAGTGTTAAAGATACTGATTTAGATTTTAATTTAAATTCACCTATGAAAACAATCGATTTTGTTTTAGTAGATCCAAAAACAGATAAAGATTTAGGCTTAATCACATCAATTAACACAAGCGTAGATGAAAATGGTAAATTCTCGAAAGAAATTTCTGTTACTGGATCTTCGTCCGCTACAATGCTTCAATTTGTAGGTGCTGATCGAGCTGGTAATTCATCTGTTGCACCAAAAGTTATTTACTATGTAAAAGCTGGATCGCAATACATTTACGCTAAGCCAAATAAAGACTCAATAACAATGGGTGATAAAATAACCTATACTTTGTTTAGCCATGGATTAAAGAACGCTAAAGAAATGAGCTTTTCGCTAAATTACTTAAATAAATATTTTGATTCTGTTGGGATTGAAAAAACAAAACATTACCAGATGGTACAGAACTTAATACTACTACTAGCGGTACAACTAGCTTAACTTCAAACATTACGTTAAAAATGCCTAACGATGGTATTTCAGGCGATGTGCCATTAATACGAAAGCAGATGAATATGTAAATGTACTTAGTCAACTATTTACTATTTACGGAGGGGCATACAAAGATTTGAGTGGAGCAACTGTTAGACCACTGATTCAAACAGGTCTACTGCCAATTTTTGCACCATATTCAAAAGTACAAGCTCAGCTTGGAGCCCAAGGCCTATATAAAGTAGATGGCACTTACAATTATTCAACGGATTACACTACTGTTGGTGCAAGTGTTAAAGTACAAGATTCTAAAGGTAATTTATATACAGGAGAAATTCAAAAAAACGGTCAAATCTTTATTAACAACTTGCCTTCGAATGAACTTCTTTACACTGTTATTGTAGATGTTCCAGGACATTTTACTACTTACACTCCGCTTGAAGTTGGAAGAAAAGCTGGAAATATAAGCATTGGAGAAAGCATTTATTATTACACTGCTAAATCGAAAGCTGGAGACATCAATAAAGACAACGTGGTCGATCTAAATGATGCACTTTTGATTGAAGCTAATTGGAATAAAAACAATCGAAATACTGACATAAACTTTGATGGCATTACCGATGCTAAAGATTTTAAATTACTAGAATCCAATTATTTAAAAGAAAATGATTATGTGTTAGATACACCGAGTCCAGTCCAAGAGCTTAATGGTCAAACAATCCAAACAATTAAAGCAAAACTAGGAATTAACTAAAATAAAGAACTGGAACTCTAATTTTGAGTTCCAGTTTTTAGTTGTTGAATAAAGTCAATTAAATGCTTGCTTAACTTTTCAATTTACCAGCACGTACGAATTGAGCAGCTGCCGCTTTTTCATCGAAATCTTCAACATTTTTTCTAGATTCTTTTATGTTGTTTAAAAAGCTTATGACTTGGAATTCGATACTTTTAATTTCGTATTCAGTATCAGCATTTAATAAATCCTCTAATAAATCTAAATAAATGGCTTTCTCTTCGGGTGTTAGCACTAGCCTCATTACATGCCTCCTTCATCTTTTGCCAAGTAAATTATTGAAAATACTACACAATTTGCTTAGAAATATTATGCAGTGAACTTACCCTTTCCCGTTCAGTGTTAAGTGCCCTGCTTAAAAGAAAGCTTTGAGATGAGAGACCAGCTAATATACAGTATCCGATTACCATTCGCATATCTTTTAACATGTTTTCTGGTATAAATAAAGAAACAAATAATGTCGCGGCTGTTGCTCCAAATAAAATATCTGCAAGAAAACCTAAATAAAAGCCTTTCTTTCGTCTCACTGGGAGCATAATCGTACCTTTGTTAAACAGGATGTGAAAAATAAATCCGGTCACTCCACCAATGACAACCGCCAGGACATAGAGTTTAACCATGTTCATCCTCCTTCTTATTTTTAGGTACAAAAAAAATTCCTACTTTCGTTTCGAGAATAAGTTAATCGAAATGATCGCTAGGATTGGACAAGTTCTATATAAAATATGAACAGCTTGTTCTTATTATTATAAAAGCTTAAAAATAAATTATCAAAACTATTTTGTAAAATTTATCCAATTGTGACAAAAAATGAGGTAAAAGACCTAAATTTTCATTTAAACAAATACACCACAAGACTATTTAACTATTTCTCATTACCCTTATTATGATATATTGGAATTAAAAAGAAGCTAGAGGAGGTTTTCAGTTGGCTGTACAAAGAAAATTCAAGAGAATAGTAAAACAATTACACCACGAAGATCTATATCAGCGTGCAAAAGGCATAGACCAACTTAGAAAGTCTCTTCGATCAGGTGCTTCTATTGAATCATTAATTTATTTATTAGAAGAAGCGGGAAGCAATTTCCCGAAATCAATAGAAGATTGGGATGATGGAAGCTATCACTTAGTTGGATTTTGTTCAGAGTTTGCACTCCAAGAATTAATAACTCCAATCGAAAAGAATTTTAAAGCATATAGTGAACGAGCAAAACTTCAAGCCCTCTATTTATTAATAAGTCTGAACTCAGAGTTAGCTAGAGATGCTTATATACGAATCATTGAAAAAAATAGTAAACGGTACTCGCTTGATATCGATGTTCAATTCATTTTCGAAGAGACAAATTGGGCTCCAGAACTTGTAAAAAAACTATTACGTTTAATCGAAAATGAAGAAACTGCAGTTTCAATTTTTCATCTGATTCTATTGTGTAAAAGAAATTCAATCTCTTTACCTTTTTCATCCGATGAGAACAATTATATAATCGAACAAATTAAAGTTTTATATAAGCTTAAACGAGAATCATATTTAAATTATGATCAAGATTACAACTTAAAATATGTATACCAAGCTTGGAAAGAATCTTACCTCATCGTTCGAACAGAAATGGGTATTTGCCTTCAATTAATGCAATATTATTTTGACGATCACATGCATGAATATTTAAATGAAGCACTTGAATATAAAGATCCTTACCTAAAAGTGGATGCTGTTATATCACTGATGGAACATGGCGTACAAATTGAAAAAGAAATCCTTGATTATTGTGCTCATAATATTGAATCTGCGGTATGGTTTTATACAAAATTAAATGAATTTTCAAAGAAAGATATCTACACATTTACGGAAGTGCATCAACATAGTTTTGTAAAAAACAGACTGTTTCTTTATTTAATTGCTCATGAAGATTTTGGTGTGATTCCCGACGAGATCGAAATTATAAAGCGTTATGATACTTCAAACTATTATGAACAAGAAGTAACTTATTATTTAACTAAATTTCGTAGTCACCAAGAAAATTGGGAAGAAAATGATTGGATGGCTGCATATGTAGGGGCTTATATTTCTGACCAAATTCCTAGCCCACGATTTTACGATGAAACAATTACGGCATTTACAAAATGGGATAAATATACTGAGGATGAACATAAAGCCCAACTTGAATTATTAAATAAAGAAGAAAACGATAAAATAGGTCAAGAAGTCATTTTGGAATCAAAGCCAAGCTGGCATTTTGGTACTTATTTTCTAGGCTTTCTAACTGCTGTTAGAACCGGTACTGCTTTTGGAAATCACGATCCTATTTATTTTTTATTACTTGCTTTACTATGGATTATTTTCTTATATAAAGTGTATGCAACAATTCAACTTCGAAAAGAATCTAAAGTAATTTTAACAAGTAGACAGCTAACCTTAAAAAAAGGTAATGAATTGAAGTCGATCGAGCTTCATAAGATAAACCGGATGACGATCGAACTCCGAAAATGGGGTAAAAACGAAGGTAAAATGGCAGCATATCAACGAAAAGTTAATTATATTGTTTTCTATGATAAAGATGACGAAGAGATTTTATCAATCCCTTCAACTTTTATTAAACCCGATTTACTTTTCCTCGAGATAAAATTATTAACTAGTCATTTAGTTGATTCTCCAACTATTGAAGTGTTTGAAAATGATGTTAGTGCTTAAAGTCGAGACTCGAGACTGCCCGCCAAACGCTCGCTTTCTTCGTTGCTNNCTTGCAATCAGTCTGAGAATCAAGTTTTTAGAATATGGTTTATACACCAAGTCGAGACCCGAATCTCGACTTTTTTTATTCATGTTCCGTTCATATTAGGTTGTTATGATATTAATTAAATAATTTTATACTAAATTACATATTATCAAACTAAATTTCGGGGGACAGGTTTATTTATGAATTCTAAAAAAAGTTGGTGGATTTTATTTATTATTTCGCTTTGTGTCATTGTTCCATTTATGGCTCCTTATTTTCTTATTGATCCAGATAAAAGTCGTATCCAAATTAGTTCAACTTCAATTCAATACCCTGCTTTAATTACACATATCTTTTTTGCATTTATTGCTTTAATTGCTGGGTTCATTCAGTTTGTTAAGAACATTAGAACTCGTTACCCAAGAATCCATCGAATGATTGGAACTACTTACTATACTAGCGTTTTTATAAGCGGAATTTTGTCATTGATCGTAATATTTTATATTGAAAATTTTTCAAAAGTAATGTCTTTTCTTGTTTTAGCTATACTTTGGATTTTCACTACAATTAAAGGTATTCATAGCGCAAAGAAGAAAAATTACATAGCTCACCAAATCTGGATGACTCGAAGTTTTGGAATCACATTAGTAGCAGTTAGTGGTAGGGTTTTAGTACCATTAATATTATTAGCCTACTTTTCGCTAAATGGATTGCATATACCTGGTGGAAGAGAACGAATGGTTGAGGAAGCCCTAAATGTTAATATATGGGTAGGTTTATTAATAAATTTAATCATAATTGAGTGGATCATATTAAAAAGGAAGGTAGATTAAGCGACCAATTTCACTTTATATCTACCTTCTCTTTAATTAATGACTTAATTACGATTTTTCTTAAACTGCTGTAGTTTTTCAAAAATAGCCCCGTAACGTTTTTCGTTTCCTGCTTCTTTTGGTTTATAGTAAACTTGATTTACTAATCGATCTGGAAGATATTGTTGATTTACCCAACCGCCAAAATTACCTAAAGGATGATCATGCGGATAAATATAACCTATCCCATGCCCCATATCCTTCGCACCAGCATAGTGCGCATCTTTTAAATGTGCTGGGATATCATCATGTAGCCCACTTCTCACATCATTTAATGCTCGATCAATTGATGTGACACTAGAATTAGATTTGGATGACAAACAGAGCTCAATTACTGCATTTGAAAGAATAATTCTTGCTTCAGGAAATCCAACTTGCTTTGCGGCTTCACAAGCCAGGACAACTTTCCATGGGTCGCCAGCTAATCCGATATCCTCATAAGCAATCACTAATAATCTTCGAATAATGCTAGTTAAATCGCCCGCTTCAATGAGCCTTGCCAAATAATAAAGTGCCGCATTTACATCACTTCCACGAATACTCTTTTGGAAACCAGACAATGTGTCATAATGAAAGTCTCCATTTTTATCATGATTAAAACCTTTTGAACGAAGAAATTCATCAATAATTTCATCTTGTACTATAATCGTTCCGTCTGACTCCTTTGTTGAACCGTATACGATTGATTCCAAAATATTTAATGATGATCTTGCATCTCCGTTTACTCCATGAGCAATTTTTAAAATTTGTTCCTCTGAAATTTGGATTTGCAAGTTTCCTAATCCTCTATCCTCATCTCTCAAGGCTTTATCTAATAATTTATAAATATGTTTTGGTAAAAGCGGTTCTAATTTTAAAATGTGGTTACAGCGAGATCGTATGGCACTGTTAACATCGTGGTATGGATTCTCAGTTGTTGCCCCAATTAACGTAATAAATCCGCTTTCTACATATGATAATAAATAATCCTGTTGCAGCTTTGACCAACGATGAATTTCATCTGCAAATAGAATGATTTCACCGAACATTTTCGCCTCATGAACGATATCCTCAAGTTCTTTTTTACCAGAAGTAGTCGCATTAACAGTTACAAAACGTTTATCAACCGTACCAGCAATTGCATGGGCAAACGATGTTTTACCTATTCCAGGTTCCCCGTGAATTAACATTGAAGGAACTCGTCCGTTATGTATTAATCGATATAACGCTGATTCTTTTCCGATAATTTTTTCCTGACCAATTAATTCATCTATCGTTCCTGGTCTCATACGGTATGCTAGAGGTTCATGACTCAATTTTCTCCCTCCTTTACAACTCTTTTTACTATTGTAATTGAATTGGAAACATTTTTCATCTGCACCCCGCAAATATTTCTTTTTACTAATCATTTATTTGGTGAAGATAATAATAGTTGAAATAAAGAAGGTGAAAAAATGAATGCCCCAAAAACAAAATGGTCACTAGAAGATGAAAACACATTAATTGAACTAGTTGAAAAATACGAAAGCAAAGGTAAATCAAAGCAAGAAGCATTTGAAATGGTAGCAAATATTATTAATCGGACAAAGACAGCATGTGCGTCTAGATACCGAAAACTATCAAAAGATCAATTTAAAGAAATAAACAAACCTAAAGAAGTTACCAAATTAAATAACCCTATAAATCCACCTTCAATGAATATTGAAATGGCCATCCAATTCTTAATGAATTTCGAACAAAAGCATAAAGCTTCGGAGGAAAATAGGCAGTTAAAAGAAAGAGTAGTTAAATTAAAAATTGAAAATGAAAATTTAAACAAAAAAATTGTTAATCTAAAAACATTAATCCAAAAGAAACAAAATGTATTGATCAATCTAACAGAATAAATTTGGACAAAATAATGTAAAACATTCACAGTATATTATCACTTGTACTATTGTATAATGAAGTAACAAAATGCAAGCAATAGTAAGGAGTATAATGAAATGAATTGGAAAAAAGGCGGTTTATGGATAATTATATTTTTTATTATTAAAGGTACGTTATCTACACTTTTAATTGTTACCGGTGCTAAATACTTTAACTTATCCTATCTTCAAATTCTACTTCTTGTAGTTGGACTATTAGTTATTTCTCTAATTGGACGCCATTTTGTGAGAAGACATAAAAATAGTTCTAAAAATGAGAAGGATTTAAATATGTAATCCCCTTTTACACTATATGGTAATGTGTCTGATCAGCTGATTGCTAGCGCTTGTCTTTCGAGGCGCGAAGCCTGGTGAGGAGCGGAGTTACCCTTACGCGGTAATGAGCCAACGAAGAAAGCGATCGTTTTCGGGCAGTCTGAAACCCCCAATAATTTGGGGGTCTTTTTTATTTATTAGGCTTACGTTTATTCATTTCAATGGATTCCATATCGTTAACGACGCCATCTTTGCCAACCTTACCATTTTTCTCGACAACATTATTTTTCTTTTTATACTTAACATTAATCCGATTGGATAAATTATCTACATGATGCTGTTTTGAATCTTTTTCCACGTCACTTGTACTGTTACAAGCAGTTAATAATGATAATGATAATCCGAAAGTACAAAATACTTTTAAGGCTCTATTCAACATCAAACACCTCCTATTGAAGGTAGTTTTTACATTAATAAACAAAAAAACTGTAGGAAATTAATTCCTACAGTCAGCAATGTTTGAGCATTAGTTATTCTTTACCTACACGCTTAATTTCAATATCCTTTATTAATTCACGAACTGCATGACTAGCTGCGATTAAGCCGGCAACCGATGGTACAAAGGCGTTTGAAGATGGTGGCATTTTCGCTTTACGAATTTTTGTATTTTCATCTGGTACGATTTCTTTACGTACATCTTCACGAATAACAATAGGACTTTCATCTGAATAGACAACTGTTACTCCTTTTTGAATACCTTCTTTGCGAAGTTTAGTTCGAATAACCTTTGCAATAGGATCGTGTGTTGTTTTTGATATATCAGCAATTTTAAATCGAGTTGGATCCATCTTATTTGCAGCACCCATACTTGAAATAAGTGGAATTCCACGGCGACGACACTCTTTAATTAAGTGAATTTTATATGTAATTGTATCAGAAGCATCAATTACATAATCTAATGGAATTTCGAAAAACTTTTCAAATGTTTCTTCTGTATAAAACATTCTATGTGTAATTACTTCGCACTCAGGATTAATCTCAAGAATCCGTTGCTTCATCATTTCTACTTTAGGCTCTCCAACTGTTGATAATAATGCATGAATTTGCCTATTCACGTTTGTAATATCAATAACATCTTTATCCACTAGTATTAAACGTCCGACTCCAGAACGAGCTAAAGCTTCTGCAGAAAATGAGCCAACGCCTCCAATACCTAAAATAGCTACCGTACTGTTTTGTAATCGCTCTAAACCTGCTTTACCAAAAGCAAGCTCATTACGAGAAAATTGGTGTAACATTTATTCAACTCCCACTATCTTAATCAGATTACAATGATTTAAATATACATGATACAAGCTATTTACATCAAGCTTGAATTAAAGAAAAACAGAATTTTTCTTAATCCCTCAACAAGAAAAAGGAAAGGATTAAGAAAATTAATTCCTTCACCCTTCCTTTTTATTTTACTCTTCTACAGTTGTTTTTAACGCTAATTCTTCTAATTGTGCAGAAGAAACTGGACTTGGTGCATTTGTTAATAAACAACTTGCTGATGCTGTTTTAGGGAATGCAATTGTGTCACGTAAATTTGAGCGACCTGCAAGTAACATAACAATACGGTCTAATCCTAGTGCAATTCCGCCATGTGGTGGAGTTCCGTATTCAAATGCTTCCATTAAGAAACCAAATTGCGCTTGTGCTTCTTCGTCAGAAAATCCTAAGCATTTGAACATTTTTTCTTGTATGTCTCTTTCGTAAATACGAACTGATCCTCCACCAAGCTCGTAACCATTTAGTACTAAGTCATAAGCTTGAGCTTTTACACTACCTGGATCTGTATCTAATTTATCAATATCTTCACGAACAGGTGATGTGAATGGATGATGAGCAGCAAAATAACGATTTAAATCTGCATCATATTCAAGTAATGGCCAGTCAGTAACCCATAAGAAATTGAATTTAGATTGATCAATTAATTCTAAGTCTTTACCTAGTTTTAATCGAAGTGCACCTAAGCTATTTGCAACTACTGAAGCATCTGAAGCTACGAATAAAATTAAGTCTCCTGCTTCCGCCTCTACAGCTAATTTTAATGTAGCAAATTCTTCTTCACTAAAGAATTTAGCGATAGGACCTTTGAAACCATCTTCTTCAAGTTTTAACCAAGCAAGACCTTTTGCTCCATATCGACCAGCATATTCTTGAAGACCATCGATGTCTTTACGAGAATAATTTGCAGCTTGACCTTTTACATTTAAACATTTTACTTGGCCACCGTTTTCAACAGCTGAAGTAAATACTTTAAATCCACTTTCTTTAGCAAAAGAAGAAACATCAATTAACTCTAATCCGAAACGAGTATCAGGCTTATCAGAACCGTAGCGATTCATCGCTTCATCATAGCTCATACGAGGAAGTGGAGTAACTAGGTCAACACCTTTTGTTTCCTTCATCATTTTAACCATCATTCTTTCAGACATTTCCATTATTTCCTCTTGAGAAAGGAAGCTAGTTTCAATGTCTATTTGAGTAAATTCTGGTTGACGGTCAGCACGTAAATCTTCGTCACGGAAGCATCGTGCAATTTGGAAATAACGTTCAAATCCTGAAACCATTAATAATTGTTTAAAAATTTGAGGTGATTGTGGTAAAGCATAAAACTCACCTGGATGTACTCGGCTAGGAACTAAATAGTCACGAGCTCCTTCTGGTGTACTCTTCGTTAAAATTGGCGTTTCAACTTCTAAGAAGTCTTCACCATCTAAGAAATCACGAATTGATTTTGTAATTTTTGAACGTAATTTAAATGTGTCATACATAACTGGACGACGTAGATCTAAATAACGATATTTTAAACGAAGGTCTTCTGCTACTTCCGTTTTATTTTCAATTGCAAATGGAGGATTCTTAGCTTTATTAATAATCTCAAGCTTGTCAACAGAAACTTCAATTGCTCCCGTTTCAAGATTTGGATTAGCTGTACCTTCACCACGAGATACTACTTTCCCGTGAACGTGAAGAATAAATTCATTACGTACAGTTTCAGCTAGAGCTAAAGCTTCACCTGAAGTTTCAGGATTAAAAACGATTTGTACAAGTCCAGAACGGTCACGTAAATCAATAAAAATTAATCCACCTAAATCACGTCTTTTTTGTACCCATCCTTTAAGTGTTACACTTTGACCAATATGTGATTCTCTTAGTTCTCCACATAAATGCGTTCGTTGTTCCATTTTCAATTCCCCCATTTGTTTATTTAGAGCTTACGTATTTTACAAAGATGTCTAATGCAACTTCTTCTTGTACACCAGTCTCTTGGTCTTTTAGATTAATGACACCTCGAGATAATTCTTCTTCACCAAGAACCGCTACATATTTTGCTTTATAACGGTCCGCTGCTTTGAATTGCGCTTTTATTTTACGATCTTGGTAATCTTTTTCACAAACTAGACCAGCTTTACGCAATTGATATAAAATAGCAGCCGCTTCTTTTTTCACTTCTTCTCCAAGTCCAATTAGGAATACATCCATTTCTTGTTGAATTGGAAGTTCGATTCCTTCTGTCTCAAGAGCTAATATTAAACGTTCGATACTTAATGCGAAACCAATACCTGGAGTGTTAGGTCCGCCGATTTCTTCAACTAATCCGTTATATCGACCACCACCACTTAAAGTTGAAATTGTACCGAATCCTTTACCTTCTAACATAATTTCAAATACAGTGTGATTATAATAATCTAACCCACGTACTAAGTTTGCATCGATCTCAAACGGAATTTTCATAGCTGTTAAGTAAGATTGAACAGCTTTGAAATAGTTCATAGATTCTTCATTTAAATATTCTAATATCGATGGAGCTGTCTTCATTGAAGGGTGATCGTGATCCTTTTTACAATCTAAAACACGTAATGGATTAGTTTCTAAACGATTATTACAATCACTACATAGCTCATGTGCTACCGGTTTAAAATGATTCACAAGCGCTTCACGGTGTGCTTTACGGCTTTCTAAGTCACCTAAACTATTAAGAACTAACTTAACATTTTTCAATCCAAGACCACGATATAAATCCATTGATAAAGCTAATACCTCTGCATCGATAGATGGATCATTACTTCCTAAAGCTTCGATACCAAATTGTACGAACTGACGATAGCGACCAGCCTGTGGACGTTCATAACGGAACATAGGACCGATATAGTACAACTTAGTAGGTTGATTGCTATTTCCGTACATTTTATTTTCAACATAAGAACGAGCGATTGACGCTGTTCCTTCTGGACGTAATGTTAATTGACGATCTCCACGATCAGTAAATGTGTACATTTCTTTTTGAACAATATCCGTTGTATCTCCAACACCACGTTGGAATAATTCAGTATGTTCAAAGATTGGTGTACGAATTTCGTTATAGTTATATCGTTTGCATAAGTCACGTGCAAACTTTTCAATATACTGCCATTTTTCAATCGTACCAGGTAAAAGATCCTGAGTTCCTCTTGGGATATTAATCGACATTGTAAATCCTCCTAAATAATAAACCTTTATAAATACAAAAAACCCTCGTGCCTACTGAAATAAAAACAGTAGGGACGAGAGTTATAAGCCCGTGGTGCCACCCTAATTGAAGAACAATAAACTGTTCTCCCACTTTCATCGTTAACGCCGATTACGTTTATCCTTACTAGAAATCGTTCAGGATAAAGCCTCGGGAGTGTCTTTCAAATAGTCTACTTGTGGAAATGCTCTCAGCCACGGCATTTCCTCTCTCTACAAGAGATTCTATCCTACTTTTCTCCGTCTATGGAATGTTACTATGTATCAATATGTTATTTAATATCTTACGTTCGGATACAACAAATGTCAAGAACAGTTAAAAATTTTTTACGAACGCTCTAACTGTCTTTTCAAATCACGCACTTCTCTTAAAGTTAAACCAAACTCACTTGCCATCTCTAATGAATTAGATTCTTGTCCCCTATTTTGAAACTCATGAAAATCCATATTCAAGACACCTTTTCTACCTGATCCTAGACTATTACGATTATTTATTCTCATGCTGCAGTCTCCTTCCAAGTATGTTGTTATATAGGATGTCCAAATAATTAATGGATTAAACAATTAAAATACTGTTGTGAAACTTAAGTAAGTTTTTAGTTGAGATTCCAGATTTTTATTTGACTATTCACTTTTTTTATTTGCGATTCCAGGATTTATTAGTGATTCCTGGGTTTTAATTGCGATCCCACGTTTTATTTTGCCATTCCCAGCTATTATTTACTACATCTGACATTCTCATTTCAACTAAAAAAACCATGGTACATACCATGGTCTAATGAAATATTCTTAAACTAGATTGAATGCTTTCAACTGATCCGTCAATGAAATACATTAATCCGTAATAAACTAGGATGATTAAAATAACAAATAAAAGTGCTTTAAAGAAACTTTTGAGGATTGTAAACAAAATTACACCAGCGATAAGGATTAACACAATTGTAATTATGTCCATATAGTTGCCTCCTCTAAATTCTTTGTAAAAACCGTGTAATTAAGTATATTCGCTCTAAGAAGTTATTATTTTAATAATTAATTCTAGCAAAAAAAAAATGCCTCCTTTTGGAAAAGGAGGTTAAAGATTGGCTTATTTACTTTCAATCATAATTGTAATTGGTCCCCAGTTTGTAAAGGTTACATCCATATCTGCACCAAAAATGCCTGTTTGTACTTCGTATCCTTGTTCGCGTAAATATGAATTAAAATATTCGTATAATTCATTTGCGATATCTGGTTTAGCTGCATCTGTGAAGCTTGGACGTCTACCTTTTCTCGTATCGCCATATAAGGTGAATTGAGAAACGGATAGAATCTGGCCACCAACATCATTTAATGATAAATTCATTTTTCCGAGTTCATCTTCAAAAATTCTTAGGTTAACTGCTTTGTCAGCACAATATTTCACATCTTCTATCGTGTCTTCATGCGTTATTCCGACTAGTAATAATAACCCTTTAGGTATTTGACCTACTACTTGTCCGTCCACTACGACTTTTGCTTCTTTTGTGCGCTGTAATAATACTTTCATAAGTGGCACCTCCTTTTAGTGGAAAATACGTCTCACAGAGTAAATGTCTGGAATTTGTTTAACCTTATCCACTACTTTTTGCAGGTGGTTTATATTACGAATAGATAAACTCATTGTAATAGTTGCCATTTTATTTCGATCATTTTTTCCTGTTACTGAAGAGATATTAGTTTTTGTTTCATTTACTACTGAAAGAACTTCATTTAAAAGACCACGACGATCGTAACCAAAAATTTCTATATCGACGTTATAATCACGTTCAAATGTAGGGCTTTCTTCCCAATCAACTTCAATAAAACGATCTTCTTCACTATCATTTAACATGTTTACACAATCGCTTCTATGAACTGAGATTCCTCTACCTTTTGTGATATATCCAACAATATCATCACCAGGAACAGGATTACAGCATTTTGATAAACGGATTAATAAATTATCTACACCTTTTACAGAAATACCAGCATCTTTACGACGAGATGGAGCTTTTTTAAGATCCGAAGAAAGTTCTTTTAATCGGTCTTCTAGTTCAATTTCAGTACGTTTACGGAATTTATCTGTTAAACGGTGAGCAATCTGTGTTGCAGTAATTCCATTGTATCCAACGGCTGCATACATATCTTCTGCATTAGAGAAATTAAATTTCTCTGCGACACGTTTTAAATTTTCAGACGTTAATACTTCTTTTAAATCACATTCTAGAGCTTTAATTTCTTTTTCAACTAATTCCTTGCCCTTTTCAACATTCTCTTCTCTTCTTTGCTTTTTAAAATATTGACGTATTTTATTTTTAGCATGTGAAGACTGAGCGACCTTCAACCAGTCTTGGCTAGGACCATACGAATGCTTCGATGTCATAATCTCAACGATATCACCGGTTTTAAGTTTGTAATCAAGGGGTACCATTTTTCCATTTACTTTTGAACCAATTGTTTTATTTCCGATTTCAGAGTGAATTCGGTAAGCAAAATCGATTGGAACAGATCCTAGTGGTAATTCAAAAACATCACCTTTTGGAGTAAATACAAAAACCATATCAGAGAATAAGTCCATTTTTACTGATTCCATGAACTCTTCTGCATTTGTAGAATTATCTTGCCATTCGATAATTTCACGGAACCAACTTAATTTATTTTCTAACGTTTTTTGTGAAGGAAGATTTGCATTATCTTCTTTATATGCCCAGTGTGCTGCAACACCATATTCAGCAATTTGGTGCATTTCTTGTGTACGAATTTGTACTTCTAATGGCTCACCTTTTGGACCGATTACGGTCGTATGAAGTGATTGATATAGATTTGCCTTAGGCATTGCAATATAATCTTTAAAACGGCCTGGCATTGGTTTCCAGCATGTATGAATAACGCCTAAAACAGCGTAGCAATCTTTAATACTATTAACAATCACACGTACGGCTAATAAGTCATAGATCTCGTTAAATTGTTTATTCTGCTTAGCCATTTTATGATAAATGCTATAAATATGCTTAGGTCGTCCAGAAATTTCTGTTTTTATTTCCACATCTTCAAGTTGAGATGAGATTTCGTTTATAACCTCTTCTAAATATTGCTCGCGCTCTGCTCTTTTTCGCTTCATTAAGTTAACGATTCGATAGTATTGTTGTGGATTTAAATAGCGTAATGCCGTATCTTCAAGCTCCCACTTTACTTTACTAATCCCTAGTCGATGAGCTAGCGGTGCAAATATTTCTAACGTTTCATTCGCAATTCGCATACGTTTTTCTTGAGGTAAGTGTTTTAACGTTCTCATATTGTGAAGGCGATCGGCTAATTTAATTAATATTACTCTCAAGTCCTGTGCCATCGCTACAAACATTTTGCGATGATTTTCAGCTTGCTGTTCTTCCTTCGATTTAAACTTGATTTTACCTAACTTTGTTACACCATCTACAAGCATAGATACTTCTTTGCCAAATTGGTTCTCTAAGTCCTCTTTAGATACTTCAGTATCCTCTACTACATCATGAAGAAACCCAGCACTAATGGTTGTAGCATCCATCTCCAAGCCAACAAGGATACCTGCTACTTGAACCGGGTGTATAATATATGGTTCACCTGACTTACGAAATTGCTCACTATGTGCGTCACGAGCATATTCATAAGCACGTTTAATAAACGCCACATCATCTTCTTTTAAATAATGGGTCGCTTGCTCTAAAACCTGTTCTGCTGTCAAAACTTGCTCAGTAGCCATCTAATCACCTTAAATCATTATTTCTTCTATTATCATGAAAATTTCGTTTTTTGTAAAGCAGGAGTCGTCAAATTTCATTTTTTTTTGCAGATCTTTGATAGAAAAAGAGCACTCTGATTAATCAGAGTACCCTATTTGGATAACAATATCATATGTTAAAAATTAATATGTCATTAGTGTAAATATATCATAGCCTTCTAATTTTTTACGACCTTCTAAGTAAGAAAGCTCAATTAAGAAAGCAATTCCTACTACAATTCCACCTAATTCTTCAACTAGTTTGATTGTAGCTTCAATCGTACCACCAGTAGCTAATAAATCATCAGTGATCAGAATACGTTGACCTGGTTTAATAGCATCTTTATGCATTGTTAACGTATTTGTACCATATTCTAAATCGTAATTGTAGCTAATAACTTCACGAGGTAATTTACCTGGTTTACGAACAGGTGCAAAACCAATTTCTAAAGCATAAGAAATTGGACAACCAACGATAAATCCACGAGCTTCTGGTCCAACTACTAAATCAACATCTTTTTCTTTCGCATAAGCTACGATTTGATCAGTTGCTTCTTTATAAGCTTTTCCATCATTCATTAATGATGAAATATCTTTAAACTGTACGCCTTCTTTTGGCCAGTCCGGTACGATCGTTATATAATCTTTTAAATTCATTAAATAAGTGCCTCCCCATTTTCGGAAAAATGACTTTTCATATTTTGAAAAAATGTAGTTAATTCATCACATTTTGAGTACAGAAACAAACGTTCTAGTTCAATACTAGCTAATTTTTTTGCATACGTATTAGATAAAGAGAGATCTTTCTTCTCAGTTTGTGGCAACAAACGAATTTTTCCATCCTCTATTGTAACAAATTCTAAATCAAAAAACACCTTTGTCATAAAATCGACTTGTTCTTTTTTCCATCCCATCTTACGACATAATGCCACTTCATACATGTTCATGTCAAATGGATTGGTATTTGCTAAGATTGAATAGAATTTTTTAAAACTTTCTCTACTCGGAATTGGTGAGAAGAAATGTAATTCTTCTTGATTAAAAATTAAGTAGATCCGTTCTGATAACCCTTTTCGAAAAACCTCTTTCAAATCATTTTCAGAACTAGGTAAATCAAGTAGGATCACATAATTATTTTGTATATTAATATCTAAGTTTAGTACATCTTCATATGCAACAAACGTAGAAATAGGATATTTAGTCTTTAAATTTTCATATTCATTTGATGATTGATGTAAAAATATGAATTTTTCTTCAGTATTAGGTAAAGTTAATCGATGTGGCTCTTGACCTCTTAAGTCAAATAACTGCCAATGATTTACTTTAATATCATGAATCATTAACTGTGGCTTTCGTTTACCATTCCATTCGTTAATAGAAGCCATTCCTAAGCAGGAAATTTTTGACCCACTTGCAATTTCATTAGCAACATGTCCAAATCCAAACCCTACAGCATCAAGGAATGTAACGTCATCTTTTAGTTGTACTTTAAGATGTGCACCTTCATTACCGATTTGTTTAATATTTAGAGCATCAACCTCGTTTATTTCTAAAACAGGTTTTGGATTATGCATACCAAAAGGAGCCAGCATATTTAATTCATTAATAAATGAGATTGAAACTTCACTAGCCTGACATTTTAAATCCACTTCTTTTAATGGGATAAAATCTTCATCTGTCATAATTAGATCTGCATATTCATTTAATCGTTGTCTTAATAGCTCGACATCTTCAATAGCCAATGTCATACCAGCAGCAAGTGTATGACCTCCAAAATGAGGTAAAATATCTTTACATTTTGTTAAGTTTTCAAATAGAGAAAAACCTTCAATACTCCTTGCAGAACCTTTTGCTATTCCTTTTTCATGATCAATACTTAGAACAATTACTGGTTTGTAAAAGCGATCAACTAATTTCGAAGCAACGATTCCAACTACCCCTGCATTCCAACCTTCTTTTGCGACAATAATTACTTTATTTGAACAAGATGAATCAAGTTCGTTAACTTGCTTAATTGCCTCTTCTGTCATACGTGAAACTAATTCTTGTCGTTCCTTATTTAGAATTTCAATTTGCTCTGCTCTTTTTTTAGCAAGTGCTCGATCATTTTCTAAAACTAAGTCTACTGCAGGCTTAGCATCACCGAGTCTACCAACTGCGTTAATTCTAGGACCAATTGCAAATCCAATTGTTTCTTCCGTAATTGAATCTGTTGTAGTTCCACTAATCTCTAAAAGAGCTCTTAGTCCTTCACGTTGAGTTTGCTTCAGTTGCCTTACACCTTTTTTTACGATTAAACGATTTTCATCAACTAAAGGTACTAAATCAGCAACCGTCCCAATCGAAACTAGTTCCAAATATTCCTCTGGCTCCCTACCTAATAATGCGGAAGCGAATTTAAACACAACTCCTACACCTGCTAATTCTTTAAAAGGATAGCTAGGACTTAGCTTTGGATGAATAATTGCAATAGCATTTGGTAATTCCTCTGGTGGTTCATGATGATCCGTAATAATTACGTCCATACCTAGTTCATTTGCAAAATTAACTTCCTCAGCTGCTGAAATACCTGTATCTACAGTAATGATTAATGAATAACCTTGTTCGTTCGCCCATTTAAATGCATTCTTATTTGGACCATACCCTTCAGTAAAACGATTAGGTATATAAAAATCTACTTTTGCTTCTAGTTCGATTAATGTTAAATACAATACTGAAGTACTGCTAACTCCATCTGCATCATAATCGCCAAAAATTAATATTTTTTCATTTTCTTCAATCGCTTGAAATACTCTGTCAATTGCAATATCCATACCCTCTAATAAAAACGGGTCATGAAAGCTCATTTGATCTTCATATAAAAACTTACTTGCTGCATCTACTGTATTAAATCCACGAGTAACAAGTAGTTTAGCTAATAGAGGGGAAATCTGTAATTCTTTACTTAATAATTGCTCTTCTTGGTGATTCGATAATTTCGGTTTCCAACGTGCTTTTGACTTTAACAATACTCTCACCCCTAACTGTACTATTATACTAAAGTAAACTTATTGGATGAAAGAGTTATTTTTATCATTATATGGATTAATATGGACAAAAACATTTTCCACATCTTTTTGTTCCATCAACTTTGCTTTAACATTTTTACCAATCTTATGTCCTTCTTCAACCGTTATATATGGATCTACTGAGACTTTTATATCGATTATGACGTAATAGCCATGTTCCCTTGCATAGAGAGAATTTATCTCTTTAACACCTTCTACGTTTTTAACGATTTCTTTATATGGTTCAATATCTTCTTCATGAAGGACATGATCCATTGTTGTATGTATTGATTCTGCTCCTATATCCCAAGCCATTTTTAAAATCATAATTGCTACAATAAGCCCAGCCGCAGGGTCTGCATATAAAAGTACTGGCATATTAAATTTAGTACCTAAAATTGCAATACCAATACCAACCATAGCTGCAGCAGATGAGTATACATCAGAGCGATGTTCATATGCATTAGCGATGATTGCGTCACTATTTAACCTTTTCCCTAAAGCATATTTATAGCGAAACATCCATTCTTTTAAAAATATAGATATAAAAGCTGCTAATAAAGCGATTAACTCTGGTGGATGAACTGGTTTAAAAAACGCGGTTATAGAGGATTTAGTTATTTCAATTCCAACGATAAATAAAAGTACGGCAACAATAATTGCAGCGATTGATTCAGCTTTACCATGTCCATAAGGATGATCCTCGTCTGGAGGCATTTTCGCAGCTCTTAAACCAAATAAAACCGCTATCGAACCGACCACATCTGACGCAGAATGTACTGCATCGGCCATTAACGCTTTACTATTTCCAATATATCCGATAACTGCTTTAACAATTGCTAGAAGTAAATTTCCATATATTCCGATATAAGCCCCTTTCCTGGCTTCCTTATAACGCTCTTCCTGTTCCATATACTTTACCTACTTCCCTTTTTCTAACTCTAAAAAACACACTTATCATTATTAACACATTATATTAGTATCTTCAAATCATAATGAATTTAATACAAAAAAGAGTATAAGCAATAGCCTATACTCTTTTTTGTTTATTTAGCTTCTTCAACATCAATTACTTGGTTTTTATCAAGTTGGCGACCTTTAATAAATAACCAAATTTGTGAAGCGATAAAGATTGAAGAATATGTTCCAACAACTAAACCGATTAATAATGCAAGTGAGAAGTTAAGAATCGCATGACTTCCGAATAAAAGCAATGCAAGTACTGCTAATAGTACAGTAAGAACTGTTTTAACAGATCGGCCTAAAGTTTGACGAATTGATTCATTTAAAACTTGTTTCAATTCTTCTCTAGAACGAATTTTCTTCTTAAGCTTCATATTTTCACGAACTCGGTCAAATGTAACGATCGAGTCATTAATCGAATAACCAACAATCGTTAGTACCGCTGCGATGAAAGTGATATCTACTTCTAATCTAAAAACACTAAATACTACAACAATGAAGAATGCATCATGTAGTAGGGCAATTACTGAAGCAATCGCATATGAGAATTGGAAACGTAATGTTACGTAAAGAATAATACCTGCTGATGCGATAATTAGTGCTTTAATAGCATTAGCTGCTAATTCTCTACCAACAACTGGATCAACAGTACTTACGTTTGGTTCTACCCCAAATTTAGCTGTAAAATCCTTTTTCAAATCATTAATCTGATCTTTTGTTAATACACCTTTAAATACGATTGAACCTGTTTTTGCATCATTTGTAGAAACAGTAATACTTTCAGGCTTCAAGTTCATTTTTGAAATTTCATCATTAACAACTTGTTTTGTAACAGCTGATTTTGATTCAAATGTTACACGTGTACCACTTGCAAAATCAATTCCTAAATTTAATCGGAAAATAGAAAGTAGAATAACCCCAACTACTAATGTAACAATTGAAAAATAAACAAATTTTCGACCAACGCTTACAAAATCGACTTTATCATATTTTGTAGGAGGGTGTGCTAAGTTATGATTTAAACCAAGAATTTCACTTTGTTTAATACCAAACCATGTCTTCTTATTATTTAAGTAACGACTTTGAACTAATAATGAAAGTAATAAACGAGTACCGAATACTGCAGTTAAAAAGCTTACTAAAATACTAACAATTAAACTTGTTGCAAATCCTTTTACTGAGCTTGTACCGAATGAGAACAATACTACAGCAGCAAGTAAAGTTGTAATATTTGCATCAAAAATCGTTCCAAATGAACGCTGATTACCTGCACGGTACGCAGATGCAACTGATTTTCCTAATTTAAGCTCGTCCTTCAATCTCTCAAAAGTAATAATATTGTTATCAACCGCAATACCAACACCAAGTATTAATGCCGCAATACCTGGAAGTGTTAATACAGCATTCATGCCGTCAAATACAAGTAATGTTACATAAGTATAAGCCATTAACATGATGCTTGCGATTAAACCTGGTAAGCGATAGAAATAAAGCATAAATAAGAAAATAACTGATACACCAATAATTCCAGCAAAAATTGTTTCATGTAAAGCATCTGTACCAAATTTTGCACCGATTGATGTTGAATACATTTCTTCAAGGTGTACTGGAAGAGCCCCTGCATTTAATAAATCTGAAAGTTCTTTTGCACTTTCAACTGTGAAAGTAGAACCAACAATTGAAAGTGAATCGTCGGTAAATACTTGATTTACACTAGCTGCAGATAAGAATTTAGGCTTTGCTTTTGCAGATTCCTTTTTGAAAGAGTCTTCTCCTTCTTTGAAATCTAACCAAATAACCATCATATTATTTGGAGCACCCATTTTTAACACTTTACTTGTAACATCTTTAACCTTAGAAGCATCCTTAAATGTGATTGATACACTAGGTTTACCCATTTGGTCAAATGTTTGCTTTGAAGCGCCTTCTTTTAAATCCGCTCCAGTCATTAGAACCTTATCATTTACGTCACGAATTGTTAAGTTCGCTTCCGTAGAAAGAATATCACGTGCTTTAGCTTGATCTTTTACACCAGCTAATTGTACACGAATACGATCTTTCCCTTCGATTTGAATGTTTGGTTCACTTACTCCTAATACGTTTACACGTTTTTCAAGAGCTTTTGCTGTACTTACTAAAACATTTTTGTTAATTTTATCGCCTTTCTTAATCGGCTTAACTTTGTAAAGCACCTCAAACCCGCCCTGTAAATCCAGACCAAGTTTAATATTTTTCGCGGTACCAAATACAGTTGTGCCAATTACTGCTGCTAACACAGCAATAATTAAGAAGAAGGCAACAATCCTGTTACGCTTCACCATGTTGTGAATTTCCTCCTCTAACTAGTTCAAGTTCTAGTACGAAAATGGTATGTTTTCATTCTTATATTATACAAATGCAATTTTTTTATTGTCAATTAATGGTTAAACTGACTCACCAAACTGCCAAGTAGGTGATTTAAATGCTTCGATTCGAATATAATTCATATAATCGTTTACAGTTAATGAGAGTATGTCTTCTACCAGTTGAAAAAGCTTTGGTTCATCCTCTTTCTTTCGCCATATAGTTCTTTCGAGGCATTCCCATAAGTCATCCTCACTGACAGTATCGAATCCAAGCATTCTAAATTCATCCAGTTTACTTTCAATTACTACCTGTAGCTGTGGTTTAAATTCTGCAGCTTGTTGATGAAAAGTCGACATACTCTTCCCTCCTAATTTTCTGTATTTTTAGAAAAATGATTTTAGACCTTCACATTCATTTCCTAGATGTTGAACTAACTTGTCATGCTTGCCTACATTTCTAGCATATATATAATTGTAAATCATTCTAGGCTGTTTGAGAAGGTGGTAAAAGTAATGACAAAGCAAACGTTTTTAAGAGGAACGTTTTTTTTACTTATTGCAGGGCTCATCACAAGAATATTAGGATTTTTTAATCGTATTGTTGTAGCAAGAATTATGGGTGAAGAAGGCGTAGGATTATTTATGATGGCAGTACCAACACTATTTTTGGTCATGACACTAACACAGCTCGGCCTACCAATTGCCATCTCAAAATTAATTGCAGAAGCAGTTGCTCAAAATAGACAAGATCGGATAAAAAAGATTTTAGCTGTTTCAATGTCAATAACTGGCATTTTAAGTATTATTTTTACTACTGCAATGATCTTTTTATCCCCTTTCATCGCTAAAAACTTATTAACGGATGCAAGGACTATGTACCCATTAATTGCCATCGCTCCGGTTGTTCCAATTATCGCAATCTCATCAGTTTTACGCGGATATTTTCAAGGCGTACAGAATATGCGCCCTTCTTCCTTTTCCCAAGTTATTGAACAAGTTGTTCGTATTGTACTAGTTGCAGTTTGTACTAAAACTTTTTTACCATATGGAGTTGAATTTGCCGCTAGTGGCGCCATTATCTCTTCAGTATTAGGAGAATTAGCTTCTTTAATTTATATGCTTTATGTTTTTAAGAAAGAAAAAAATGCAAAGTTCATTTCTGGATTTAAGAACAATATTAAAGATGGAAGAAAAACGCTTAGCGATCTATTAAGTATTGCATTACCAACAACTGGAAGTCGTTTAATTGGTTCAATATCAATGTTTTTAGAACCAATCGTTGTCTCACAAAGTTTAGCGATTGCAGGGGTAACTGCAGCTGTTGCAACAAAACAATATGGATTACTTGCAGGATACGCTTTACCACTTTTACTTTTACCAGCGTTTATTACTTATGCACTATCTACTGCACTTGTGCCAGCGATTAGTGAAGCAATGGCCAAAAAAGATCGTGTAACTGTTGAAAGAAGATTGCAACAAGCACTACGTTACTCAATGATTGCTGGTGGTTGGTCTGTTGTCATTTTATACGTCTTTGCTTCACCGATTTTAACACTAATGTACAAAAGTGACCAAGCTACGAATTTTATATTACTTTTAGCACCATGCTTTATATTTTACTATTTCCAAGGACCACTACAAGCTGTATTGCAGGCACTTAATCTTGCAAATTCAGCTATGATAAATAGCTTTGTCGGTTCAGTCGTTAAAATCGCTAGTATTTTATTACTAGCTACAAATCCAAAGTTCGGTATTAACGGTGTTGCCTTAGCTATGAATATTAGCATTGTAACAATAACAGTTCTTCACTATTTCACTGTATTAAAGGCCATCAACTTTTCAATTTTTGTTAAGGATTATGTTTATTGTCTAATCATTTTAGGAATTTGTATTTATGTCGGAAAATTCATCAAAGAATATGTAGTTTTTTCACCTTCATTATTAGTACAAACCTTAGTGAGTATTTCTGTTGTTACATTAATGTATATCTTATTAATTTTATTATTTAACCTAGTTAAGAAAGATGAGATCATCCGAATCCCATTTTTTAAAAAGCTAATTACAAGATAATTGACAATAGAATAGATCATAACAAAACCACAAAGTAATAATACACTTTGTGGTTTCACTCTGTTGAAAAACACTTTTGTAAACTAGTTATCAAATTTTCGTAAAGGAGTTGATTGATGTTGATTTCCACTACANNCAGGATGCTCGCTTTCCATGGGGCGAGACCTGAGCCTCCTCGGCAAGCCTGCGGGGTCTCAGCCTTCCCGCTAATCCCATAGGAGTCGAGCATCCTTCCGTTCCAATCAACTTTTTCATCAAAAAAAGTTTACACTAAAAAACCTAATTTAATATCCATTACTAAGGGTAGCGTTATTCAGTTTGTAGGTCAATTAAGATCGAACACCAACGTATTATAATAATCATTTGAAATTGTTTTTCTATGAGTTAGCTCTTATTTATTTTTAACTAATCAATAATAATCAATTCCTAGAGTTCGTTGATATATATAACTGCACAAACATATTAACATTTAAAATCATTAATTTCTCACCAAAATTGATAATTTAATCATTAAAATGTTCACTTAATGTACGTCTTGTTACTGACCGTTTTATATTTCAAAACTCTGAAACCACAAAATAATTAAATGTGCTTTGTGGTTTATTAATTTTCTTTTATGTATATGTTGGTTAATTTCCACTGCAGATACAACCCTAGATCCTTCATTATTCGTCTTTTTTATCAAAAAATATTTCTCCGCCTCGTAAGCTGCAATAAGATACTTGTTTAAAATCATCATAGCCATGTTTTTTTAACTGCTCTAATAACCATTGTTTATCTTTATAATACTGATTTAAATTATCTTCTTGAACGACACCGTCTAATATTAATGGAAATGTGAGTGAACTATAGTTTATATCACCGTTTATTTCTTTTTTAAATATTGATAATTTTCCTGTAGGCTCTAGTAATGCATAATCAACATCCCTAACATCCCCAATATCCTTCTCTCTTAGTTGTAGTAATAGATCATCAAATGTGTATCTCTGTTTTTTCATCTCTTTCTCTAGTACTTTTCCCTTACTAATAATTAATACTGGATGTCCATCTAATATTTTTCTAAACATAACACTTTTTAATGAGATAAGAGAAAAAATTATTTGTATAACCACAATTAAAAACATTGGATAAATCACTTTTATAATCGGTTCATTGTGGGTTTCAATTCCGATAGCTGCTATTTCAGTTAACAAAATATATACTACCAAATCTAACAAACTTAACTCCCCAATTTCTCTTTTACCCATTAATCGAAAGAAAAGTGCAATGATTAAATAGATTGAAATCGTCCGAATCGTCATAGAACCTAATTCCATTTTTCTTACCCTCACATCCAAAACTTGTTGATTTTAAAAAACATGTTCTTTAGCTAGCACTTAATACCTGTAAATATGAGTTAAAATACAACTAATTTTCCATAAAGAAAATAATAGTAGAATTTTATTTATAATTTTACTATTTGTAATTGCCCTATAAGTATTCTAAAAATTCATCTCATGAATATGCTTGTATTAAAAGAGTGTACAAGGGGGAATATGAATGAAAAAAACAGCTGTAGCTGTCTCTTTTGGCTTTTTAACTATTCTATTATTAGTATTGTCAATTAGTTTGATTTTATCATTATTACTTAAACTAACTTCACTTACAGAAGCAAGTGTCACAACAACAACTCTTATCCTATCATTTATCGTTATGTTAATTGGTGGTTTTGTTACAGGAGCGAAAGGGAAAGAAAAGGGTTGGATTCTTGGATTACTAACGAGTGGGGCGTATTCTATTTTTGTATTTTTTGTACAGTTTCTTGGCTATGACCGAACTTTTTCACAGGAACAAATAATGTATCATGGGATCTTCTTAGGTGTTTGTATGTTAGGGTCAATTTTTGGAGTGAATGCAGCAAGTAATAAATCTTATAATAAATAATCAGTCTCAGACTGCCCGAAAACGCTCGCTTTCTTCGTTTCTTCGCCTGCCTGCGCGGTGCTCATTACCTTCTAAGGTAACTCCGCTCCTCATCAGGCTTCGCGCCTCGAAAGACAAACGCTTGCAATCAGTCTAATCTCAACTTTTTTGGGTTTTGTCTAGAACACTAATTTAAATTTCTTACAAAATAAACAAAACGCTAGTTTCCGAAATGGAACTAGCGTTTCTTACGATACAATTAATTAAAATTAAGCTTGTGTTCTTGTTTCACGAATTGCGCTTTTTTCAAATACCATACGTGATCCATCAGTAGTTTTTAAAGTAATTGTATTATTTTCTTCGTTAACAGCATCAACTAAACCGTGTAATCCACCGATTGTTACAACCATATCGCCTTTGCTAATTCCAGCTTGCATATTAGCTGTTTGCTTTTGACGCTTTTGTTGTGGACGGATTAGTAAGAAGTAGAAAACTATGAACATTAATATTAGAGGTAAAATCCCCATTAAACCATTACCCATCTTAATCTTCCTTTCAATATGTAAATTTTAGAAGTTCCTAGCGTTCGGCTTATTAAAACCGTATTGTTCAAAAAACTCTTCTCGGAAATCACCTAAACGGTCTTCGCGGATTGCTTGGCGAACTTGTTCCATTAATTGTAACAGAAAATGTAAGTTATGGTAAGTAGTCAAACGCATTCCAAACGTCTCTTCGCATCGGATTAAATGACGGATATATGCTCGTGTGTAGTTTTTACATGCATAACAATCACAATTAGGATCAAGTGGAGAATAGTCCTCTGCATATTTTGCATTCTTAATTACTAATCGACCTTCACTCGTCATACATGTACCATTTCGAGCAATACGCGTAGGAAGTACGCAGTCAAACATATCCACTCCACGAATTGCACCATCAATTAATGAGTCAGGAGAACCTACCCCCATTAAATACCTTGGTTTATCCGTTGGTAGTAAAGGAGTCGTAAATTCTAAAACTCTATTCATTACATCCTTTGGTTCACCAACTGATAATCCACCAATTGCATAGCCTGGGAAATCTAAAGAAACTAAGTCTCTTGCGGATTGTTTACGAAGTTCTTCGTATTCTCCACCTTGTACAATACCAAATAATCCTTGATCCTCTGGTCTTTGGTGAGAATTTAAACAACGCTCTGCCCATCTGCTAGTTCTTTCAACTGAACGTTTCATGTAATCATACTCAGCAGGGTATGGTGGACACTCATCAAACGCCATCATGATATCAGAACCTAATGCATTTTGAATTTCCATCGCCTTTTCAGGTGAAAGGAATAATTTATCGCCATTTAAGTGATTTCTGAAATGTACGCCTTCTTCTTCTATTTTTCGGAATTGACTTAAGCTAAATACTTGGAATCCACCTGAATCTGTTAAGATTGCTCGATCCCAGTTCATAAATTTATGTAAGCCACCAGCTTTTTTAATAATCTCATGTCCTGGTCTTAACCATAAATGGTAAGTATTACTTAAAATAATACCTGATCCCATTGCTTTTAAATCTTCAGGAGACATTGTTTTAACAGTGGCTAAAGTTCCAACAGGCATAAATGCTGGAGTTTCAAATGAACCATGTGGAGTATGGACAATTCCTAATCTCGCACCTGTTTGCTTACAAGTTTTAATATGTTCATAACGAATTGCTGTCATTTTTCGATTCCTTTCAATTCTTAAAGTATTAACATTGCATCGCCAAAGCTAAAAAAGCGATATTTTTGATCTACTGCTTCTTTATAAGCAGATAAAACTGGTTCTCTTCCAGCTAAAGCACTAATTAGCATAATTAGAGTTGATTTTGGTAAATGGAAGTTCGTAATCATCCCGTCAATTCCCATAAATTTATATCCTGGGAAAATGAAGATAGACGTCCAACCACTAGACCCTTCAAACTTACCGTTATTTGCCGTAGCAATCGTTTCAACTGTTCGTGTAGAAGTTGTTCCAACAGTAATGACTCTACCACCGTTTGCTTTCGTTTCATTTAACAGTTTAGCCGTTTCATCAGACATATAGTAGTATTCTGAATGCATATCATGTTCTTCAATGGACTCTACATTTACCGGTCTAAATGTACCTAACCCTACATGCAATGTAATAAATGCTAACTTTACACCTTTTTCTTGAACTTTAGCTAAGAGTTCTTTTGTAAAATGTAAACCTGCCGTAGGTGCCGCCGCTGAACCAATTTCTTTTGCGAATACAGTCTGATAACGATCTTTATCTTCTAATTTTTCTTTAATATATGGAGGAAGCGGCATTTCACCTAGTTGGTCTAAGATCTCATAAAAAATTCCATCGTATTGGAATTTTAATTTTCTTCCACCTTGATCACTTGAACCTACACATTCTGCCTTTAATCTGCCATCTCCAAATAAAATGATTGTACCTTCTTTTACTCTTTTAGCAGGCTTAACTAATGTTTCCCATACATCCTGCTCTTCTTGTTGAAGTAATAATACTTCAATTTGAGCACCTGTATCTTCTTTCACACCAAATAATCTAGCAGGCATGACTTTTGTTTCATTTAAAACTAAACAGTCGCCCTCTTGTAAATAATCTAACACATCTGGAAACTGTTTATGCTCTACATTGCCAGAGTCTTTATGTAATACCATAAGTCTCGATGCTTCACGGTCCAACAAAGGAGTCTGAGCAATCAATTCTTCAGGTAAATCAAAATCAAATAAATTTACATCCATTTTTATACACCTCATAAATTTCAGGAGTAAGGACAAAGGGAGGCTATCCACAATTCCCTTTTCCAAACTCTATTTATTCCTACTCATTTATTTTCTCCCAAATAGTGAAAAAATAAGTGAAAGTAAAATACTTATGATAATACATGTTACAATCGGAAAGTAAAATGATACATTTCCTTTTTTTATAAAAATATCGCCCGGAAGTTTCCCTACAAATCGAATAAACAATCCAACAACTAATAAGATAATTCCTAACGTAATTAAAATTTTTGACAAATCAATCATTGCTCCGGCACCTGCAACCCAAAATGTTTGTATGTTAAATCAGTAACAATTCGTCCCCTAGGAGTCCGCTGAAGAAATCCAATTTGAAGTAAATATGGCTCATATACATCTTCAATCGTTTGTGACTCTTCACCGATCGAAGCTGCAATCGTATCAACCCCAACAGGACCGCCTTTAAATCGCTCAATAATAGCTAGTAACAATTTATGATCGATATGGTCTAGACCTGCTTCATCTACCTGCATTTGAATTAAAGAGTCTTTTGCTATTTCAAAGGTAATAATTCCACTCCCTTGAACTTGAGCAAAATCTCTAACCCTTCGTAATAAACGGTTTGCAATTCGGGGTGTACCTCGAGACCTTCTAGCTACCTCTAAAGCAGCGTCATTTTCAATTTCCATTCCAAATAACTCTGCTGTTCTTTTAACGATCAATGCTAGCTGTTCAACTGTATAAAATTCTAACCGATTTAATACTCCAAAACGATCTCTAAGTGGTGAAGAAAGTAGACCTGCTCTAGTTGTTGCACCTATTAATGTAAATGGTGGCAAATCAATTCTTACCGACCTTGCAGTTGCATCCTTGCCAATTACGATATCAAAGAAAAAGTCTTCCATTGCTGGGTAAAGTACTTCTTCCACTGTTCGAGGCAGTCGGTGAATTTCATCAATAAATAATACATCACCTGGTTGAAGTGAAGTCAAAATAGCTGCTAGATCTCCAGGACGTTCAATCGCTGGTCCTGAAGTCGTTTTGAATCCAACACCTAGTTCATTGGCAATAATCGCTGCTAAAGTGGTTTTACCTAATCCAGGAGGACCGTATAATAGAACATGATCTAAAGACTCATTTCGCATTTTTGCCGCTTCAATAAAAACTTGCAAATTCTTTTTAACTTTATCTTGCCCTATATATTCCCTTAATGATTGAGGCCTTAGTGAAAGCTCTTGATCAAATTCCTCGCCACTGCTTTCACTTGATAAAATTCGATCATCCATTTTCATCACCTCTTAGCTTGCAATAGTAATTGAAGTGCTTTTTTAATATATTCATCAGTTGAAAGTTTTTCATTCTTTAATAACGGTACGATCTTTTTAACTTCTTTTTCCGCATAGCCTAATGCTTTTAAAGCTTCAATTGCATCATCTAATGAAGATGCTGCACTTTCTTTCTCTTCTATAGCATCTAGGTCAGTAAATAAATCAACTTGTACTGCTCCAAAGACTTTTTCAAGTTTTCCTTTTAAATCAAGGATCATTTGTCTTGCTGTCTTTTTACCAACACCAGGAAATTTTGTTAAAAATACCTCGTCCTCTTCTTCTATCGCATGAACAATTTGATTTGGATCTCCAGTCGCAACAATTGCCAAGGCACCTTTAGGACCGATTCCTGATACACTTAACAATTTTTGAAATAAAGTACGTTCATCTAATGTTTTAAAACCATATAACATCATAACATCTTCTCGTACATAATGATGAGTATAAACTTTTAAGATTTCATTTGAAGGTCTAAAAACATATGGATTAGGTGTAAATAATTGATAGCCCATTCCATTATGATCAATTACAATATATTCTGGTCCAACCCATTCTATCTTTCCAATTATGTATTCGTACATGGTTTTCTCCCCTTTTTACATGTATTCCATTGTACCATAGATAGAAGAAGGAAAAAAATAGTCGGCTGTCGAAAATAAAAATTTTATACATATGATTTAACTAAAAAGTTCATATAAAAATGACTAAAAAATATGGCAAAAATTTAAAAGCTCGATACTTAACCATAGGGAGGCCATTCGATTTGAACATGTTTCCAATTCTAACTACAGAGAGACTTTATTTAAGAGAAATTAAAGTCACTGATCTTAATCGGATGTTCAATATTTTATCAAGAGAAGATGTCACCAAATATTATGGACTAGATGCACTAAAAAATAGTAGTGAAGTATTAGACGTAATTCATTATTTTAGAGAAATGTATGAAACACGAATTGGCATCCGTTGGGGGTTGATTGATAATGAAACAAACAAATTAATCGGAACATGTGGATTTAATGCCCTCCAAGAACGAAACAAAAGGGCAGAAGTTGGCTATGAGCTACACCCAGACTATTGGAGAAAAGGTTTTGCGACAGAAGCTTTAAAAGCATTATTATCATATGGATTTGATGTTCTCCAACTAAATCGAATTGGTGCAATCGTTTATCCAGAAAATCTCCCTTCCCAAAAACTCCTTGAAAAAATAGGATTTACGAATGAGGGTCTACTACGCGAGTATTTAATACAAGGAAGTACCGCGCATGATACTTATGTTTATTCAATTTTGCGAAGTGAATGGGAAAGGGATCAGGAAAAGGTCAGGAAAAGGAAGTTCGAGATAGAAAAAATGACTTGAACCATAAAAATACAAAAAATCCACAAGGAAAATAAATCACCTTTGTGGATTATTTTTTATATTTAGTTAGTCGTTACGGTTTGACCAGAGTCGAATTCCGAAGTTCAATTTACGATTCTTTCATACTCTTTTAAGTAATGTAATAGATATTCGTAATGATTTTTGGTCGAAATTTTAATCCCTTTCTCAAGCTGCTTTTGTTTGTTAACTTCTAATTTATTCGTATCTATTTGAAAAAAAGATTCAATAATATTATTACCACTTGGCACTCCAATATATAAGTTCAAAACTCCATTTGAATTTATTCCTAAATAACCTTTCGACTTTAAAGTAGGTGAAAGATCATTTATTTTTTTCATTAATACGATTTGATCATCATTTTCTTCTATGACTTTCCAACCCTTAAACTCTTTTTTCACTTGCCCAAGAGTTTTGTGTTGATTAATATAAATTTCCTCAATCACTTCACCGTTTATATATACTTTATGTAAAATGATTGTAATCCCCTTTTTGTTGGAACTATGATGAATATCATTATGAGCTGCCAATGTTTCAGTTTGTGCCGGTATTAATAAAGCTAGTAAACAAACAAATAGTAAAATGAACTTTTTCACAAACATCCACTCCTTTAGACAAATTCATACAAGCTTTTTTAGTTTGACCATTCCTTTTATCTTTATCCAAGATGTTTAAAATTTTTTAAATGGCCATTAATCTTTTAAACAAAAAAACGAAAGAATTGTCTTTAGGAAAGGGGGTTGAAAGCTAATGATCATCATCTTTTTTACATTTTAATTTTATCTTTAATGATTAGATGTATTTTCAAATAGAGATATATAAAAATTAGGTGCCACTTCAATTTCCTTATGAAATTTAAAACCAGAAGTTTTATATAAGTTAATGGCCGGTAGGTTATCTGATCCTGTTGAAACAATTACCTTTTTCTTTTTGGCAATTTCATTTAAAAAATAATGAACTAATTTTCTTGCTATCCCCCGCTTAAAGCAAATAGGATGTACTACCAATCTACATATTTGATATTCGTTATTTCCCTCTGAATAGGCTAAAAATCCTTTTAAATCATTATCAATCACATAACCGATAAAGATTTCTTTGGAATCTCTAATACTTTCAACATTGTCCTTTAATTGTGGTATTCCTTCAAAATTGATTAACTTTGCCTCTACCTTATATGCAGGTAACTGTACATTTAAAATTGAATTTGCCATTTTTCTGTCTTTATTGTCTAATTTAACAATCAAAATTTTCTCCTCCTAATCCCCTAACCCTTAATCATGCCCTTTTGATAAACCATTTAGGATATAAAAGTTAAATAACTCAGTAATTTTTTTAGGACTTAGTGCTTCGTGCTCTTTCTCCCAATCGATTTTAAGTGTGGTATAAAGTCGAAACATTACCAAAGCGGTTATTTCGGGATCACATTCAACAATTTCTTTCTTTGCAATTGCCTCTTCAATTTTTTTCTGTATGTAGAGAATGATTGAATGATTCAATCGTTTTAAAGCATCATGTACGATAGTTGTTCCAATTTCTTTTTGTTCCTGAAGTAACTTTATTGTTAATTCATGTTCATTATGAAAGGCAATAAAAACTTCAATTCCTTTATGTGCTTTTTCGATGAATGAATCTTCATCACGAATGGATTGTTCAGCTAAAAATTTCATTTCATTAATCAAATTATTGATGATTTCATCAAACAACTCTTCTTTATTTTTGAAGAAAGTATAGATCGTTCCCTTTCCAACATTTGCCTGTTTTGCGATTTGACTCATTGTAGTTGCTTTATAGCCAAAGATGGTAAATGACTTTGTGGCAGCTTGTAAAATATTTTGCTTTTTCAAAAAACTCACCTCAAATTCTCTTTTTAACCAATTGACCACTTCGAACTTTTGGTCAATATAAAAATCACTTTACCATATTGTTTAACCCTCATCAAACGAATTATTTAACTATTCTAAGAACTTAGTAACTAAACTTGGTAAAATCCAACCCCAAAAACCTGAACACTTAAAAAAAGGAAGAAGCAAGGGCTTCTTCCTTTTCAATGTAAAAAATTGATTTTTATCGGTTTGGATTAGTTGCATCCTTAACATCATTTTTTACATTACGATACATATGTTTAACATTTTCTTTTGTATCGTATAATACATTTTTAGTGGCATTAGGAACATTATTTGTAATGTTATTTAAATTATTTCTTATTGTACCATCGAATGTTACATATACTTTTTTACCACTCGTGTATGGTGATAAAGCGTCTTTGATTTTAGATCTAAATGCGCTTTCATCAACATTTTTATTTACTAAATCTACTGCAACTAGAACTTGATCACCAACAGCTACCGTGTTTGCTTTGGCAACATTTGACATTTGTTCTACTCGTTTAGAAATTTGGTCAGCAAACTTTCGTTCACCAGCATTCATATTAGTATTTGTACTAATATTTGTATATGGTACAAGAGGAGCTGTGTTTAAATCGTTATTATAACGAACTTGATCCATCGTGTAGTTTCTATTCATATTGTTGACATTTCTTCCATATGTTCCATCATGGATTACGCCATCATTAGAATACTCACTACTTAAACCTTCATTTATACGATCATTTCCGTAGTGATTATTTTTCTTTGTGAAATAATCTTGGTTATTAGGATAGTTTACGTTTTCATAACGATCATTAACAGCATAAGGGTTTGTCGGTCTATTGAAGTTTACTTTTTCATAACCAACATTTCTTTTATGGTCATTCATAGCATTATTGTTTGTTCCACAAGCAGATAATGTTAAAGCTGTTAGCACCGTACCTGTAGCAACGATAAGACCTTTTTTATTCAATATAAAACCCTCCCTTTAATTATAGCCAATTGTAATACTAAAGTTGTATTACAAAGTTAGGTTGACCTTTTTAGGTGGATTTTAAATTGTTAATTGATGGTTGGAAACTCATTTTAAGTAAAAAAGTAGCCTTTAAAGGCTGTTTCATGTCAATTTAATTTCTACACCAATTAATTCCTGTATTGAAATAGAAAATAAAAAAAAGACGATTAAAAATTAATCGCCTTTTTAAATAAAATTCTTTATTGTTCATCTTCCTCGAAATATGGCACTCCGTATGAAGACTGATTTTGTGCATAAGGAGTAAATAATTGCGAATTTGGATCAAAATAAGGTTCTGATGCATCACGATACATTGGAGTCGGTCCAGTAGCATACGGTGTAGCAACTGGTCCGCCTTGGAACTTTGGATAGTCCATAGCTGGCAATGTTTGTGGGAAATTTTCATTTGGTCCCATATACGCTGGCAATGTTTGTGGGAAGTTT
>NZ_NUYF01000048.1:0-61553 GCF_002566505.1 Bacillus sp. AFS077874
CAGCAGGAGCAACAGGAGCAACAGGAGCAACAGGAGCAACAGGCACAATCGCAGCATTTGCTCACATCTTTAATGTAGGCACACAAACAATAGCAGCGGGTAATCCTGTTACTTTTGATACGAATGGAACTATTTCAGGGACAGATATTTCTCATGCAACAGGCTCATCAGATATTGTTCTTGCTCAAGGTCATAATTATCAGGTTATATATACTTTTGTTGGTGATGCTTCAGTTTCAGCTGTTTCAGTTCATTTTACCTTAGCGGGTACAGATATTCCAGGAAGTGGATTCACTGATCCGAGTTCCGTAGCATTAACAACGGCTTCTGAAGGTTCAGGAGAGTTTATTGTTAGTACTGTTGGACAAGTTGCGCCAACTAATTTAAATATGATTGTCGACAGTACTACAGACATGACTTTCCCAGCTCAAGATGCTAATCATCCTAATATCAGTATTGTAATAATTGAACTGAGCTAATTAGTGATTTTAGAGTCCGTTCTCAAAAAACGGATTCTTTTTTTTGAAGGAAAAAGAATGAAATATTTTTTAGTACTGACAAAATGTTCCTAAGTTGAATAAGTTAAATAAGACGATTGAAGATTATTTTTTAAGGATGTTTTTATGGTGGTAGTCAAATTACTAAAAATATTGATAGTGAATGAAGAGTCTACTTTTAAAGAGATTTTAAGAAGGTGTTTAGTAAATGAAAACTAGTATAATTATTTTGACTTATAATCAGCTCGAGGTATCGAAAAAATGCTTTGAAAGTCTTGCAAAATATACAAATGAAGATGAAGTAGAAATTATTGTTATTGATAATGGATCGACTGATGGAACTCGAGAATATTTAAAAAGTAATCCTTCTTTTATTACAATCTTTAATGAAAAAAATATGGGGTTTGCTAAAGGTTGTAATCAAGGAATTGAAGTCGCAACAGGTGATAACTTGTTATTTTTAAATAATGATACAATCGTTACAGAAAATTGGTTAAAAGCAATGCTTACTCTTTTATATAGTAATGATAAAATTGGTATGGTTGGGCCTGTAAGTAATTATGTAAGTGGATTGCAGCGAATTAATGTTGATTATCAAAATGATCAAGAAATCAATGATTTTTCATTAAGATATTGTGCAAGGTTAAAAGGAATGTCTAAGCAAGTATTAAGATTAGTAGGATTTTGTTTATTAGTTAGACGCGAATTAATTGATCGATTAGTAGGATTTGATGAAAGGTTTAAACTAGGTTCATTTGAAGATGATGATATTTGTTTAAGAACTATTTTAGAAGGATATGAATTGCATATTGCATTGGATTCATTTGTTCATCATTATGGGCACATGACGTTCAACGGAAATAGTGATATTAATATAAATCACCTATTTATTGAAAATAGAATGAAGTATATCGAAAAGTGGGGAAACAATTTAATAGATATTGGGTATCCAAAGACGGAAATTATTGAAATGGTGCCAGGTAACATAAATAAAGTATTAGAAATTGGTTGCTTAGCTGGCGCAACAGGTCTAGAAATTAAAAATCTATATAAATGTGAATTATATGGAACAGAAAGTGATTCAGAACTATCCTCAATTGCATCACAATTTTATAAAAGGGTTGATACAATTAGTATTGACGAAGTGCCACACGGTTACCCTGATGAGTTTTTTGATTTAATCATAATTGATAATATTGTAAACCATCTTGTAGATCCTTGGGGCTTTGTAAAAGAAATCACCAATCTATTAAAAACATCAGGCTCAATTATTTGTAGAGTTCCAAATGTTTCCCATGGTGAAGTTCTCTTTCAATTACTACAAGGCCAATGGAATTATATTCACGCAGGCATATTGAAAAAAGAAAATATTAGATTTTTCACGCCTCAAACAATTAATACGCTATTTCCAGCTGACCAATTTGAAGTGACGACAAAGAATGAAAATATAAATGTAGATTTAAATATTAAGTTGTTTTTTGAAGAAGTAGTTCATTTAGCTCATAGTTTTGGAATAAATCTTGAACAACTAACTTCAAATCTTGAAATATATAATATGCTCTTGTTAGTAAGAAAAAAATGATTAAAAGGCAGTTGAGGGATCCTCAGCTGCCTTCGTTATTTAATCTATTTGCAAAGTACTCTCTATTTGAAAGAATGCTTGGGTGTGTTGGGTAAAAATGATAGGCTATTTCATTGTGCTCATTTGCAAGGCGAAATTCACCTATTCTGTCGTAGCAAACAGCTAGCTGTAAATGTGGTAGCCAAGTAGTACAGGATGGGTTGAGAAGAATCAAGCGATTGTTCACCTTATTTAAGGTTGCTTCTTTATACCAATAAATAGCTGAATCGAAATTATTTTTCTCAAAAAATGTATAAGCCAATCTACAACATGTTTCTGGATGAGTATTGCCATATTTAAGAGCTCTTAATAACCAAGTAGTTTCTAAGTCTCTTAGATTAAATTCGTGATAACAATTAGCAATATAATGACAAGCAAGAATATTAAGCTCTTCAAATGGCTGATTTAATCTCAAAAATTTAAAAAAATATTTTATTGATTGATCATGTTGATGATCTGAACTTAATTCTTTTGCATAATAAAACAAATCCATTGTTGAAAGTTTGAAGTTGTTACTTAACATTTGTTCATATATTTGAATATTTTCTTTTGTATTTTGTGTAAAAGGAAGATCTGTAATAACAAGATTAGTAGAAAATGATTCAGAGGATTGTTCATTTTTCATATTCGGTGAATGACTATTTGAACTTAACCTTTTAAATAATCTACTAATTTTTTGTTTACTTTTTACATTCCAACCGCTCTGATAATCGACAGCTACAATAGAAACTTCATTGTTTATTGATTGTTTTAGATTAGAAAATATTAAACGATCATTTTCTAGTAAAACTTCTCTATGGTTTAGTAAAAGTATAAAGTCTTTTGTTGCCAATGATTTTGAAAAATTTAATGCATCTATTTCATCCACACCATCAAAGACATGTATTTGGTCTGTAAACTGTCTTGCTAGCTCAATCGTTCGATCGTGGGAATTCATATCAACGATGATCATTTCATCAACTAAGCTACTAACTGAACTTAGACATCTTTCAATTGTGGCTTCATTATTTTGTACAACCATGCATAAACTGACTGTGATCAAGCTATCACCCTTTTCTATAATTTTGATTTTGTATTAAATGATTGATAATAATTAGAGTTGATATATTTAATTAGTAGTTTCCAAATCATCTATTATGCTTACTAAACAGATAGGATAGGAAATATAAAGTTAGTAGATAGTATGGGTGAGAGTTATTGGTCTTTAAAATATGAGCGGAAATACTCTTGGTTGTGAAGAACAGAAGGGTTATTCGGAACATAGCTTGCTGCTATCTCATTATATTTTCTAGCTGTAAGTTGATCGCCTAATCGACTATAGCAAAGACATAACTGTAGATTAGGTAACCAAGTGTAACACGCTTGATTAATAAAAGGACTACTTGTAGGAACATCAACAAGAGTAGCAAGTTTATACCATGAAATAGCACGTGTAAAATCACCTTTGTGAAGATACACAAATCCTAAACGACAGCAGTTTTCTCCTCGGGGACCATCATATGAAAAAGATCTTAGACAAATACTTATCGCTTTTTCCAATTCGTTTAAATTAAAATAGCAGTCTGCCATTTTTCCACAGGCTTGAATATTATCTTCGTACCAGCCTTTTCCTTCTTCAAGAAACAATTCATACCATTCAATTGCTTTCTCAAATAGCTGATGATCTACACATTCATTTGCATAATAGTATTTGTCACGAGGACTTAATTCATTTCCTGAAGAAATCGCATTTTCATAAATCTTTAAATTTCGATCAGAATACTCTTTGTCTTTTTGATGAATAATTGCTGCATCCGATTGAATAATTTCGCCGTAAACCTCTAAATATTCATGAACGAAACCAATCCATTTAAAGTTTCTTTCTCGCTTAACGATTCGATTTCGTACAGAACTAAAGCTGGGATTACCATTTTCATCGAAGGCTAGATGATATTTCATTCCGACAGCGTCGACATTTTTAGTTAATGATTTTTTTAATTTAAGTAATTTTTTTGCATTTTCATCAGTGATAATATCATCAGCATCAAGCCACATAATATAATCCTTCGTAGCTTTAGAAAAAGCAAAATTTCTTGCTGCTGAGAAATCATTGATCCAAGTAAAATCATATATAGAATTTGTAAACTTTTTAGCTATTTCCTTAGTTTTGTCTGTTGAACCAGTATCAATAATGACAATTTCGTCTACTATATTAGATACAGATGATAAACATCTGGAAAGTACAGCTTCTTCGTTTTTAACAATCATACAAAGACTTAAAGTTATTGGTTTTTTTTTCATGAATTCCACCTCAATTTCTATGTTATTAAGGTTGTCAACAAATGGTGCAATTCATAAAGTTCAAAAAAAGATTAATGTTGAATTTCTAAATTAAATATGATTAAATGGAAAAAATGAATATTGAAAATTTTTAGATGAAGAGAGTAATCTTATTTTGATTCTTGTAGAGAGTTGGGGATGGTGGAAGCCTAACAGAGCGAATAAGATGAAGCGCACTTCGGAGAAGCAGTCTGAATTATTAGTAGGACTTTGCCGGGGAAGACCTCGTTAACAAATTTTAAAGCTGGTTCAATATTTTTGAACAATTAGAGTGGTACCGCGGATTAGTTAAACCCGTCTCTTATGATAGAGACGGGTTTTTTTATATTTTGGAGAGGATTGATTAGAATGAATTATGTAAATATGTATAGTGAACAAATTGAAAAAGCTTTAAATGGATCACTAACTTTAACTGAAATTAACTCACTTATCGAAAAACCGCATTATGCAGACCAAGGTGATTTAGCATTTCCTTGTTTCCAATTAGCTAAAGCATTAAAAAAATCTCCAGTCATAATTGCAAAGGAAATTGCATCACTTATTAATCATGATTTAATTGAAAAAGTAGAAGCGAACGGCCCGTACGTAAACTGCTTTTTGAATAAAAAGCTAGTAAGTAAGCAAGTAATTGAATTAGTTCTTGGCCAAGGGAAGGAATATGGAAACCAAGTAATTGGTGAAGACAAAACGGTTGCGATTGATTGTTCCTCACCAAATATTGCTAAGCCATTTTCAATGGGGCACTTGCGTTCAACAATGATTGGAAATTCAATTGCTAAAATAGCTGAAAAAAATGGGTATAAATCAATAAAAATTAATCACCTTGGAGACTGGGGAACACAGTTTGGTAAGTTAATTGTTGCGTATAAACTTTGGGGTAATCAAGACGCAGTAAAAGAAAATCCAATCAAAGAACTTCTAAAATTATATGTTAAATTTCATGAAGAAGTTGAAAAAGAGCCTCAACTTGAGGAAGAAGCTAGAAGTTGGTTTAAGCAATTAGAGGAAAAAAATGAAGAAGCCCTGCACTTATGGAAGTGGTTCCGTGATGAGTCTCTTAAAGAATTCATGTTAGTTTATGATTTATTAGGTGTTAACTTTGATAGCTTTAACGGAGAAGCATTTTACAATGATAAAATGGAGCGAATTATTGAACTTCTAGAGCAAAAAAACCTTTTAGTGGAATCTGAGGGTGCTGATGTTGTTGAATTAACTGAAAAGGAATTACCACCATGCTTAATTAGAAAATCTGATGGAGCTACGCTGTATGCAACAAGAGATTTAGCAGCTGCACTTTATCGTAAAGAAACATACGATTTTGATAAAGCAGTGTATGTTGTAGGTGGAGAACAAGCATTGCATTTTGATCAAGTATTTACAGTTTTGAAGAAAATGGGTTATGAATGGGCAAATGAAATGGTACATGTTCCATTCGGTTTAATCCTACAAAATGGTAAAAAAATGTCTACGCGAAAAGGGAAAATTGTTCTATTAGAAGAGGTAATTGAGGAAGCGATTAGTTTAGCTAGTCAAAATATTGCAGAAAAAAATCCTACATTAAAAAATAAAGAAGAAGTTGCAAAAATGGTTGGGGTCGGTGCAATTATTTTCCAAGATTTAAAAAATGATCGTATGAATAATATCGAATTTTCACTAGATCAGATGCTAAAATTTGAAGGTGAAACAGGGCCATATGTACAATACTCAATTGCGAGAACAAATTCAATTTTAGATAAAGCCTCATCACAGGCTTTAAATAAACAAGATGGGCTAGATGATTCATATAGTTGGGACATCATAAAACATATTCTTGAGTTTCCTAACAAAGTTACACGTAGTTTTGAACAATTTGAGCCATCTGTCATTGCTAAATATACAATAGATTTGGCACAAAGCTTCAACAAATATTATGGAAATACTCATATTCTAACAACTGATGACCAATTAGAGAGTAGATTAGCATTAATTAAAGTTGTTTCCATTGTTTTAGAAGAAGGATTAAGATTATTAGGAATTCGTGCTCCAAAAGAAATGTAAAGAAACAGGTATTGAAGAAATTTTTTATCTTCAATACCTGTTTTCTTTTTGATTTGATTGTATAACACGAAACACAGTCTTTCTAATTTTTATTACATATAAATAGTTTATGTAAGGATTTCGATTAACAATGTATCCAAATGAAAAAGGATTAACGTAGTCTATGAAAACAATTAAAATTTAAAAGTTTTATTGAAAATGATTATCATTTACATTTATAATGGATTTAAGATATTTAGAAAATAAGGGGAAACGTTCAATGTCGATATTAAATTTTATTAAAAATAGAAGAACGATTAGAGATACAAAAAAGGATCCAATTAATATGGAAGATTTAATGGAGCTACTTGAAGCAGCATCTTATGCTCCTTTCCACAGTAAAGAAGAGCCGTGGCAATTCATTATGGTTTCTGAAGAAAAAGAAAAAGAATATTATGCTTCAAAAATTGTAGATAGCTACGAAAGAATGGAATTAACTGAAACATATACAGTTGAGAAAATTAAAAAATCAACGGAATTCTTTAAAACATATATCATCGACACACCTATGCATTTAATTATTACGACAGACCACTCAGAAAATGAAAAGAAAAATTTAGAAGCGATTGGCGCAACTTGTGCATTTGTTCAAAATTTACAATTAGCAGCTTGGGAAAAGAATATTGGAATGGTATGGCGAACAAATCCTTATATTTTTGATAAACAATTTTACAAAGAGATGGGTATTCCAGAAAATCGAAAAATTTTAGGAGCTCTTCATATCGGTTATATAAATTCAATGCCAAAAGGAACAAAGAAAAGAAAACATCCAAGTGAATGGACTTCTAAGTTAAGTCAAAATATTACACTTTCTTAAACAAATAATATGACATGTAGAGTGATGTATTTAAAATAAATGCATTACTCTTTTTTTATTACCTAAAATTTACCAAAAGTTTTGTAGCTTAATTCGACACATTTTGTAAATTTTTTTAATTATAATCCATTTTGAAAGGCATTATTTTAAGGGAGGAATTTAGTAATGAAAAAATTATTAACAACAATTTCTGCTTTAACTTTAGCAAGTACTATGTTTTCAACCGCTGTTATGGCACAGAGTGTAAATGCAAAGAAATCACTTGTAGCACTTTAGGAGATTCGATTACGTTTGGTTACAATTTAGGTGTAAATAATGATCATCCTTCTAAGGTTGCTTTTCCATATATTATTGGACAAGATGCTAATCTAAGAGTTCGTGACTTAGGTGTTCCAGGCTGGAGGACTGATCAATTATTGTTCTCAATCAAGAATGATGATACATATCGAGATGCAGTTAGACATGCTGATTATGTAACTTTAGATATTGGAAACAACGATCTTCTTCAAGCTCTCAAAGCGAGTAATGGAGATTCTACTAAACTACAGCAATCAGTTGGTGCAATGCTACCTGTGTTATTAAAGAATTTATCGGATTCTATTTTAGAAATTAGATCTCTTACTGATGCACCGATTGTAGTATATAACATTTATAATCCTTTCCAAACTACAGATCCTATGTATGCACAAGGAAATTTCCTATTGAGTAACATTATTAACAAAAATATTTACAATTCAGTGAATGCTCTCAAAGCAATTGGAGTTTCTAACATCGTTATAGCAGACGCTTTTTCAACATTCTATAATCGTCAAAGTACATATGTTAGACAGAATGATATTCACCCTACAATTGAAGGGCAAAAAAAATTAGCTGAAATTGGTGAAGATGCATTAAATTTAGATTGATATTATAAAAAAAGAGAGTGTTCAAAAAGGATTTCTTTTTGATACTCTCTTTTAAATATCATCTTAAAACACTTTAGTAGTCCAGTTTTCGCCATTCCATACATCTGTAACTAATCCTTGATAGAATTCAGGTTCGTGACAGATAACTAAAAGACTTCCTTTGTACTCTTTTAGTGCGCGTTTTAGTTCTTCTTTAGCATCTACATCTAAATGGTTAGTAGGCTCATCGAGAACAAGTAAGTTTGTTTCTTGATTAATTAACTTACATAAACGAACTTTCGCCTTTTCTCCACCACTTAAAACTGCAACTTTACTCTCAATATGCTTAGTCGTTAAACCACATTTTGCAAGTGCAGAACGAACTTCATATTGCGTAAATGATGGGAATTCATCCCAAACTTCATCGATACATGTTTTATTATTATCACTTTTTACTTCTTGTTCGAAGTATCCAATGTGAAGGAATTCACCGCGCTCAACTTCACCAGAAATTGGTTTAATATCTCCAAGTAAACTACGCATTAACGTCGTTTTACCGATACCGTTCGCACCAACTAAAGCAATTTTCTGTCCACGTTCCATACGTAGATTTAACGGTTTAGATAGAGGCTCATCGTAACCAATCACTAAATCTTTTGCTTCAAATATTAATTTACCTGAAGTACGAGCAGGTTTGAAGTTGAATTCTGGTTTTGGCTTTTCACGTGCAAGCTCAATTACATCCATTTTATCAAGTTTCTTTTGGCGAGACATAGCCATATTACGAGTAGAAACACGAGCTTTATTACGAGCAACGAAATCTTTTAGTTCTGAGATTTCTTGTTGTTGACGTTTATATGCTGATTCTAATTGTGATTTTTTCATTTCATGAATTCCTTTGAAATTTTCATAATCACCAACATATCGATTTAATTCTTGGTTTTCCATATGATAAATCAAGTTAATAACACTATTTAAAAATGGAATATCATGTGAAATTAAAATAAATGCATTTTCATACTCTTGTAAATAGCGCTTTAACCATTCAATATGTTGCTCATCTAAATAGTTCGTAGGCTCATCGAGTAATAAAATATCTGGTTTTTCTAAAAGAAGTTTTGATAGAAGAACCTTTGAACGTTGACCACCAGAAAGTTCAGTTACATCGCGATCAAGTCCGATATCTTCTAAACCTAAACCACGACCAATTTCTTCAACTTTAGCATCAATAATATAGAAATCATTATTTGTTAAAGTATCTTGAAGAACACCAACATCTTCAAGCATTTTCTCCATTTCTTCCGGAGTTGCTTCAGCCATTTTTACATATAAATCATTAATTTCATTTTCCATATCAAACATATATTGGAAAGCACTTTTTAATACGTCACGAATTGTCATACCTGGTTGTAATACAGCATGCTGATCTAAATAACCTACACGTACTTTTTTAGACCATTCAACCTTACCTTCATCAGGCTGTAATTTTCCAGTAACGATATTCATGAAAGTTGATTTACCTTCACCATTTGCACCAATAAGACCGATATGTTCACCTTTTAATAGACGGAATGATACATCATTAAAAATTGCACGATCACCGAATCCATGGCTTAAGTTTTTTACAGTTAAAATACTCATAGATCGACACCTTTTCTCTATTTTTCATATAATAATGTTCTTTTATGAAAGAACGTAATTTAAACAGTCACCATCTAATTATAGTCTGCAACAGGGTATGTGTTCAACAGTAAATTAAGCTATAACCTAAGGGAGGCGAGTTTGAACCGAGAGGAATTTTTAAAAAAGGAAAAAAAATCCATATCCCCCTACTATTCCTATCCCCATATTTTTGTATTTAATGTATAATTCAAAAGTGTAATAGGCAAAAAGTGGGTTTTGAAGGCGTATAAATATAGAATTAGCCATACTCACTATTCGGAGGAGGAAGTTTAATGTTTGGTAAAGTTGCTGCAGATATGCTTGGTTTAAGTGATGTAGGTAGTGTTATTGAACCGAAAAATTATGACAAAGTTGATTCTGACGATTATGTAATGCATGAAGATAATGAAAAAATTTATTTCTTAATTAAATCAAAATCAGATGAATATTGCTTTACGAATAAAGCTTTAATTCATTTAGACGGTACAAGTGCAATAAGTAAAAAGCGTACACTTCATCGTTATAATTATCACACACATAAAATCACACATGTTTTACTTGAAACAGCTGGTACAATTGATTTAGATGTTGAAATTAAGTTCAACATTGGTGGTAGAGAGTTTTCGATTGATGTTCATAAAAAACATATTGAACAAGTTAAGGATCTATATAAAGCGTTACTAATGATTGCCGAAATTAGTCATGAAAACGAAAAAGCACTAGGGTATGCGAAAGAAAGTATCGAAATTGCTTCTACAACATTAGGCCGCGTAACTTCAAATGAAAATAATTTAGTGAACAGTTTTAAAGAAATTAATGAAGCTGCTTTTGAATGGTTAATGAAGTCAAGAGAGCAATACAAAGTTAAAGATTTCGGATCGGTGTTTGAGAAGTATATTAATAATTAATTATGTAAAGAGAGGTCTTGTAAGTCAAAGTGCTTATGAGACTTTTTTTGTGCCTTAGATTAGAGAAATGTGATTAGAAGGATTCATGAGTAAGTAAAAAAGCAAAAGATGCATTATAGTACCTCATGAGTGGTTCATGAGTATGTAAAAAAGTAAAAAGATCTAATATAGTACCTCATGAGGGGTTCATGAGAAAGTAAAAGAGCAGAAAGATGGAATATAGTACCTCATGAGGGGTTCATGAGTAAGTAAAAAAGCAAAAAGATGGAATATAGTACCTCATGAGTGGTTCATGAGAAAGTAAAAAAGCAGAAAGATGGAATATAGTACCTCATGAGTGGTTCATGAGTAAGTAAAAAAGCAGAAAGATGGAATGTAGTACCTTATAAAGGTTCATTAATTATATCTCCAACTATTTTTGGAGAAATCAGGCTAAAAATCAATAATAAACAAAGAAAACTCGCAAGGATCTTATTACCTTGTGAGTTTTCTTTGTTTTAAAGATCGTAATTAAATATAACTTCTGCTTTTTGACGATTTATAATAGTAGCATTTGGACAGCGTTTTTTGATTTCTTGTAAAAAAATTTCTTCGTCTTTTGGAAGTGAAAGTAAGGCAAATCCGTACTTTTTGTATTCGATTTTTAAACGTTTAAAGGTCCATGCAGGTGATGAAACTGGATTATTGGAGAAATTTACTGTTCTGATTTCACTGTATGGAATGAGAATTGTTATAAAACCAAATTTTGATTTGAATTCAGTTTCGGTTAATTCATGGTATGTGTTGAATAATGCCCAAACAAGAACAATCAATATTGGTAATAGAAAGACAAAGACTACTAAACTTATGATGTTTCCAGTGCGATCAGCTTCAATAAAGCTGATGATGGGAACTGAAATAATGATGAGAATTAAGCTCAGAATTAGGACGACTAATAGAGGATTTTTCTTCACTTTAAATTTCATGGCGACACCTTGATCCTATCCTAATATTTGATTTAAATGATGCTTCATATGGTCGATGTAGTCAGTAAATAACCAACTTAATGTAACAGATTCTTCATTTTGACTAATATATTGTAGTTTCCATTGGTCTTCTGAAATGTTTACGAGCACATTCATGAAACGTGAATTTAGGGCAGTCCATAAAGTAAGAATTTCTTCAATTGTATAGCTATTTTGATAATCATTTAATTCTACCCATGAATTTTGTTTATAAAGCTCCAAAACTAGTTCATCATTAGAGGACAATCGATCTATAAATCTTTTATGATTCATAGTCGCAGAATCGCAAAGATGTCCAAGGATTTCTTTTTTAGACCATTTTGTAGGATTTGGATTAAAATCTGTATTCGATAAGGCTCTGATGATTTTTGGAACAGATTGGATTAGACTACTATATTCGTTCATTAAATTATTCATCTAGATATTCCTCCTTCGTTTCTACATGTTATGAATATGTTTAAACATTTTTCTTTATGGGTCTATAGACAAGCCATATGTGAATAGGTTATTAGTAGGACAATCTTGGAGGTGGCTTGATGTTAATCTTTTTGCTTTATGTCGGATTGTTAATTGGAGTGTTAGCAGTTTATAAAGATGCCATTAAGCGGGATGTTAGTAATCTTGGGTTTCAAATGATCGGTTATTATGTACTAGCTTCTTTACCATTTAGGTTATTTTGGTTACCGATCCCTTTTGGATTTTTGATTTGTTTATTTTTATTATCTAAACCGATGCTTCGATATAAAAAACAAAAACAAGTTGCTAGCCTATTAGGTTTCATTATATTTATACTAGATGCTGTATTCTAAATATATGTTTAGAATACAGCTTTTTTGATGTTTTCATATTCCTTTAGAATGCACTTTAGGAATATCATTTTTTAGCAATTTTTAATGCCTTTTCGGTATTAGCAAAATGTAATTTCGTTAAACTTCTTAAAGCTTCAAAACCTTTTGATTTAATTAGTTTTGCAGCGGCTTGATCAACTTTTGCTCCGGCACCTTTTGGTAAGGTCATGCCAGCTTTATCACTTAATTGATCCATTTGTTGTAGGAAAGCATAGCGGGCTAAGATAGAAGAAACGGCAACTGAGAGATGCAAACCTTCTGCTTTAGTAGCAAATTGAACTTTATCTCGAATAACTTCTTTTGTTCCTTTTAAATATCCGTAGTACAGATTTGGAGGAGTAAATTGATCAATTAAGATTGCATCATATTTTTTATCTTCCAATTTTGAAATAGTATTTCGAATTGCTTGGTTATGTAAAAGAGCCTTTAGTTTGTTCATATTATAGCCTTTTTCTTGCATAGCATTGTATTTCTCATTATGTAGTACTAAGAGGCTGTAGGTTACGACATGAACAATTTTTTTTGCAATGCTACATATGGCATCGTCAGTTAGTTCTTTGGAATCTTTTACGCCTAATTCTTTTAATAATTCGAATTGACTTGGTTCTACAAAGGAAGCGACTACTGTCATTGGTCCAAAGTAGTCGCCTGTACCAACTTCATCACTACCTATTACTGCAAGACTTGAAAAGTTTTTTGGTAAAGTTGAATACGTATTTGTAGGGTTTACCTTTTTAGTCGTTTGGCTAGCCGATTTGCCTTGCCATTTACTTACTTCAGCATCACAATTTGAGCCTTGAAACATTACTTTACCAGATTTATATGCAGTGATTGTACAGCCACTTGGTTTGGCCATAAATACTCCACCTTGTGGTACTTTTGATTGAAGGCTACTTTGGTAGTGTGCTTTCATCTTTAAGAGAGTATCCTCAGAAACTGTTAATACAGTGTTTGACATAAATTTCTCCTTTATAAATGGATATTTTCCAATACTTTTGATTGTATTGAATTTCATGTTATAGTTAAGGTTAGAATGTTTATAGCTGAATGGAGGTATGAAGTTGTCCAATTCTTCATCGAAACAAAAACTAAATGTAACTATTTATGGGCAACATTATGCAATTACTGGTGACGAGTCAACAGATCATATTCGCCATGTTGCCTCAATTGTAGATGATAAAATGAAAGAAATAAATAAAAAGAATCCATTATTAGATACTAATAAATTAGCTGTATTGACAGCAATAAATATTGTAAGTGATTATGTAAAATTAAAAGAAAGAGCTGAAATGCTCGAAAAATTATTAGAAAAACAAACGAAAAGTGAGCAGAAAGAGAATGATTGATTTAATTATACTTATTATTTTTAGTTTAGGAATTTTGACAGGTTGGAAAAGAGGATTTATTAGCAGCCTTGTACGATTACTAGGTTTTTTACTTTCCATATACCTAGCTTATCATTATTATGAGCAGACGGCTACTTCGCTTAAAAAAATATTTCCAATTCATATAAGCGGTGGTCAGGTCGTAAATGCAGAGCAGTTTGTGTATGAAATTATAGCTTTTGCTTTGCTATTTATTGGGACAAGGTTAGTTATTTCATTTATTGGTTCGTTATTAAATGGTGTTTTCCAATTACCTGTTTTAAAGCAGATGAACTCCTTATTAGGTGGTATTTTTGGCTTTATAGAGGTTTATTTATTTTCCGTTTTGGCGCTTTTTATAGCTTTAATCGTACCAATCGATACGCTTCATGTTTTATTACATAAATCAAATATTGCGTATTTTATGGTTCAACATACACCATTTATATCTAATCAATTAATGGAATTATGGAACGGATTTTCTAGTTCTGAAATACTTTAACCCGGGTTTTTAGTGAAAAAATAATTTCTATGTTAAGTAGGTGACTTAAAATGCACAAAAAAGAGTTAATTAAACTGTTAGAACAAATTGCTACTTATTTAGAACTAAAAGGTGAGAATGCATTTAAAATATCAGCATTTCGTAAAGCGGCAAATGCATTAGAAACTGATGAAAGAAGTCTTGAGCAAATTGACGACTTTACTGCTATAAAAGGAATCGGAAAAGGGACTTCTGCAGTAATTTTAGAATATATCGAAACTGGTAAAAGTACGGTATTGGAAGAACTACAAGAGTCATTGCCTAAAACTTTACTTCCTTTACTCAGACTACCAGGATTAGGTGGGAAAAAAGTAGCTAAACTTTATCAGTCATTACAAATTGAGAGCATGGAGCAGTTAAAAGAAGCATGCTTAAATGGTAAGTTACAAGGGTTAGCTGGATTCGGTAAAAAGACAGAGAAAAATATTTTAGAATCAATCGAGGAGTTTGGTAAGCAGCCTGAACGCTTGCCACTAGCAGATGTATTACCGATTGCTGATAAAATTGAAGCTTATTTAGCAGGAATGAAGGATGTTGAAAATTATTCAAGAGCAGGAAGCTTACGAAGAGTACGTGAAACAGTTAAAGATTTAGACTTCATTGTTGCATCAAATAAACCGGAAAGTATTAAAGAACAATTACTTTCGATGCCGGAAATCGTTCGAATAATTGCACAAGGTGATACAAAAGTTTCTCTTGTTTTAAAAGGTGTTGAATATGAGATTTCAGTTGACTTCCGAATTATTCAACCTAAGGAGTTTGCTACAACGCTACATCATTTTACTGGTTCTAAGGATCATAATGTAGCTATGCGTCAATTGGCTAAAGAACGTGATGAAAAAATTAGTGAGTACGGTGTTGAGAACGTTAATACTGGAGAAGTTTTAACATTTGAAAATGAAGAAGATTTTTATGCTCACTTTAATTTACCTTGTTTTCCACCTGAAATTCGAGAGGATGGAAAGGAAGTTTCAACTTTTACAAACGATTACCCATTAATTCGTTTAGAAGATATGAAATCTGATTTACATATGCACTCTACTTGGAGTGATGGTGGCTATTCAATCGAAGAAATGGCAGATGCATGTCGTGCTAAGGGGTATAAATATATTGTCATCACAGACCATTCACAATATTTAAAGGTTGCGAATGGTTTAACTCCTGAGCGCTTATGGAAACAAAAAGAAGAAATTCAGCGTGTTAATGAAAAATACACTGATTTTACAATTCTACATGGGGTAGAAATGGATATTTTACCTGATGGAACGTTAGATTATGAAGATGATGTTTTACGTTCACTTGATTTTGTTATTGCATCAATTCATTCTAGCTTTAGTCAAGATGAAGAGACAATCATGATGCGTTTGAAAAATGCAATGAGAAATCCATTTGTTAGCATGATTGGCCATCCAACAGGACGAAAAATTGGCAGAAGAGCTGGGTACAAAGTAAATGCTGAAGAATTAATTTCTGTAGCAAAAGAAACAGGTACAATTTTAGAATTAAATGCAAATCCAAATCGATTAGATTTAAATAAAGAAATGTTAATGATGGCTGCGGAAGCTGGTGTGATGCTATCAATTAATACTGATGCACATAACATTGATATGCTAGAGCATATGATTGTTGGGGTTAGTGCGGCCAAGAAAGCTTGGTTAAAAAGAGAAAATATTGTAAATACATTTGAATTACACGAACTTTTAAGTTTGATTGAAAGGAAACGTAATCGAGTGTAAGGAGGTTCCGACGGGGTATGCAACGTACGTTAAGAGTTTTAGAGTACGATAAAATAAAAGAACAATTACTTAAACACGCTTCATCTTCACTAGGTAAGGAACGTATAAAAAACCTATTACCAAGTACTAGTTATGATGAAGTTGTAGAACTACATGAATCAACCGACGAAGCTGTGAAAGTTATTCGTCTACGAGGGAATGTACCTCTTGGTGGATTATCAGATATTAGAATGCAAGTAAAAAGAGCAGATATTGGTGGAATGCTGTCTCCTTCTGAGCTAATTGCGATTTCGGGTGTTACATATGCTGGGCGTCAAATGATTCGATTTATTGAGGGCTTAATTGAGAGTGAAGTAGAAATTCCATACTTAGAATCATTAAGTGAGCAAATTATTCCTTTATTAGAATTAGATAAAAATATAAAGGCTGCTATTGGTGATAATGGAGAAGTTTTAGATGACGCTAGTGTGACGCTTCGAACAATTCGTGGACAAGTTCGAACAGCTGAAGCTCGAATTCGTGAAAAATTAGAGAGTCTAACTAGAGGTACAAATGCACAAAAAATGTTATCAGATTCAATCGTAACGATTCGTAATGATCGTTTCGTTATTCCAGTAAAACAAGAATATCGACATGTTTATGGTGGTATTGTTCATGATCAATCTTCTTCTGGGCAGACATTGTTTATTGAGCCACAAGCTGTCGTTACATTAAACAATAGTTTACAAGAAGCAAAGGTTAAAGAAGAGCAAGAAATTGAGAAAATTTTAATGGCATTAACGGGTCAAGTAGCTGAGGCATCAGCGGATTTATTGCAAAATGTTGGAATTTTAGCTGAAATGGATTTCTTATTTGCAAAAGCTAACTATTCGCATTCAATTAAGGCAAGTAAACCAATTTTAAATAACGATCGATATTTTAAATTAAAAAAAGCACGTCATCCTCTAATTCCAAGGGATATAGTAGTAGCTAATGATATTGAATTAGGTAAAGATTTTACTACGATTGTCATTACTGGTCCAAATACGGGTGGTAAGACGGTTACTTTAAAAACGATTGGTATTTGTGTTTTAATGGCACAATCTGGTCTACAAATTCCTGCACTAGACGGTTCAGAAATCTGTGTGTTTGAGCAAATTTTCGCCGATATTGGGGATGAACAATCAATCGAACAGAGCTTAAGTACATTCTCTTCTCATATGGTGAATATTGTAGATATTTTAAAACATGTTAATCATAGTAGTCTTGTATTATTTGATGAATTAGGAGCTGGAACTGACCCGCAGGAAGGTGCGGCTTTAGCAATCTCAATTTTAGATGAGGTCAGTGAATACGGTGCAAGAGTAGTAGCGACAACGCATTATCCTGAATTAAAAGCATATAGTTACAATCGAGAGCACGTTATGAATGCTAGTGTTGAATTTGATGTCGAAACATTAAGTCCGACTTATCGACTATTAATTGGTGTTCCAGGTAGAAGTAATGCATTTGAGATTTCTAGAAGACTTGGACTTTCAAATCGTGTAATTGAAAAAGCAAGAAATCATGTAAGTGAAGAAAGTAATGAAGTTGAAAATATGATTGCATCTTTAGAAACGAGTAGAAAAGGTGCAGAAACAGAATGGAAAGAAGCAGAAGATTTCCGTAAAGAATCAGAGCGTGTATTCAAAGATTTACAAAAGCAAATGATGGAATTTTATGAGCACCGTGATGAATTATATCGTGGAGCACAGGAAGAAGCGAAAAAGCGTGTCAGAGTTGCACAACAAGAAGCTGAGGAAATTATTAAAGAGCTAAGATCGTTAAAGAATAACCAATTAGCTTCTATTAAAGATCATGAATTAATTGAGGCAAGAACTCGTTTAGAAGGGGCAATTCCTTATGCTCCAAAGAAAACAATTCCTCAAGCCGCTCCGAAGAAACAAAGAAAGCTTCGTGAAGGTGACGAAGTAAAAGTAATTAGTTTTAACCAAAAAGGGACACTACTTGATCAAGTTAGTGAAGGGGAATGGCAAGTTCAGCTCGGTATTATTAAGATGAAAGTTAAAGAAAAAGATATTGAATATATAAGTTCACCTAAAGAAGTAAAAGAACGAACTGTTACCTCTGTAAAAGGTAAGGATTTTCATGTTAATCTTGAGCTGGATCTTAGAGGTGAAAGATATGAAGATGCACTAATTCGTGTTGAAAAATATATCGATGATGCATTATTAGCCGGTTATCCACGAATTAATATCATTCATGGAAAAGGAACTGGTGCACTGAGACAAGGGGTACAGGAATACTTAAAAAAACACAGATCTGTTAAATCCTATCGATATGGAGCAGCCTCCGAGGGCGGAATTGGTGTTACTGTTGTCGATTTAAAATAAGGTAATAGGGGTTCTAAGATGGAAAAGTTGGCAAAAATATTATTTGCGGTTTGTGCAGTATTTTTAATTTGGGGAATTTTGTATGTAACAGTTATTAAATAAAGTAATTGAGGCTAGCATCATTAGTGTATTTCTATTAATTTATGTAGACATTCAAAATCTTACATAAAGATGAACTTAGAAGACATAACCTGAGTTAGTCTCTTTTTAATTAGAAAGGTGAATTGGCTTGAAGAAAATCATTTTAGCATTAGTCATCTTTGTAATTGTCTTTGTTGGATTTAATGGTTTTCAACATAAACACCAAAAGAAGATAAATGATGTAAATAAAGATATTATTGTGCAAAGAGATGTACGTTACACAAATCCTGCCCAAGTTCCACAAACCTTTGATATATACCGATCTAAAAATTCTCATGGTCCATCGCCAACGTTGATATTTGTTCATGGCGGTTCTTGGAGATATGGAAGCAAAGCGTTAAATAAACGTTGGAGTACGATTTTTAATGAAATAGTAAAAGATGGATATACAGCAATTAGTATAGACTACACACTTTATTCAAAAGAAAATTATTCATATAACTTTCCAGTTCGTGATGTGAATTCGGCAATCGACTTTATTTACACACATTCAACTGAATTAGGAATTGATCGCAATCAAATCGGGATAGCTGGAGCTTCTGCTGGTGGACACTTAGCCTTATTAACTGGTCTTCAGCCTGATATACAAAACAAAATAAAATATATTATTGCTTGGTATCCAATTTCAGACTTAACGACGATGAATCAATCTCCTTCTTCAAGAAGTTCAGAAATTGTAGATAAATATATGAATAGTACTGTTGATCAAATGACAGATGAGTATAATCGAATGAGTCCTATTCAATATGTAGAAAAGACAAAAGTCCCAATCTTTATCGTACATGGAACAGGAGATAAGCTTGTTCCGTTCAGTCAATCTAAGCGATTTGCTAAAAAAAATCCAAAAATGGTTACGTTGATTGCACTTAAAAATGGAAACCATGGATTTACAAATCTTTCGGTACAAAAATCTACCAATGATACGATAAATTATTTAAAGGCAAGATTAAAAAAGTAAGGAGTATCAATGAATCATATTAATAAAATTCAATTTCTAACGAAAGAGCATTGGAATCTATTATTACTAGCTGATCCATCAAAAGAAATGGTAGATAAATATATTCAAAAGAGTAATATTTATGAAGTACTAGAACAAAAAATACTCGTCGGTGTATTAGTATTAATGGAGAATTCAAGTGAAGAGGTTGAAATTAAAAATATTGCAATTGATCCGCCCTTCCAAGGACAAGGATTTGGAAAAAATTTAATCTACTATGGTATTAATGAATCTAAAAAACTTGGTTATTCTAAAATTTCGATCTGTACCGGTAACTCAAGTACATATCAATTAGCTTTATATAAAAATTGCGGATTTCAAATCAGTACGGTTTTTCACAATTTCTTTATTGATAATTATGATAAAGAAATATGGGAAAATGGCATACAGTGTAAGGATTTAATCAAGCTAGAACAAATACTATAGTATACAATAAAGCTATCTAAGGAGACTTAGGTAGCTTTATTGTATAGACAAAGTACTAAAAACATGATTATCAGACTGATTGCNNGTTTGTCAACAGTCTGAAGCTACCTAGGAAGCCTTAGGTAGCTTATTTTTATTCAATATACCGTTTGACATACATCACGTAAGTATTACGGTCTTGATCAACTTCATTTGAAGTTTGCTCGTAAATTTTATGATTTATTGTTATATAAGTTGATTGAAGCCAAGAAAGTAGATCCAATTCATCTCCACTCTCATAGAAATGAATTTCATCAAAAGTATCGACATCTCTAATTTCAATGCCTAACGGTCTGGTTAAATGGTAAAAAGGAGTATTTTCCATGTCCGATTCAATTACTTCAATTACATATCGATCTTCCTCGATATAAGAGCCTTTATTCTCGTAAACGAAACCATTTAAAATAAAGTAATCGCAATATCTTCTTGTAAAGATTTGGACCTTTGATAAAAATGGAAAATGGTAAATAGGTCGTGTAAATTCTCCATCAAGTAATCGATATTCAAGAACAAAGATGTTGTCTGTATTAAACATTGTTCAAACTCCTTTAATAATTGTATATACATTAGTATATAACACAGTTTAGGATAGAAATGTATGTATTTATATATTGAATTAGGAGAATACAATGTCAAAAACATCAAAATTAATGAAAAAAGTGAGTATTGCCTTAACAAGTGGTATTGTAATAAGTTCATTAACCGGGTGTGGATCTGAACCAGAGTCGATTGAGACAACTGATAATTCTTATGAATCAAGTCAACCGGTCTATGAAAATACAAAGCAAGTAAATGAGGTTGATGAGGGGACGACGACTGAAGATAGTATTGATGAGACTGATTATACTGATAGTGACGAAATAGATTTTGCGTACACAGATACGGAAATGCCTGATGATGAAAATTGTAGTGATTGGGAATTTGACTATGAAGATAATATTTGGATTTGTGATGATACTTCAAGCTCATTTTACCGTAATTTTTTCTTTTTAGGCTCATTCTTTGCAACAAAAAATATGTTATATAGCAACAATGATTTTAATCAATACAAATCCTCAGGCATGATTAAAAGTACAAATTCCTCAGTTAAAAAAAGTGGTTTTGGCAGTGGAGTTTCTGGGGGATTTGGAGGTTAATTTAAAAGATAACGAGAGTAAGAGGGATAGTTCAAGCTAATTTCTATATACTTTATGAAAGGGATTAGTTTAGTATAGAATAGAATAATTTTCAATACTCGAAAGGAGATCCCAATGTCAAAAACATCATTATTAATGAAAAAAGTTAGTATCGCATTAACGAGTGGCTTAGCAGTAAGTGCATTAGCCGGCTGTGGTTCTCAAAATGCTGACCGACCAGATAAACCGAAAAATGACGATTGCCGTGATTGGGAGTTTGATGATGACGAAGGTGTTTGGGTTTGTGATGATAGCACTAGTCATTACTACCATAGTTATTATCATGGCGGAATATTTTATCCTACAAGAACGGCACTTCATGCAAGTAGTTCTTATAAGAGCTACAAATCTTCTAGTAAATATGCAGGGCATACTTCATCTTCAAGTAAAAGTGGTTTTGGAAAAGGTTCATCTGGAGGATTTGGTGGTTAATAATGGATAATGCGAATTTACAGAATCACAGACGAAAACGTAAAGAAGTATATCAAAAACTTCCGGATTTTTGGGCGGATTTACAAGATTCATATTATGCTTTATTAGACTATTATCCGTTGACTGAAAGTGAAGTTGATGAAATTCATTTAATTACGGAACAAATTGGTAAAATCTATGATAAGACTGCTCGGTTAATGAGACAATTACCAGATGATATTTTTTATATGCTTGGTTATTCAAAGGAAATCATACCTTTTTTACGTCATAAAACGATTGAAAGTGAAGGAATCATTAGAAGAATTGACCTTGTTCGTACAAAAGATGGTTGGAAACATTATGAATGCAATAGTGACACCCCCACTTTTATTATGGAGACCCATCATGTCAATGGTTACATTACGGATTATTTTAACTTGAAGAATCCTAATGCTGATAGTGAAATGAAACTTTCTTATGTCATAAATCATGTTGTTAACAAAAGCATAAAAGGGTTAGATAAACCAATTATTGTTTTTACAGCTCATGGTGATCATGAAGAAGATTGGAAGACAGCTAAATATATCCAATCCCTATACAATGGCAAGAGTCAATTAATGGCGCTAGAAGATTTACAGATTATTGAAAACGATGGACTTTATACACCTAAAGGGGAACGAATACACATTCTTTACCGACAAACCTATCCAATTGAACATCTAGAGCTTGATCAATCTTCAGATGGAACAAAAATTGGCCTGGCACTATTAGAACTTGTAAAAGAAGGGAAATTGATTATTTTTAATCCATTATCTTCATTCTTACTACAGTCCAAGGCTGTTCAAGCATTAATTTGGAATTTACATATAGAGCAATCAGATGTTTTTACTGTAGAAGAACATGATGCCATTAGAAAACATTTTCTGCCAACATTTTTAGAGCCAGATTTCTTTATAGAAAACAATCTTCCATATGTTGAGAAACCTGCATTTGGCCGTGAAGGAGATTCAATTAAGATTATTAACGGAGAAAACCGTCAACAAAGTAAACAAAATAACTATCAAGATCAAGTTATGGTGTTTCAACAATATTCACCTTTACCTATGAGAAGGGTTATGACTCCTGATGGAATGCTAGATTTACATGTATTAATAGGTAGTTTTTTAATTAAAGAAGAATACGGCGCAATTGGTGTACGTGCTGGGAATATTATTACCGGAAACGAAAGTTGTTTTTTACCAATAGGAATCGTTGAAGAAAAAAATTAATTAATGAGGGGATGAGAAGATAAATGGATAGTATTGTTAGTACTTTAATGTATTTAGGATCAGGACTTATTCTTTTATTTATTGGATTTTTAGCTTTTACTTTTACCACTAAGATGAGTGAACAAAAATTAATTTTAGAGGACGGTAATATTGCCGTTGCACTGAAATTAGCGGGAAAATTAGTAGGTTTAGCCATTGTTATTATGTCAGCAGCAAAGTATTCAGTTAACTATGGTGATTTCATTATTTGGAGCTTAGTTGGTATTATAGCTCAAATGGTTACATATTGGATTGCAGAATTTGTATTATTTCCGAAAATTTCATTTGCTAAAAAGGTTGAAGAAGGAAATATTGCAGTAGCTGCTTTATTGTTTACTTTAAGTGTAACAGTAGGTTTATTAATTTCAGGTAGTATTTCATATTAATCAGACTGTTGACAAACGCTNNGCTTGCAATCAGTCTGAAAATCTGGTTTTTAGAACTTTGTTAACACATTGAAATGAGAATGCTAGAGTGGCATTCTCATTTTTTCGTTTCTGTCTTTAGTCTAATCAAGTTAAATAAACTGATAAACTAATTACGATATTTACCTTTAATTAAAATTCTTTAAAATGTATGCTTAATGTATATGAATTACATTTAAACTTCAAAGGGGGAAGAGCGTTGACTTTAGAAATAAAACAGCTTTCTAAAAATTTTGGAGATACTATTGCCGTTAACGAATTGTCATTGACTTTGCCTACAGGAAGAGTATTAGGTTTATTAGGTAGAAATGGGGCAGGTAAAACGACCACCATTAAAATGTTATTAGGTCTTCTTACACCTACAAAAGGAGAAATAACTTGGAAAGGGAGCCCATTTAAATCCGATAAAGTTAAGGTAGGGTATTTACCAGAAGAAAGAGGATTATTTACCAAAAGCAAAGTTGTTGATCAGCTTAAATATTTCGGGAAATTAGAAGGTATGTCTAATAAAGAGGTTGATGTAGCAATAACATATTGGCTAGACCGTCTAGAAATACCACATTACCGAAATAAAAAGGCAGGGGAGCTTTCAAAAGGTAACCAACAAAAAATTCAACTAATTGTAACTTTATTACATAACCCTGATTTGATTATTTTAGATGAGCCATTTAGTGGACTAGATCCAGTTAATGCGGAGTTAATGGCTTCAATTATTACCGAACAAATTCAGAAAGGGAAAACGGTCATATTATCAAGCCACCGTATGGATCAAGTGGAGGCTTTTTGTGAGCATGTTTGTATACTTAAGAACGGTAATGTAGTCGCGGAAGGTAGTTTAAATAGCTTAAAAGAAGACTATGGGTATAGAAATTTAATTTTAGAAGATATAACATCGATTAAACAAACACTAGATTCCAATAATGTAAGTTATGAACAAAAGCAATTAGGAATTTACGTAAAGGTAAAAAGTGATGAGGAGGCTTTTACGATTTTAAATCGTATTAAGTCAGAATTGGGTTCGATAAAGAAGTTCCAATTATTAGAACCTACACTAAATGATATCTTTATAGAGAGGGCGAAATAAATGAAGAAGTTTAGTACGGTCTTTTTATTTCATTTACGTGAAGGTCTTTTGGCGAGAGCAACGATGATTATGAGTGTTATTTTATTTGTATTAGTCGTTGGAATATTTGGAGTACAAAAATATTTTGCTGGTACAGAAAAGAGTAATAAGGATAAAGATAAAATTGTTTTAATCGATAATTCGAAAAATTATTCGGTAGATCTTGCTAGTTTAAACAAAACGATTAAATCTGCAAAGATCGAGCAGAGCGATGCATCGAAAGAAAAAGATTTAAAAAATCAAATTGAAGATGGTTCAAAAGATGGACTGCTTATTCTTTCCGAAAAGAACAATGTCCCTTCAATTCAATATACGTATAAAAAGTTTTCAAATAGTGAAGTGCTTTCAGTCGTAAATATGTCTTTGCAGCAAAATTACTTAAATAAAACTGCCCAAGATTTAAAGCTATCGCCTGAATCTGCAACTAAGTTATTGCAAAAAGTAGAAGTAAATGAAAATGTTCTAAAAAATCCTATGGCTACATTCGGAATTGCTTACTTTTTCGGTTTCTTATTGTATATGTTTCTATTAATTTATGGAAACTCAATTGCAACGGGAATTGTTGCTGAGAAGTCTTCTAGGGTAATGGAAGTATTACTACCAAAAGTAATTCCTGTCGTGACTTTATACGGGAGAGTCATTGCGGTATTTTTTGTAGCTTGTGCACAATTAATTGTATTAGGAATAGGATTTCTTTTTGCCAATTTATTAGGCTGGGTTAATACGAATGCGATATCTTTTTTCGGAATGAAAATAGATTTAGAGGCATTAGATACTACAACCATCATTGCATTCGTAGTTTATTTCTTATTAGGTTATTTACTTTATGGTTTAGTTTACGCTGCAATTGGATCAGTTGTTTCAAGAACAGAAGAGCTTCAAATGGTTCTGATGCCAATTACTATTTTAGTCGTAGCAGCATTCTTTATTAGTATTAATGCATTAGTAAATCCAGGTGGTACATTTGTTCAAATTAGCTCATATATTCCATTTTTTGCTCCACTTGTAGCATTTTCTAGATTTGTAAGTGGAGAAATGAATTTTATAGAAATAAGTGCTAGTATATTAATTTTAATCGTTTCAATAATGATTTTAACTCGTGTTGCTAGCCGTATTTATGTTAATGGGGTAATGTATTACAGTGAAAAAGTAAAGTGGAAAGATGTAGCTAGATTATTAAAAAGACAATAAAAAAAATCGATCTCATAGGTCAAGTTGCTGACTCTTGAGATCGATTTTTTTATTGTCTAATTTTCTGTTGTATGATTATGATCCTCTTCTACTATACTACTTTTAGCATCCTGCTGTAGAACTTCTAATTCTCCAATTACAATCTCTGAAACACGTTTATATCCTCTAGTTTTATTTGGATGCATACTATCAATTAAATAATATTCACCATTCATTCTATTCCACCCAACATTAGAGTATAGGTCGATGCATGGCAATGCGTAAAAGGCAGCTACTTCTTTAACAGCTCTAGCATAATCAGATGTTAAATAACCGGCTTTATTTTTATCTTCATATTTTCCGTTGTGATATCTAGGTACAGGCGTCATAAGAATAATCCTACAATTTGGTAACCTTGTTTGTATTTTTTCAATCATTGAACACAAAGCACCGATAAATGTAGAATCGTCTAAATTGGGTCGTTCATTTGTTGGGAACCCTTTTCCTAAAGGAATACCTCTACCAAAGTCATTTGTTCCACCCATTATTGTTAAAAGTTGAGTATTAAGTGGAATCGTAGCATTGATCCTTTGACTGTTACACATACTTGATAAAATTTCTGTCGTGCCATTTGGCTGTGATTTAGGTGGTTGACCTTTGTAATTTCCATTCTTATCAATCCAGGCAATCGAACCATTTTCAGCTACAGTTGTTCCGCCAATCCCTCTATTAACATGAGTCAAGCCTAACTTTTCCGCAACAGCAGGCTGCCATCCGTTAGACGAAGTGATACTATCTCCGTAACTAATCCATATTTTTGATTTGTAACCGGTTATTTTTTTTCCTTTTGCCTCAGCTATATTTGTAAATAATGAATTAAAAATACGTTTTACATACGATGTTAATCTTGCCATAGCAATCACCCTTTTTACATATTTACTTCATAAACATGTAAAGCCTATTTACTAAAAATGAAATGACAATGACAGTACAGGATTTTGCAGTATGTAACATTTTATATATAAAAATTAATCTATATTACATTTATACAAATAAAATCAACTTAACAAAACTTTAAATCAATTGTAAAAAATGTTTATTAAAAGAAAGTTGCACTTCGATCGTTAGAAAAACAACAAAAAGCCTGTATCTTATAATTCAGTCTAAGATACAGGCTATACTTTTCAGTAACTAATGGTGCTTATAAATATTATTATCGGAGCTTTTTTTCATGAAGATTCCTATAATTAACTGAATGAGACCAATAAGAAATATGAATGGATACAATACCCACATTAACATCGCTGCCCATCCATCTCCTTCGATAATAGCGTACGTAATTCCAATGGCAAATGACAAAAATGGTCCAATGGCTACCATATTTGCGATACCCCATATGATATATTTTCGTTTTCTAGATTGGCCTATAGTAAAAACGAGAGCAAGAGCTGCGCCAAATAAGGCGATCAACATTGCTATAACAATTGCCAAATCAAGTCACTCCTCACTAGGTAAGCCAACATATTTTGATGCGGTTTTATAATGCTATATAATGTAGTTCAGTTAGTTGACTGATCCTGCGGAATTTTATCAATTAAATTAGTGTATGAATCTTGAATTCTTTTTGTTATGTCTCCACGCTTTCCTAAACCGATAGAATAGGATTTTTCATCAATTAAAACTGAAGTAACAGGTAGGATGTCAGAAACGGATGCTGTCGTAAAAGCTTCATCTGCATTTAAAAGTTCATCAATTGAGAAAGGAATCTCTTTTACTTCGAGTTTTTCTTTTTTTGCAATTTCAAGTACCACTTTTCGGGTAATGCCATTTAGAATTAAGTGATTGGCAGGATGAGTGAATAGAGTAGAGTTTTTTACGATAAAAACGTTTGTTGCTGATCCTTCTGTAATGATCCCATCTCTATGCAAAATGGCTTCTTTCGCTCCTTTAGCGTAAGCCTCATTTTTTACTAAAACACTACCTAATAAGTTTAAACTTTTTATATCACAGCGAAGCCATCGAATATCATTCGTTATATAAGCAGTTATTCCTTTTTCCATTTGCTGTAATGGTCTATGATCTTCTCTTACTGTATATGCAATCAGTTGTGGCTTTAAATTAGCTTCGTCTTGGTAAATATGATTGCGGTTCATTACACCTCTACTAATTTGGATATAAACATATCCATTATTGTAATCGCAAGTATTCATTAAATAAACTAAATCACTTTCAAGCTTTTTTAGGTGCATTTTAAAAGGAATTAATATTTTTTCACAGCTTTCCTTCAAGCGAATTAAATGTGCATCGAGTTCAAAATATGACTTATTGAAAAAACGAATAACCTCATAAACGCCATCTCCGAATTGATAACCTCGATCTAAAATATTTACATTTGCAGATTTTAAATCGACAATACGGTTGTTTAAAAGAACCTTTGCTTTCATATGAACCCCACTCCCTATTATCATTTAAGTCTGTTTGATTAAAAGTTTTCAAATAGTCTGGACTTTAAATTTATGACCTTTGTAAACACTGTTTATTATGATACATTCAATATATCACAAGTTTATTAAATATTTTGTAAAAAGGAGAGAGACAATGAAATTATTAATTTTAGGTGCTAGCGGACTAGTTGGGAAGGCTTTAATAAAAGAATTTTCTCCTGATTATGACGTTTATGGAACGTTTAATCAAACGAAATTAGATTTGAAAAATGATCATCAATTACAATGGGATATTAATGATTCAGAGAAAATATTAACCTGGATTGACCGTATTTGCCCAGATGCAATTGTTTCTTGTTTACGTGGTGATTTTAATGTTCAATTTGAGGCGCATTCTAGAATAGTAGAAAAAATAAAATCAACTTCAACGAAATTTTTCTTTTGTTCTACTACGAATGTTTTTGATGGAGAAGTTTCAAAGCATCACGCTGAAAACGATCTTCCTGTTGCCGAATCAGATTATGGACTATTTAAAATAAAATGTGAAGAATTAATTAAGAATGAGATTGGCGAAAATGGGATCGTATTAAGATTGCCAATGGTTTGGGGAAAACAATCGCCAAGACTAAATGAAATAAAAGATAAAATAGAAAAGGGTCAAGAAATTGAAGCATATGATAATATTTTTTTAAATCATGCAATTGATACAGGAATTGCTAAGCAAGTAAGAAAAATTATTGAAAAGGATTTAAAAGGAATATTCCATCTTGCAACAACTGATATTGACTCGCAATACTCATTTATTTTTAAACTTGTAAAAAGTGTATCAAATGATGGGAAAGTTAAATCTCTCACTTTAGAAAACTATGATGAATACAATTTTGGATTATTGACTAATCGAACCGATTTGCCATCTAATTTTTACTATAATAGCGATGAAGTAATTGATCAATTAGTTCACTAAATTCCAAAACAAATTCAAAAACCACTTGTGATTAAATATTCTTAATATTTTGATTGTATAGCTGAAATTTGTAACATATACTAATTTTAGTATGAACATACTTTTAAAATACTGGTGGTGAATGGTATGGAGGAACCAAGAGTAAAGCCTTGGGTGAGTCAGTATCCAGAGCAAATACCAGCTACATTAGACGAACAGTTTGATTTATTACCAACATATTTAAAGCAAACAGCTTCAAAATATCCAGCTAAGAAAGCGCTTAATTTCCTTGGGAAATCGATGACGTTTAATGAAATTTATATTCAGTCTTTAAGATTCGCCAATTTCTTAAGGAATTTAGGAATTAAAAAAGGCGACCGAGTTGCAATTATGCTTCCTAATTGCCCCCAAGCAGTGATTGCTTATTATGGGATTCTTTTTGCAGAAGCAATTATCGTCCAAACAAATCCGCTATATACAGAACGTGAGCTTGAATATCAAATGAATGATAGTGGTGCAACAGCTATTATTTGTTTAGATTTATTAATTAATAGAGTGTATGAAGTAAAAAAATCTACTAATCTACAACATATTTTTGTTACTGGGATTAAGGACTATTTACCATTTTTTAAAAAGCTGTTATATCCATATTCAAAACAGCCAAAGGCACCTGAGATTCCTAATGATCACTCGATTCATCAATTTAGTTTTATTATGCAAATATCTGCACCGATTGAACAGGATCTCTCAAGTAGTAGTGTAGAAGATGTAGCAATACTTCAATATACTGGAGGAACTACTGGATTTCCTAAAGGTGTCATGCTTACACATGAAAATTTAGCATCAAATACGTTAATGGCAGAGAAATGGTTATATAAAAGTCAGAAGGGCCAAGAAAAGATTTTGACTGTCTTACCATTTTTTCATGTATATGGAATGACGACATGTATGAATTTATCAATCATGTGTGCGTATGAAATGATTATCGTTCCTAGATTTGATGCAACTCAAATGCTTGAGGCAATCAATAAATATCGACCTACATTGTTCCCAGGTGCACCAACAATGTATATTGCATTATTAAATCATCCTGATTTAAAGAATAACGATATCTCATGTATTCATGCTTGCTTAAGTGGGTCTGCAGCGCTACCTGTTGAAGTTCAAGATCAATTTGAAAAGGTAACAGGTGGAAAATTAGTAGAGGGCTATGGGTTATCAGAAGCTTCTCCAGTTACACATAGTAATTTCCTATGGGATAAGCGAGTCACGGGTAGCATTGGAGTTCCTTGGCCAAGTACAGATGCTAAAATAGTATCTCTAGAAACTGACGAAGAATTACCTTATCGTGAAATTGGTGAATTAATCGTTTCAGGACCACAAGTAATGAAGGGGTATTGGAATCGACCAGAGGAAACTGCAACGACGTTAAAAAATGGCTGGTTATATACAGGTGATTTAGGCTATATGGATGAAGAAGGCTTCTTTTATATCGTTGACCGTAAAAAAGATATGATTAATGCAGGAGGGTTTAACGTTTACCCTAGAGATATTGAGGAAGTATTATATGAACACGAGGCTATTAAAGAAGCAGTTATAGTTGGTATTCCTGATGCATATCGTGGAGAAACGGTTAAAGCTTACATTGTATTAAAAGAAGGAAAATCAGTTACTGAGGCTGAACTAGATGATTTTTGTCGGAAATATTTAGCAGCTTATAAGGTTCCAAGAATTTATGAATTTAGGAATGAATTACCTAAAACAATGATTGGTAAAATCTTAAGAAGAACATTACTAGAAGAAGAAAAACAAAAGAATACGCAACCTGTGGATTCTGATGAAAATTTAATTTAATAATATAAGGGGGATGATCACATAGGCATCCCTCTTTATTTTATGAACTGTTATCAAAATACTATGCTAAAATAAATTTAAAGATTGATTAGAAAAGAAACCTGATAAAATTGAATGAAAGTACAAAGATTAAATAGTATATTAAAAGCTTTTGTAAAGAAATTTTATACACAAAAATATTAAAGGACAATTGACAATTTTCTGATAAATTTGTATTATGAGAATATGAATGATTATTCATTCACTGTAAGAAGGGGTAAATAAAAAATGAAAAGAGATAAACCAAAATATAAACAAATAATTGATGCTGCAGTTGTTGTAATAGCTGAAAATGGTTACCATCAAGCGCAGGTTTCTAAAATTGCAAAACAGGCTGGTGTAGCTGACGGAACAATTTATTTGTATTTTAAAAATAAAGAATCCATCTTAATTTCACTGTTTGAAGAGAAGATGGGAAATTTTACTGAAAAAATTCGTGAAAAAATTGAAGGTAAACCGGACGCGATATCGAAATTATTAATGTTGGTAAAAACTCACTTTTATGAAATGTCTAAAGATTCGCATTTAGCAATCGTTATGCAATTGGAAGTAAGACAAACTAATATTGACCTGAGATTAAGAATAAATGAGGTACTAAAAGAGTATCTACATATCATTGATTCAATTTTAAATGAAGGAATTAATAGTGGTTTGTTCGACAAACAATTGGATATTCGTACAGCTAGACAAATGATCTTCGGCACAATTGATGAAGTGATGACCCATTGGGTAATGACCGGTCAAAAACAAGATTTAGAGTCAAAAGCCGATAAAGTTCACCAACTTTTAATAAGAGGATGCGGGTACCAAAATTAACGTTCTAGTACATTTTGAAAAATAGGGAGGAATAGTCGTGAGTTTAATTCAATGTAAAATATCCGATGGTATTGCATTATTAACAATTCAAAATCCACCAGCAAATGCAATGTCTTCGGTTGTATTTGCTGATTTAGTTAAGCGTTTAGATGAATTAGAAAATAACAATGATGTAAGCGTTTTAGTTGTGCATGGAGAAGGTAGATTTTTCTCTGCAGGTGCAGATATTAAAGAATTTACTTCTTTCAAAAATGCTGAAGATGCAGCAGCTGTTGCAAGAAGAGGTCAACTAGTTTTTGATCGTGTTGAAAATTATTCTAAGCCAATCATCGCAGCAATTCACGGAGCTGCATTAGGTGGCGGACTAGAATTTGCAATGAGCTGTCATATTCGAGTTGTTGCAGAAAACGCGAAACTTGGCTTACCTGAATTAAACTTAGGAATTATTCCTGGGTTTGCAGGGACACAACGATTACCACGTTATGTAGGTAAAGATAAAGCGTTAGTTATGCTTGCGACTTCTGAACCAATTTCTGGTGTTGAAGCTAAGGAATTTGGATTAGCTACAATTGTAGTGCCAGAAGAAACTTTATTAGATGAAGCAAATGCATTAGCAGCTAAAATTGCAAATAAAAGTATGCAATCAATTCAATATATTCTACAACTACTATCTTCTACTAGAACTACTTCATATCATGAAGCGGTGGAAGAAGAGTCTAAATTATTTGGAGAAATTTTTACATCTGAAAATGCAAAAGAGGGTATTTCGGCATTTTTAGAAAAAAGAAAACCAGTGTTTAATAAATAAGTAGTTTAATATTTTAAAAAAATAGATGTAGTTACATTTCCTGGGAGGGTATAACAATGAACATTTATGTACTATTAAAAAGAACATTTGACACTGAAGAGAAAATTACAATTTCAAATGGTGCAATCCAAGAGGATGGCGCTGAATTTATTATAAATCCATACGATGAGTATGCAGTTGAAGAAGCAATTCAAATTCGTGACGCTCATGGTGGCGAAGTAACTGTTATAACAATTGGTAACGAAGATAGTGAAAAAGAACTTCGTACAGCACTAGCTATGGGTGCTGATAAAGCTGTGTTAATTAACGTTGAAGATGACGTTACAAATGCTGATCAATATACAACTTCTAAACTTATTGCTAAATACTTAGAAGATAAAGATCCTTCAATTATTTTAGCAGGTAATGTTGCAATTGATGGAGGTACAGGTCAAGTAGGTCCACGCGTTGCTGAATTGTTAAATATTCCTTACGTGACAACAATTACTAAAATTGACATTAATGGTACAACAGCTACAATCGAACGTGATGTAGAGGGTGATACAGAAATCATCGAAACATCTTTACCATTATTAATCACTGCTCAACAAGGCTTAAATGAACCAAGATATCCTTCTTTACCTGGTATTATGAAGGCTAAGAAAAAGCCTTTAGATGAATTAGAATTAGATGATCTAGATTTAGAAGAAGATGAAGTTGAAGCAAAAACGAAAACAATTGAAATTTACCTACCTGCGAAGAAAGAAGCGGGCAAAGTTTTAACTGGTGAATTAAAGGATCAAGTAAAAGAATTAGTTTCGTTACTACGTTCTGAAGCAAAAGTAATCTAATTTTATTGAATATTAGAACTTAAATAATAGATTAATATCGTAATAGATAATTTTGGAGGGAAATAACATGTCACGTAAAGTATTAGTATTAGGCGAAGTTCGTGAAGGATCACTACGAAATGTTTCATTTGAGGCAGTAAGTACGGCTAAAACAGTTGCTGAGGGCGGAGAAGTAGTTGCTGTATTAGTAGGTAAATCAGTTAGTACATTAGCTACTGAAATGATTCAATACGGTGCAGATCGTGCAATCGTTGTTGAAGATGAAAAATTAGCATCATATACTTCTGATGGATATTCTCAAGCACTTTTAGCAGTTATTGACCAAGAAAAACCAGAAGGTCTAGTATTCGGTCATACAGCTTTAGGTAAAGATTTATCTCCTAAACTTGCTGCTCGTATGCAAAGTGGACTTATTTCAGATGTTACAGCTATCGAAGTAGCTGGTGGAAATATTGTTTTCACTCGGCCGATTTACTCAGGTAAAGCATTCGAGAAAAAAGTTATGGTAGATCCATTTATTTTTGCGACAATCCGTCCAAATAACATTTCAGCATTAGAAAAAGATGCTACTCGCACTGGTGATGTAACAACTGTTTCAGTTGAAATTAAAGACTTACGTTCAATCGTCAAAGATGTTGTGCGTAAAGCGAGTGAAGGTGTAGACCTTTCAGAAGCAAAAGTGGTTGTTGCTGGTGGCCGTGGAGTTAAGAGTGAAGAAGGCTTTAACCCATTAAAAGAATTAGCTTCAGTACTAGGTGCTGCTGTAGGTGCATCTCGTGGTGCATGTGATGCTAACTATTGCGACTACTCTTTACAAATTGGTCAAACTGGTAAAGTTGTAACACCTGATTTATATATTGCATGTGGTATTTCAGGAGCTATTCAACATTTAGCTGGTATGTCAAACTCTAAAGTAATTGTTGCAATTAACAAAGATCCAGAAGCTAATATCTTCAAAGTAGCTGACTACGGAATCGTTGGGGACTTATTCGAAGTATTACCTTTATTAACAGAAGAATTTAAAGCTGTATTAGTTAACTCTTAATATAGAACTATAAATGATAGCCCACAAGTATCTTGTGGGTTTTTTGTGTTTTTCAAGTGTACGTCATGAAAAAAATTCAAATAAAAAAGAAGGGGTTCAAAAGTACTTTAACTTTTGTAACACCTCACTTATAGTTCTTCTATTCGTTTACAAGCCATTGTCATTACATCCTAACAATGACTGATCCACCGCCACTTGTTACAACCTGATTTTGTTTTTGTTCAAGTTGTCTAAGTAATTCATTATTCGCTTCGATTGCTTTTACAAGGTTTGTAATTTGATTTTCAAGATTCATGAACATTTGCATGATTGATTGATGATCAGTTTGTACATGACCTTGAACACCGTTTCTCATAGGATGTTGGGGATGATGCGGATGTGAATTCCAAAATGGATGATGATGCATACTTTTACCTCCAATTTCTAGACCAATGTACTATATAGTACGTCTATATTATTGTAAGAGTTCGCCTATTTTAGTTGGTTCACGAATTATAGCGATTTAATATATAGGAAAGAAGAGTGTTGATTTCTATACGGGTTCACGATTCCATAGGACATGAACTGAGCATTAACTAATAAGTCAATTCAAGAATCAAAATATGTAAGTAGAATACACAAAAAAAAGTAATCCCTCTAAAGGATTACTTAAAATTTATGATATAGCTTTGTTTAGTTTATTTTTTTCAGATAACAATTCGTGGCGTTTTTCAATTTTTCTTTCAATCTTTTCTATTTCTTCTTTGTTTCGTAATAAAGATTGTTTATTCTCATTAACTAATTGATTAAACGTTTTTCGAAAAGGTTTTCTCATAACTGCCACTCCATTCATGATAAATTTTTTGAATATTATTATTATATTCAATAATATATTAACATAAAAAACATACAACAATCGGCTGAAATTTTACAAAATTGTGACAAAAGTAGCGAATTGAATTGTTACTCATGGACTAGATCGATAATCTTGACGTCTTATGTAGCAGACAATCAATAATTTAACATTTAAATATGAAAATAATATGAAAATATTATGAATAAATCTTTTCATAAACCTCTACTTCAATACCATCTGCATTCGTTTTATTTTCTATATATTTAAATCCCTGAGATTTCCAAAAAGATTTTGCTTGTTCGTTATTAATTAACACACCTAATCGTAACCCGTGAATATTTCTTTTTATAAGTAGTTCTTCAAATAATATAAATGCGTTTGTTCCAAATCCATATCCATGGTAATCATGATGGATCATTAAAAGACCTAGCCATGGAAAACTATCTTTAGGATTAAGCGCTAAAAAATCAATTAAACCTATATATGTATCATCTAATTTAATAAAATAAGTTTCCGTTTGGTGTGAGGAAAAAAAATATTCCTTCATTAGTTCTTCTTTTGTTCGTGTTAAACGACCATTCTCCATTAAATTGTAATGTTGATTTGAATTTGTAATTTCTTCTATTACTTCAATTAAGTCTGTTGTAATTCTTTCAAATGTTATCACTTTTTTAGTCCTTTCATTGGTATATCAACTATTTGTTTGGAAATAGTAAGTTTGAGCAAATAAATAGAAAATGCTAATTCTCATATGGTATACTTTCTTTAAAATTATAACAAATTATGTGAATCTACATATTTTACTTATGTAGATTGCGTAGGTAGGAGGAAAAATAAATGGCAATTGTTAATGCAACAAACGCAACGTTTGCAGAAGAAACAAAAGAAGGTGTAGTATTAGTTGATTTTTGGGCAACTTGGTGTGGTCCTTGTAAAATGATTGCTCCTGTATTAGAAGAATTAGCTTCTGAATACGGAGAAAAAGTTAAAATTGTTAAAGTTGATGTTGATGAAAACCAAGAAACAGCAGCTAAATTTGAAGTTATGAGCATTCCATCATTATTCGTTCTTAAAGACGGAGAAGTAGTTGAAAAAACTTTAGGTTTCAAACCTAAAGAAGCTTTAGAAGAATTAATTACGCCACATATTGGTTAATTATAATTTGTAAGAAATGCACTCATAATATGAGTGCATTTCTTTTTTTTGCATTTTTAACTAAAAAAAAAGCTGGCTAGAACAATATTAATAAAACCAATACCTTAAGCCAATGTAAATGTTTTCATTATAATTAGCAATATGATTAATGAGAGTAATGTTAAAAATTTCTAATGTAAATAAGATTGACTATTTTTCTTTCACGTTTTATATTTAATAAGCATTAATATTTAACATACATTAAATATTTATTTGGATTAATTTTTAAAGGAGGTTAACTTTCTTGGGTAACAAAAATGAGTACATTGAACGGATCCAGATTGCACTTCAAAGCACTATTCATAAAATGCAACCAAAAGTGACAGAAAGTATGAATAGTCATGGTGTAACAGCTACTCAATTTTTTGTTTTAATGTACTTACGAAAAAAAGAAAGCTGTAAAATATCTGAGATCGCAGAGATGATGGGTGTAAAACCAAGTGCTGTATCATTTATGATTGATCGACTTGAACATAATGACTTTGTATATAGAGAACATGATAAAAAGGACCGAAGAGTTGTAAATATTATGTTAACTGATGAAGGTATTAAAAAATTAGAATCAGTGATAAAAGATCGAAAAGAAATTTTTGAAGGTTTCTTGTTTAACCTTTCTGACGAAGAGTTATTACAATTTGCAAAGATTACTGAAAAGCTTGCAAATGCTGCAGCAGATTTATAGAAATTTTTACAAAATATTTTTTTGTATTAGTAATTATAAAAAGAAAAAAGCTATGGGAGAGAAGGGAGAAATATATTTTGACTACAAATACAGTTGTTCAAAAAGAAGGCAATCGTAAACTATTGCTAATTGGTCTAATTATTGCAATGTTTTTCTCGGCATTAGATGGCACGATAGTTGGTACTGCTATGCCTAAAATAGTTGGAGACCTTGGTGGTTTAAGTATGATGACTTGGCTTACAACAGCATACTTATTAACTTCAACTACAGTAGTGCCGATCGCAGGTAAATTAGCAGACTTATTAGGTCGTAGAAGTGTTTATATTGCTGGTTTAGTTATATTTATGGCAGCTTCAGCATTATGTGGTATTGCCCATAACATGACTGAATTAATTATTTACCGTGGTATTCAAGGTATCGGTGGCGGTGTAATGATGCCGATGGCGATGATTGTAATCGGGGATTTATTTACAGGTAAAGAACGTGCGAAATTCCAAGGGGTTTTCGGTGGTATTTACGGTTTAGCTTCAGTAATCGGTCCACAAATCGGTGGTTGGATTGTTGACTCATTAAACTGGAAATGGGTATTCTACATTAACCTTCCAGTAGGGATTATCGCAACAATTTTTATTGCATTAGGTTTAAAAGGAAGAAAAAATACTGGACCAATCAATTTCGATATCGCTGGTATGGTGACTATGATTATCGGTGTTGTAAGCTTACTCCTTGGTTTAAGTTTAGGTGGAGTTAAGTATGATTGGAATTCTTGGCAAATCATTAGTTTATTTGTATTAGCAGTAGTTGGAATCATTAGCTTCGTGATCGCAGAAAATAAAGCTAAAGAGCCAATACTACCAATGCATTTATTTAAAAATAGAACGTTCGTAACATTGAACTTAATTGGTTTCTTTATGACAATTGCGATGTTTGGTGCAATTATGTTCGTACCATTCTTCATGCAAGGAATTGTTGGAGTAAGTGCAACACAATCAGGGACAATTATGACGCCAATGATGATCACTATGATTATTGCAAGTATTATTGGTGGTCAGGTTGTATTTAAAGTAGGTATTAAACCACAGATTATTACGGGTATGTTCGTAATTGCATTAGGTTTATACTTATTAACAACTTTAGATATGAATTCAACTAAAACGATTGCAACAATCTTTATGGGAGTTATGGGTCTAGGGATTGGTTTAGTAATGCCGACAATTACTTTAGCTCTTCAAGAAGTATTTGATAAGAAGGAATTAGGGATTGTAACATCTTCTAGCCAATTCTTCCGTTCAATCGGTGGTACTTTTGGAGCAACTGTTTTAGGGGCTGTAATGAACAGTAAATCAGGAACACTTCTAAACAATGATTTAGTTCCATTCTTAAATAAATTACCAGCTCAAGCTGCACCATTAGTAGACAAATTTAAAGACATGATTAATACAACTCCTCAGTCTGTATTTACAATGTTATTTAATGCGGATGCTAAGAAGCTAATTCCTAAGCCAATTTTGGAAGGTATGTTACCAATCATTAAAACATCATTAATGGATTCATTACACCAAGTATTCTTTGTTGGTTTAGGATTCATCATAATTGGTGCAATCGTAACATTATTCCTAACACCAATTAAATTAACGAATCGAAAAGCTGGCGATAAAGAAGGTAATGAGCAAGAACAAGTAGAAGTGGAAACTGCGACTTCGTAATTTCTCAAGCTGTAATCATAAAAGTAAAAACCATCCAGTAATATTTTGGATGGTTTTTATTTTTAGCATTTCGAGAACGCTAACTATGAAGTGTTGAGGGTATTACAACTGAACGAGTTAAAAAATTCAATCTTTTTTTGTTTTTATCAATTTTTAAATTGATCGAATGAGAAATAGATTATTTTTGCGAGTATTTCGTTTGAAAGTAGCTTCTAGTGTATAATTTTAAAGCTATAATACCTTAACTGGTAAGGGTAATTAATTGCGATTTTTTATAATTTAATTGCAGTTTGGTAAATTTTATTTGCCGTAATTTAATTTTAATTGCTGTTATGCTAATTTTAATTGCGATTTTCAGATTTTATTTGCAGACCACTATTTATTTGCACAAATTGATCTCTAATTTACGATAAGTTGCAAAATAAAGAAAAAAAAGAGGTCCCATAAAAGATTTACTTTTCAGGGAACCTCTTTGTTAGATAGCCACGGATACTTTTTCTTTTCTTTTTCTCATTTTTCGTTTATTACTCCACAAAATCCAAGATAACGCTAATCCTGTTCCAGTAAGTATAAAAAGACCGATACCACTAATTAAACCAATTATGCCGGTATGTAAGCTTTTGACTGAAAATGCAGACTGCTCAGTTCTCTTTCCAAAATTTTGAAATGGGGTTTGAGTATTATCACCACTTTGTCCATTTTGAAGCGCTGTGTTTTGATCGCTATTTTGAGATTGTTGGTTACCATTAAACTGTCCACCCGATGGAAACTGACCTTGCATAGAAAATCTTCCTTTTTCTTCGCCACCTTTATTGAAATACAGGATAATTCCTGTAGTAGATTCGATTAGTAGGAAAACCGAAACAATCACACCTATCCAAAAATGAACTACTCTTACTTTTTTCATCTTAACATTTCTCCTTTTCTTCTCTTGATGAAATTAAAGTTACAATAGAAAACTTAATTTTTACTTAATATCATTAAAGTATTTTCAGTTTTTAAATATGGAGATTATAATATTAAGTGTACAATTGCACGAAAGAGGTGAGAGGAAATGGACAATCACTTAAAAGAAAAATTAGCGCTACTACCTGATCAGCCTGGTTGTTATTTGATGAAAGATATTCAAGGGACGATCATTTACGTAGGAAAAGCTAAAGTGTTAAAAAATAGAGTTAGATCTTATTTCACGGGATCCCATGATGGTAAGACATATCGATTAGTTCAAGAGATAACTGATTTTGAATATATTGTTACTTCTTCAAATATGGAAGCATTAATTCTTGAGATGAATTTAATTAAGAAATATGATCCGAAATATAACATCATGTTAAAGGATGATAAATCATACCCCTTTATTAAAATCACTGCTGAAAAACATCCTCGCTTATTAATTACGCGAAATGTAAAAAAAGATAAAGGGAAATATTTTGGACCATTCCCTAATGCTACAGCCGCTAGTGAAACAAAAAAATTATTAGATCGTCTATATCCATTACGAAAATGTTCTTCATTACCAGATAAAGTTTGTTTATATTATCATATTGGTCAGTGTCTTGCGCCTTGTGTAAAAGAAGTAACTGATCAACAAAATCAGGAAATAGTTAATGAAATTGCCCGTTTTCTAAACGGTGGGGAAGACCAAATACGAAAAGAATTAGAGGCAAAAATGCTTGCTGCATCTGAACAATTAGATTTCGAGCGCGCGAAAGAGTATCGAGACCAAATTGTATCTATTGAAGCGACTATGGAAAAGCAGAAAATGATGAGTAGTGATTTAGTTGATCGAGATGTATTTGGATATGCGGTTGATAAGGGATGGATGTGTGTTCAAGTTTTCTTTGTTCGAAGAGGAAAATTAATTGAAAGAGATGTATCATATTTTCCAATTTACGATGAACCAGAAGAAGAATTCCTATCGTTTATTGGGCAATTTTATGAAAAACCACACAATATAAAACCAAAAGAAATTTTTGTACCAGATAAAGTTGATACGGAAATTTTAAAAGGTTTACTAAAAATTCCTGTATTCCAACCAAAAAGAGGCCAAAAAAAGGAACTCGTAGTATTAGCAAATAAAAATGCCAAAATTGGACTCGGTGAGAAATTTAAGTTAATAGAGCGAGATGAAGAAAGAACAGTTAAAGCAATAAAAAAACTAGGGGATATTTTAAATATTGAAACTCCGTATCGAATTGAAGCATTCGATAATTCAAATATTCAAGGAACAAATCCTGTTTCAGCTATGGTTGTCTTTATAGACGGAAAACCTTCAAAAAAAGATTACCGCAAATATAAAATCAAAACTGTCATAGGACCTGATGATTACGATTCAATGCGTGAGGTAGTACGTAGAAGATATTCGAGAGCATTAAAAGAGAATTTACCTTTACCAAACTTAATAATTGTGGATGGTGGGAAAGGACATCTAGCAGCAGTTGAAGATGTACTCCAAAATGAGTTAGGCCTATACATCCCAACAGCTGGACTTGTTAAAGATGAAAAGCACCGCACTTCAGAGTTATTAATCGGACAACCACCTCAAATTGTCCAACTTGGAAGACAAAGCCAAGAATTCTTTTTATTACAAAGAATTCAAGACGAGGTACACAGATTTGCGATTGAATTCTATCGTCAGCTTCATAGTAAATCAATGGTTCAATCTGCTTTAGATGGCATAGCAGGTGTTGGTGGAACAAGAAAGAAAGCTCTTCTTAAACATTTTGGATCAGTCAAAAAAATAAAAGAGGCATCAATCGATGAGTTAATAGCAGCTAAAATGCCAAAAAATGTTGCAGAAGAAATTCATCAGCATTTCCATAAAGAGTAACATAGTTGCCAAAATTTTTATCTTGACACTATTTTCAAAATAATTTATATTTTAGTTAAAATTAAATGATTTTCTCTCGTAATAGAGGTGCAAAACTTAAAAGTATGCTGTCATAGACGTGTGGCGTTGTGATGGACAGTTGAAAGGAAGTTTTGCCGAAATAAAATGAATCCACAATTCATTTTGTTGGGACTGCATTTAAGAAATGTAGTACTGTCGCATAATAATTATGCGGGGAGCTATTGAAGAGATGTTGATGATTTGTCTATTTTATTTTATTTGTAAATTAGGCGCGTGAACATTGCTTCACGCGCTTTTTTGTATTCTTTTTTAAGTAAAAAGTGAGGATGAGAAAAATGGGAATTATTGTTCAAAAATTCGGTGGTACTTCAGTAGGCTCAATTGAACGAATTCAGCATGTTGCTGAAACAGTAACCAAATCATATAAAGAAGGAAACCAAGTAGTTACAGTTGTATCTGCAATGGGACATCATACAGACGAACTAGTTAGTTTAGCAGCTCAAATTAGTCCGCATAACAGTAAACGTGAATTAGATATGTTACTTACTACAGGGGAACAAGTTTCGATTTCGTTACTAGCAATGGCGATCCAAGCTAAAGGTTTTAAAGCTATTTCACTAACTGGTTGGCAAGCTGGAATTCAAACTGAATCTGTCCATGGAAATGCGCGTATTGAAACAATTCATACTGATCGAATTCAACAATTACTTGATGAAGGGTATATCGTAATTGTTGCTGGTTTCCAAGGTTTAAGTGACAACAATGAAATTACGACATTAGGTCGTGGTGGTTCAGATACAACAGCTGTTGCATTGGCAGCTGCTTTAAATGCAGAACGTTGTGATATTTATACAGACGTATTAGGTGTTTATACTACGGATCCAAGAGTTGAACCAAATGCTTCTAAACTAAGCCATGTCTCTTATGATGAAATGCTAGAGCTTGCAGCTTTAGGAGCAGCGGTTTTACATCCAAGAGCAGTAGAATTCGCAAAAAATTATAATTTAATTATTCAAGTTCGTTCAAGTCAACATGATGAAATCGGTACATTTATTGGGGAGGAAACACAAATGGAACAACAATCAGTCGTAAGAGGAATCGCATTCGAATCTAATGTAACAAGGATGACTTTAAATGGTTTAAATAACCATGTAGATTTATTACCTAAAATCTTTACTTTATTAGCAAGTGAAGGTATTGATGTTGATATTATCATCCAAAGCGTAACATCAGATAACTTAGTAAATCTTTCATTCTCGATCAAATCTGAAAATATGATGGAAGCAATAGCGGTTCTAGAATCAAAGAAAGAATTTTTAGGTTACCGCTCATTTGATTTTGAAAGTGAACTTGCTAAAGTATCAATTGTAGGTAGTGGAATGGTTTCAAATCCAGGTGTTGCTGCAAAAATGTTTAAATTTTTAGCTGAAAGTGAAATCCCTGTAAAAATGGTAAGTACTTCTGAAATTAAAGTATCAACAGTTGTACCAAAATCAAAATTACAAGAAGCAGTTCACGCTCTTCATAAAGGATATGAATTAGATCGTATTAATGAAGAAGTAGTAGTAGAAAACTAAATAGTAAAATAAACCCTTTTAGGCGTTCAAATTCTTATATATAGGCTTTGAAATATTGATTTTATCAATATTCATCACGTTCAGATATACAGAGCCGTATAGTATAGTGATAGCGTTTAAAAGGGTTTTTTAATCGTTAAGCGAATAAATTATATAAAGATTCTGTAAATTTAAAATATGTAAGGCGAACGGCTAAATGGTAAATAAAAGAAGGAGGTATTAATAATGGGGCATAGTATACTTGCCTACGGATATGGAGAAATTGTGCTACAGTTCGTTCTATTAATACTCGCCATTTTGTTTTTTGTTTCTATTTGTTTATTCTTGTTAAATTCTATTATTAAGGGAGTTAAAAGAAACAAGAATTTTGAGGGAATTAGAAGGCAGGATCCAAGTAAGGAAAGGAAAGAGAAGGGGTAAGGAAGTTAAATAATAACTACCTGATCTTTTTCTTAAATTAAAGTAAAAATTTGGACTTAATGATTTATTGGTTAATACTCATTGTTGTACCTGTAATTGAACTTATATTTCAATATTTCAAGAAAAAATTATTCAAAAGGAAACACCACAAGGGACCAAAGTTCTTGTGGTGTTTTTCGTGTTATCTTCTTGTAATTGGATCCTTTAAATCCCATTTTACTTGGAACTTTACTTTGTCGCCTCTTTTGCTTTGCTCTTCATACGTTTCAGCTATAACATCGATTTGCTGTTGAATTTGCATCGCTAGAAATCCAGCTTCTAGTTGGTAAGATACGTTCTTTTTTTGTTGATTTCTGTATGTAATTAATTCAGAAGATAGTGTTAAATGAACTTCTTGCTTCTTTTCTTCTTCAACAGTAAGAGTACCCCAACCAGCTTGATCAAAAAATTCTATAATTTCTTCAAAGGTTGCTAAAGGATATTTCCTGGCAATCATTTTACCCGCCCAATATAAAATATCATTTTGCTCTTTTCCTAATAAATCATTCAATAAATCGTTACGTATTAGCTCATAGCCAAAACCAGAAATATTTCCCGGAATATTTAAATTTTCAATGCCGTTCGTCATGGTCGGATAACTCTCCCTTTCCTAAAAAAACATGTTTTTATTATATACAATATTTAATAGTAAAAACAATAATTCGACAACAGTAGATTACAAGGATTACCAATCTAAATGAGAAGTTTTTTCAGTAAAGAAAAATGTACGCGTTTTCTTGACCTCCTATATTATCAGGAGTAAAATGGGTTGTAGATAAATGTCATAAAAATTTCGACTTTTTATGCGTATTGCTTATTTATTCTATTTTTTTAGAATAATAGAGGAATTAAATTTTTCATGTGCACAAACTAAAGGGGGCAGGGGTTTACATGAGCAACAAGAATGGAAGGGAGTTTTTCTTTAGAAAACTTCATTCATTGCTAGGAGTTATTCCGGTTGGGATCTTTTTAACACAGCACTTAGTTGTCAATCATTTTGCGACAAATGGAGCAACATCGTTCAACAAAGCTGCTGAATTTATGGCGAATTTACCATTCCGCTATTTTTTAGAAGTTTTTGTCATTTTCTTACCAATTTTATACCATGCAATTTACGGACTATACATTGCGTTCACTGGAACTAGCAATGTTAAAAATTATGGATACTTACGTAACTGGTTATATTTATTCCAACGTATTTCTGGTGTAGTTACTTTAATTTTTATTACTTGGCACGTATGGCAAACACGTATCGCTGCTCAACTTGGAGCAACGGTTGATTATAATATGATGGCTGATATTTTTACTTCAAAATTTATGTTAGTTTTCTATATAGTAGGTGTAATTTCAACAATTTTCCACTTTGCTAATGGATTATGGTCATTCTTCGTATCTTGGGGAATTACAGTAACACCTAGATCACAACGTATTTCAACATATGTTACATTAGGTATATTCGTAGTATTATCATTCGTTGGATTAACTGCTATCTTTGCATTCATTGATCCACAACTAGCGAATTTGTAAGGAGAGAGAGTCATGAGTGGGAAAATAATTATCGTCGGTGGCGGATTAGCTGGTCTTATGGCAACAATTAAAGCCGCTGAAGCTGGCACAAAAGTAGATTTATTCTCATTAGTTCCCGTAAAACGATCACATTCAGTATGTGCTCAAGGTGGAATTAATGGTGCAGTTAATACAAAAGGTGAAGGTGACTCTCCTTGGGAGCACTTTGATGATACAATTTATGGTGGGGATTTCTTAGCAAACCAACCACCTGTAAAGGCAATGGCAGAAGCAGCACCTGGCATCATTCATATGATGGACCGTATGGGTGTAATGTTCAACCGTACGCCAGAAGGACTATTAGACTTCCGTCGTTTCGGTGGTACGCAACATCACCGTACAGCATTTGCTGGTGCTACGACTGGGCAACAATTATTATATGCATTAGATGAGCAAGTTCGTCGTTACGAATCTGAAGGTCTTGTTCAAAAGTATGAAGGCTGGGAATTTTTAAGAGTTATTGTTGATGATGAAGGCGTATGTCGTGGGATCGTTGGACAAAACTTAACATCAATGGAAATCGTAAGTTTCCCTGCGGATGCTGTAATTATGGCATCTGGTGGCCCTGGTATTATCTTTGGTAAAACGACAAATTCAATTATCAACACTGGTTCAGCTGCTGCAGCTGTATATCGTCAAGGTGCAGTTTATTCAAATGGTGAATTTATTCAAATCCATCCAACTGCAATCCCTGGAGATGATAAAAACCGTTTAATGAGTGAAAGTGCTCGTGGTGAAGGTGGACGAGTTTGGACGTATAAAGATGGTAAACCATGGTATTTCTTAGAAGAGAAATATCCTGCATATGGAAATCTTGTACCAAGGGATATTGCTACACGTGAGATTTTCTCTGTATGTGTTGACCACAAGCTTGGTATCAATGGTGAAAACATGGTTTATTTAGATCTTTCACATAAAGATCCACATGAACTTGATGTAAAACTTGGTGGAATCATCGAGATTTATGAGAAATTCACAGGTGATGATCCGAAAAAAGTTCCAATGAAGATCTTCCCAGCAGTTCACTACTCAATGGGTGGATTATGGGTTGACTATGACCAAATGACTACAATTCCTGGTTTATTTGCTGCAGGTGAGTGTGATTACTCAATGCACGGAGCTAACCGTTTAGGAGCTAACTCATTACTTTCTGCTATTTATGGTGGAATGGTTGCTGGACCAAATGCTGTAAGATACGTAAATGGTTTAGCTAAATCTTCAGATGATGTTTCAACTTCTGTATTTGAATCAAATGCTAATGAAGAAAAAGAAAAATTGAATCGCATTTATAAAATGGACGGTAAAGAAAATGCATACCTTCTTCATAAAGAGCTTGGAGAATGGATGACAGACAACGTTACTGTAGTTCGATTCAATGATCGCTTATTAAAAACTGATGAAAAAATTCAAGAGCTTTATGAGCGCTATCAAAACATTAACATTAATGATACAGCTAAATGGAGTAACCAAGGTGCTTCATTTACTCGTCAACTTGAAAACATGCTTCACTTATCACGTGTTATCACATTAGGTGCATATAACCGTAATGAAAGCCGTGGAGCTCACTATAAACCTGAATTCCCAGAACGTAATGATGAGGAATTCTTAAAAACTACAATGGCTAAATTTGATGAGAAATCAAATTCACCATTATTCCATTACGAAGATGTTGATACATCATTAATTCAACCTAGAAAACGTGACTATTCTAAGAAGAAGGAGGACAAAGCAAATGCATAATGGAACAATGACTGCTGAAAAGACAATTACTGTTATTGTTAAACGTCAAGATTCACCAAATACTGCGCCATATGAAGAAACATTTACTGTCCCTTATCGTCCGAATATGAACGTAATCTCGGCGTTAATGGAAATTCGTAAAAATCCAGTTAATTCAAATGGAAAAGAAACGACTGCAATTTCTTGGGACATGAACTGTCTTGAAGAAGTTTGTGGAGCATGTTCTATGGTTATCAATGGTAAACCAAGACAATCATGTTCTGCGCTTATTGACAAATTGGAACAACCAATTCGTCTTGAGCCAATGAGCACATTCCCAGTAGTACGTGACTTACAAGTTGATCGTAGCCGCATGTTCGATTCTTTAAAACGCGTTAAAGCATGGATTCCAATTGATGGAACGCATGACTTAGGTCCTGGACCAAGAATGCCTGAAAGAAAACGTCAATGGGCTTATGAATTATCAAAATGTATGACTTGTGGTGTATGTTTAGAAGCTTGTCCAAACGTTAATAGTAAATCTAACTTTATTGGGCCTGCACCGCTTTCACAAGTACGTTTATTTAATGCTCATCCAACTGGAGAAATGAATAAGGAAGAACGTCTTCATGCAATTATGGGAGACGGTGGATTATCAAACTGTGGTAATTCACAAAACTGTGTACAATCTTGTCCAAAAGGTATTCCTTTAACAACTTCAATTGCAGCATTAAACCGTGCAACTACAATCCAATCTTTCAAAGACTTCTTTGGAAGCGACGAAATTTAATAATTATAAAAGCATGTTCCTTAGGGGACATGCTTTTTTTGCATTTTTAAATAAATATCTTCTAATAAACTCCACTTTTAAATCATATCAATAGTAAAGGCAGCAAAGGGATGTGCGGTGTCTTACCCCTTTCGATCGGAGGTTGACTTGAATGCAACAGTTTGAAGTGACATTTGAGACGAAATGCTATGAAAAAGATTGGGAAATACTTTTAAAGACAGACCGGATCGAAAAAATGATTGAGTTTAATCAATTTCAATTTAAAGAAAAAATTTTATATATTAATAACGTACAAGATGTAAGGGAAGTCAGTCGTCATGCAGACAAACTTGTCGCAAGGGATGTTTTATCGTCATATGTAATAGTTGATGATTATTCAAAGGAAGCCCTCAATTATTTTGAGGTTACGAAGGAAAGCTTCAAAGGTGGTTATTACTATTCAATCTCAGAACTTGTTAGTATTTATCTTTGCAATACAGATTTTTTACTTCATTTTTCAAGTGATTCTATTTTAGAAAAGCCTTTTAATTGGATTGATTTATCAATATTAAAACTTCAAGAGGATGAAAGATTTAAAGTAGCAAATCCAGTATGGAATGGAAATATTTTTGAGGCAAAACAAGAATCATTTGAAGAAGATGAAAACTTTTATATTGGTTATGGATTTTCAGATCAATGTTACTTAATCAGGACAAATGATTTTAAAAATAAGATATATAATGAAAAAAATCCTTTATCTGAAAGATACCCAATATATGGGGGAGAACTTTTTGAAAAACGTGTAGATGCTTGGATGCGAAATAATCATTTCAAAAGAATCACATTCAAACATGGGAATTATATTCATCAAAATTATTGAGTGTTAAGGATGTTTTTTAATAACAAAACAGGGTTAGGTTAAAGAAAGGGAGAGCGGTAGATAGAAAAGTTAGTAGAGAAGATATTATTCTCTAATGAAGCCTTTTACTATTTTATAAGTCCCTTATTTCCTTCATCCTGTCCCCTTTCAAACTGAATGAATATTCATTCTTTAAAGAAATTAATGCTATAATAAAGATAGTAAGGGGGCAAATTCGATGGGGAAAATAAATTATGTATCTAATATACAGGAGTGGCAATCTGAGTTTTCATTTAAGATTACTATTAAAGTTCGATTTAGTGAAACGGACATGTTTGGACATATGAATAATACAGTTCCATTCGTTTATTTTGAAGAATCACGAATTGAGTATTTAAAAAATTTAGGGCTTATGCAAGAATGGACGGCAAATCATAGTGAGTTTATTCCAGTTGTTGCTGATTTACAATGTGATTACTTACGACAAGTATTTTTTAATGAAATCATCGATGTGTACATAAAAATTGCAAAAGTAGGAAATTCATCAATCGATTTACACTATATGGGGATTAATCCTAAAAATGAAATTTGCTTTACCGGACGAAATTCCTTAGTAAATATAAATCGTCATACAGGGCGAAGTGAAAAATGGAAAAAAGAATGGAAAGAAAAATTATTAAATGAAATAAAGAATTCAGTAGTTAGTGTTTAAAACAAGTAATGTTGTAACATACTGAATAAAGATTGAATAGAATGATAAAACAATTAAATTTATCTTAAGATGAGTACTTGAAGAATTCAATGACATTCTATATAATACTTTTATACGAATAAGGAAAAGCAAAGATCAAGGACACGAGCGTTCAAGACGATAGTAAGAGAGGAATTCATTTGGTGCGAGAATTCTCTATACGTTGAATGACTTACCACCTTGTAGCTATAGTGGGGAACGTAAGTTTTTTTACAAGTAACTACTATCGGTGTAGACCGTTAAAACGTTGAGATTTTGTATACTTATTTTTGTGTACATTAAATTAGGGTGGAACCACGAGCACATTCGTCCCTACGAGTGTGCTCTTTTTTTATTGTCAAAATTAATTTGAAAAAGGAGTGAACTTAAATGATTTCAATTAAATTACCAGATGGATCAATTCGCGAGGTGGAACAAAATACAACAGTTGAAGATTTCGCGGGTTCAATCTCCATTAGCTTAAAGAAAAAAGCGCTTGGTGGAAAAATTAATGGTAAATTAGTGGATTTAAATACACCTATTACTGAAGAGTGTGAAGTTCAAATAATTACTCAAGATGATCAAGATGGATTAGAAATGATGCGTCATAGTTCAGCGCATATTTTAGCTCAAGCAGTAAAACGTCTTTATAAAGGCGAAAAAGCTGCATTTGGTGTTGGACCTGTAACTGCTGACGGTTTCTATTATGATATTGATCTTCCAGTTTCAATTAAAGTAGAAGACCTACCTAAAATTGAAAAAGAAATGGAAAAAATTATTAAAGAAAACTTACCGATTACTCGTTCAGAAGTTAGTCGTGAAGAGGCAATTAAATTCTTCACTGAATTAGACGATGAGTTTAAACTAGAATTAATCCGTGATTTACCAGAAGATGCAGTTATTTCAATGTATACTCAAGGTGAATTCGTTGACCTTTGCCGTGGACCACATGTTCCTACAACTGGCCGTGTAAAAGCGATTAAATTATTATCAGTTGCTGGAGCTTATTGGAGAGGCGATGCGAATAATAAAATGCTTCAACGTGTTTATGGTACTGCTTTCCCAAGTAAGAAGGAATTAGAAGAGCATTTATTCTTATTAGAAGAAGCTAAAAAACGTGATCACCGTAAATTAGGTAAAGAACTTGAATTATTCATGTTCTCTGAAGAAGCACCTGGTATGCCATTCTTCTTACCAAAAGGTACAATTATCCGTAATGAATTAGAACAATATGAGCGCGGATTACAAACTTCAAAAGATTACAAAGAAGTTCGTACACCATTCATTATGAATCAAAGATTATGGGAGCAATCAGGTCACTGGCATCACTACCATGAAAACATGTACTTTACTGAAGTTGATGAAACTAAATTCGCATTAAAACCGATGAACTGCCCAGGTCATATGTTAGTTTATAAAAATAAATTACATTCATACCGTGATCTACCGGTTCGTATGTGTGAAAATGGTCAAGTTCACCGTCATGAATATTCTGGTGCCTTAAATGGTATGATGCGTGTTCGTACTTTTACTCAAGATGATGCACATATCTTCTGTCGTCCAGACCAAATTGAAGGCGAAATTATTGAAGTAATTAACTTAATTAAAGAAATTTACGGCGTATTCGGATTCACTTATAAAGTAGAATTATCAACTCGCCCAGAAGATTCAATGGGCTCAGAAGAGTTGTGGAACTCAGCAGAGCAGGCTTTAGAAAATGTTCTAAAATCTGAGAACTTAGACTTTAAATTAAACCCAGGCGATGGCGCATTCTATGGTCCTAAAATCGATTTCCATATTCAAGATGCATTAAAACGTAGCTGGCAATGTGCTACAATTCAATTAGATTTCCAAATGCCTGAGAAATTTGATTTAACTTATGTTAATGAAGATAACCAAAAAGAACGTCCAGTTGTTATCCACCGTGCAATTTATGGTTCAATTGACCGTTTCTTAGGAATCTTAACTGAACATTTTGCTGGAGCATTCCCATTATGGTTAGCACCAGTTCAAGTAGCGGTATTACCAATTTCAAGTGTTCATAATGAATATGCACAAAAACTTGCTGATCAATTAAAAGCTGCAGGAATTCGTGTTGAAGCTGATTTACGTGGCGAAAAAATTGGATATAAAATCCGTGAAGCACAACTTCAAAAATTACCTTTTATGTTAGTAGTTGGTGATCAAGAGGTTGAAAATAATACTGTAGCTATTCGTAAACGTGGCGAAGGTGACATTGGTACTCAACCATTCGAGAGCTTCTTAGAAATGATTAAACAACAAAAATCAGAAAAAGTTCTATTTTAATTTTAAAAATCCTCTATTTTTATAATAGAGGATTTTTTTTGACAGATTTAATTAACGACTTGTTTTCCAGTAGAACTGATTGTCTTTATTTTCTGGGAAATATGACGAAATTTGCAAAAAAACATACTTCATAAATATTTTTTTATATAGGATTAATCCAGGAAGTAGCGAACTTATATGAAGGATGTCTTTTCAGTTATTTAGTCTTAATAAAATACATAGTTATGATAAGAGGTGATGCAGTTGGATAATCAGAATCAAGATCTTAAAAAAAAGGTAGAAAAGCTTGAAGAAGAAGTCAGAGAAATGAAGAAACAAATTGAATTTCTCTTAATCACGAAAGAAACTTCAAACGAGATTAAACAAATAACTCAAACTAAAGTAAATAATCCTAAACCACAAAAAACAGTTAGTAGACAGGTTAAAGTAACAGTTGAAAATGAAAAGGTTGACTATGAAGCACTTATTTTCCAAAAGTGGTTACCTAGATTTTTTATATTTATTTTCATTCTTGGCGTAATGTGGGGATTTAAAGCGGCATCAGATTATGGAGTATTAAATAAGTATGCAAAAGTAGGTATTGGTTTTGTTATAGCGATTGCTTTATTCTGGTACGGTAATCGTCAAATGAAAACTAAACGATCAACACTTGGCCAATCATTAATTGGTGGCGTGTTACCGGTATTATTTTTAACTACGTTTGCTATGCATCATTTATATCACATGGTTGGGTCAACGATTGCATTTACCCTTTTGATTATTTGGGTATGTATTGGTTTTTATTCGATGAATAGATACAAATCAGAAGTAATTGGATTAATAAGTATAATAGGAGCCGTTTTTGTACCATTCCTAGTTAAAAGTGATTCGCCAAACTATTTATTTTTCTCTATCTATGAAACAGTGATTTACTTATGCTTTATGTTTTATGCAACATTTAAGAAATATAAATTCATCTATCTTTCGTCTGTAATATTATTGCATTTATCTTATTTAATTGTTGCTTTAGTTAATTTTAATACAAATGGAATTGAATATTTCGCACTAAGTATTCTCGTTCAACATATTAGTTTGCTAGCTATATTGATAAAATCTAAGTTTGCTATTAAAAAGCAAGTAATAATTCTTCACACCAGTTTTATTTTAACAATCGGTTGGATCTTTAGTGCATTTGAAGATCTGAATAGAACAATGATTTTAATCTTTTTATGTGTAGGATATTTATTCCTGACTTTTTATTATAAAAAGAAATCGGATTTTTTCTTTGGATTTTCGACTAATTTTATATTAGCCATTTCATTCCTTTGTTTGGATAGTGTTTCAGAAAACTTACTATGTACAGTATTAATAATTCAAGCAGTATCAACTTATTTATTTTATTTAAGATATCGAGATCTACTAAAATTAATTATAGCTGCTCTTACATTTATTCCGGTGGGGATATCCATTTTATCAGTTGGAATAGATTCTTTATGGTCTTTTGAAACAATGAATTGGTTTATGTTAATTCTAGGTCTAATTACGATTGCAATTTTGGCTTATAAAAATGAAGATGAAAAGCAATTTATCTTATTAAGTAGTTCTTTATTAATTACGGTTATATTAATTGCTTTTATAACACAAATTGTTCAAATACTCGCAGTAGATCAATCCGACAATATAATTCGATTATTAATTAATATCAGTTGGATCTTGCTTTCAATATTAGCCATGATACTTGGTAACTTTAAGAAGTTCAAAGTTTGGACATATACTGGGATAGGTTTATTATTATTGACGCTAGGAAAACTTGTATTAATAGATTTACCAAATATTACATTGATGGTTAGAGCCGGTTTATTTATACTGCTTGGACTGATTGGATTAGTCATTTCTAGAATATTTTTTAAGGGAAGCAGTAGTCAAAAAAACTATAAAATTTAGTATACAGGAGTCAGGTAATGATAATCACTGAAACTAAAAATTTACTATTAATGACTTTTACAGCAGAAGCGATGCTTTCTGTTTTAAGTGGAAATAAAGAGTTAGAATTTGAAAATCAATTTTATAGTTTCGCTCAAGGGTGGCCAATTCTGGTATATAAAAATCTTTTCCCTTATAAAATCTCTCGTTTTCAAACACATCCTACTGAAGAAAAATATGAAGGAATTATTATTCATAAAAAAGATCGAGTAATTATTGGGGACATGGGATTTAAAGGTGGTCCTGATGAAACTGGGATTATGGAGATAGGGTATAGTATTGCACCTAGTTATCAAGGTAAAGGGTATGCAACTGAAATGGCTAGGGCTATTTGTGAGTGGGGATTAAAGCAAAATCATGTTACAAGAATATCTGCTATTTGTTCCATTTATAATCATGCCTCTATTAGAGTTTTAGAGAAAATTGGCATGATAAAAGTAAAAGAAGAAATTGAAAAGTATTATTGGATGTTAGATAAAAAATAAATTTGTGATTTGCATTGATTAGAATGACTAATTTTTCTAGAAGAAGGTGGGCTTATTCTTACAACAAGAAATGCATCTATCATCTTTATGGTCATAACCAAACGTGATTTTGGTCGATTCTTTTTGTACGATCTTATGATAAGTGGCTTAGTATATGGCACTCTAAAAAAATACTACTCAAGTGACCTAATCGCAATTTTTGGTAGCTTTACAATACCGACAGTTTTAAAAAGAGTGGCTGTATTATTAGAGCGGAAATAAAAAGGATGCTCTTTATTCAGCATCCTTTCTAAATATTAACCTTGATGTACAGGGCTTTTAGGTTCAGTGTCTAAATTCATTGCTGGTCCGAAGAATTCATAATGAATTTGTGTATCTTTAATTCCTAATTCTTTTAAGCTTGTTATAATCGCTTTTAAAAATGGTACTGGTCCACATACGTAATAATCTGCATTGTCTGATTTAACATTGTTATTTAACCATTCTGCATCAATATAACCTTGTTTTTTAAAGTTATTATTTTTAAGATCTTCCTCAGATGGATTTTCATAAACAAATGATAAATTGTAATTTGTTAATTGCTCTTTTAATTGGTTTAGTTCATTTTCAAATGCTTGTAATTTACCGTTTCTTGAAGCGCTTATAAAGCTGACTTGACGATTTGGTTGATTGCTTGCAATTGACTTAGCCATACTGATTAATGGTGTAATTCCAACACCACCACTTAAGAAAACAACATCTGAATCAGTTTCAGTATTTAAAGTAAATTCACCTGCTGGAGCAGTAATATCCAAAGTATCACCAACATTTACTTGATTGTGCAGGTAGTTTGAGAATTTACCTAGTGGTTGGTTTTCTTCAGCTTCACTTTTTACTGAAATTCTAAAGTGATTTTTACCTGGTGCATCAGATAAGCTATATTGTCTGTTTGATAAATATTCTTCACCAGGAATTTGTGAACGAACAGTAATATATTGACCAGCTAAGAAAGTAGGAACTGAAGAACCATCTTTAGGAACTAAGTAGAATGAAGTAATTACATCGCTTTCTTCAACTTTTTCGCTGACTTTAAACTCTTTAAATTCAGACCAACCGCCTTCTTGGGAAGATGCTTCCTCATACATTTCTTTTTCGATATCGATAAATACTTGTGCAATAACTCCATATGCTTCCGCCCAAGCACCTAGTATTTCATCAGTTGCAGCCTCACCAAGTACTTCTTTAATTGCCCCTAGTAAATGTTGCCCTACGATTGGATAGTGCTCTGCTTTAACTTGAAGACTGCGGTGTTTTTGCGCAATTTGTTTTACAACAGGAATAATTGTTGCTAGTTTATCAATGTTCTGTGCAGCAGCTAAAACAGTATTTGCTAGGGCAGTTTGTTGTCTACCTTGTTGTTGATTTGTATGATTAAATACATTTAATAGTTCAGGATGATTAGTAAATAAATTTTTATAGAATACTTTAGTGATTTCTGTACCCTTTACTTCTAAGACTGGAACTGTTGACTTAATAATATCAATTGTTTTTTGAGATAGCATGAAAAATCCCCCTAATCATGTTTTAAAGTAGTATTGTAAATACATCTTTATCTTAGACCTAGAATTTACTTAAAGCAATATATAAAATACATCTTTTGTGTATTTTTTCGCAAAAATGCATAAAAGTTTAAAAAAAGTTCACAATTATGCTATGATTAATCTTAAATAAAACAGTGAGGACAAGTTATGCGTTTAACAACTTATTCGGATTACTCTCTTCGTGTACTAATATTTCTAAGCTCTGAGCCACGTGAAAAATTAGTTAATATTAAGGACATTGCTGAAGCTTATGATATTTCTAAAAATCATTTAATGAAAATAATTTATAATTTAGGTAAGATGGGTTACATCGAAACAATTCGTGGCAGAAACGGTGGAATCCGTTTAGCTAAATTACCATCAGAAATAAATATCGGTGAAATAATTCGTAAAACTGAAGAAGACTTTAATATTGTAGAATGTTTTGAACACGGTAATACTTGTGTTATTACACCTGTTTGTTCTTTAAAACATATATTTAATAATGCATTAGAACAATTTTTACACGTTTTAGATCAATATACATTAGATGATATTGTAAAGAACAATGCGATGCTTAAAGATTATTTTTCAAGTAACACAAAAGAATAAATATTATGAAATAGAAGAGCGTTCGTAATTTAAAAACAAAAAAACCAACAAAGGCTTACTTTGTTGGTTTTTTTCATTTAAATTGGTCTATCGACCTTTATAGTTTAATATACTTTACGTTTTCCATCGGTTCTTGGAATAAGGATGAAGCTATTTTACTAAAAATGGTTGGATCCCCAGTTGTAAAAAATTCATATGAAGTGATTTCAGAGTTAGATAATATATTTTGTTGATCCAGAATTGCACTTACTTCTAAAGCTGTTTCATCACCAGAGCTGATAAGTTGGATTGATGGTCCCATCACTTTTTGGATGATTGGACCGAGTAATGGGTAATGCGTGCAACCTAGAATTAGGGTATCAATATTTGAATCAGTAAGCGGTGCAAGAGTGTGTTTAACAATCTCAAATATTTCAGGTTTATTGTAGTCCCCATTTTCAACAATTCCAGCAAACTCTGGGCATGCCAAACCTTCAATTATAACTTTGTCATTAATTCGCTTTAGTGCGGAATGATATGCTTTACTATTAATAGTAGCATTCGTTCCAATGACACCGATTTGGTCATTTTGTGTTAATTTTATTGCTGCTCTAGCACCTGGGCGGACAACTCCAATGACTGGAATTTGAAGTTTTTCTCGCATTTCATTTAAGACGACTGAAGTTGCTGTATTACAGGCGATAACTAACATTTTTATATCTTTCTCCAATAGAAAATTAGTCATTTCCCAAGTGAATTCTCTGATTTCCGTATATGGTCGTGATCCGTATGGACATCTTGCAGTATCGCCTAAGTATAAAATGTCCTCTTTAGGTAATTGTCTTATAATTTGTTTGGCAACTGTTAAGCCCCCAACACCTGAGTCAATGACTCCGATTGGTTTATTCAAAAAATCCCCTCATTTTACTTAATAATTTGTTGATGTAGTATATTCTTTATTCATTTAAGATTTTACTATAAGAAATGATATTTTTGTTTATCATTCTCTTTTTAAAAATGTTAAAATTTCATAGTTTTATTGCTCTTATTAACAGAGTATTAAAACATTTAAACACAAGTTAAAAATAATTCGTAAATTCAATCATTATCTGTTATATTAATGAGGAAAAGTTTATATATGAGAAAAAATGTGGAGGAGCCAGTGTTGCTGGCTGAGATAGCATCCTTAAGATGTTGACTCTTAGAACCTGATCTGGGTGATGCCAGCGTAGGGAACAGTATCTCTTTTTAGATATGTTTTTTACAGCGCATTTACGTCCGGGTTAGTATCCGGACGTTTTCTTTTTGTATAAACAAAAAACAAAAAGGAGATATAGATAATGAAAAAACTAGTAGTATTTTTAGTAGCTATTTGTTTAATGTTAACTGGGTGTGGTCAAGACAAAACTGCTACTACTAAAAAGCCAAAGCAATTAAAAAAGGTGACTGTCGTACTAGACTGGACGCCAAATACAAATCAAACTGGGCTATTTGTTGCTAAGGAAAAAGGTTATTTTAAGGAACAAGGTCTTGATGTAGATATAATCAGTCCAGGAGAAACAGGTGCAGACCAATTAGTTGCATCTGGTAAAGCAGATTTTGGGGTTTCTTATCAAGAGTCAATTACACAAGCAAGAGTTCAAAATGTACCGATTGTATCAATTGCAGCAATTATTCAACATAATACTTCTGGATTTGCATCACCAGTGAAAAAAGGAATTAAGTCACCAAAAGATTTCGTTGGAAAAACATATGGTGGTTGGGGTTCACCGGTTGAAAAGGCTATTTTAAAATCACTTATGTCAGAAGAAAATGCTAATGTTAATAAGTTAAATATCGTTAATATGGGTGATGCTGATTTCTTTACAGCGGTAAAAAGAGATATCGATTTTGCGTGGATTTATCAAGGATGGACAGGGATTGAAGCAGAGCTACGTGGAGAAAAATTAAACATGATTTATTTAACTGATTATAGTAAAAAGCTAGATTACTATACTCCAGTTTTAGCTACGAACGAAAAAATGATTAGCAAAAACCCTAAAACAGTAAAAGCATTTGTGGCTGCAGCATCAAAAGGATATAATTTTGCAATTGATAACCCAAAAGAAGCTGCATCGATTTTAATAAAGGATAATCCGGATTTAGATAAAAAATTAGTGGAAAAAAGTCAAGAATGGTTAGCATCTAAATATAAAGATGATGCAGACCGTTGGGGCGAGCAAAAGTTATCAGTTTGGAAAAACTATGCTGATTTCTTAGCTGAAAATAAATTATTAGAAGGAAACTTTAAGCCAAAAGAAGCATTTACGAATGATTTCTTACCAGCGAAATAAGGAGGAGCAAAAATGCAAACTACTTTAATGAGTGTCCAAATTATACCGAAAACAAATAATATTGAGGATGTTATTCCAGCAGTTGATGAAGCAATTAAAATTATTGATGAATCAGGTGTAAAATATCAAGTTCAACCATTGGAAACAACTATGGAAGGCGACTTGAATCAATTATTAATGGTTGTTCAAAAAATGAATGAAAGAATGATTGAAATAGGTTGCCACAATGTAATAACTCAAATGAAAATACTTTATCAACCACAAGGTATTACGATGGATGTGTTAACGGAGAAGTACCGTTAATGAAATCTAAAAATATAAAAGGATGGCAACCTATCGTTGTCATCCTGCTTTTTTTAATTTGCTGGCAGCTAAGTATTAAAATTTGGAAAATCGAATCTTGGTTATTACCAGGACCAATCGCAATCTTTAAAGAAGGAATGAAATCAACTGATTCACTACTTCCTCATATTTCTTCTACAATTCAATTAACGATTATTGGTTTGTTAATTGGTAGTTTATTAGGATTTTTAATCGCATTTCTATTGCATTTAATACCAGGTGTTAGGGAAGCTTTTTACCCATTATTAATTCTTTCGCAAAATGTACCAATTATCGTATTGGCACCGCTTTTAATTATTTGGTTTGGATTTGGTGTATTACCTAAATTAATTATTATTTCTCTTGTTTGTTTTTTCCCTGTTACAGTTTCAGCGTTGGATGGTTTCCGACAAACACCAAGTGAACTAATAAATTATATGAAAATGGCGGGAGCATCCAAATCACAAATTTTTTGGAAAGTTGAATTGCCTTTTTCTCTACCTTCCATTTTTTCTGGCTTAAAGATTTCAGCGACTTATAGTGTTATGGGAGCAGTTATCTCTGAATGGCTAGGAGCGAAATCTGGAATTGGAGTCTATATGACTTTAGCTTCATCTTCATTTAGAACAGATCGAGTATTTGTTTCAATTTTTATCATTATGTTTTTAAGTATGCTTTTCTTCTTCCTAATAGTTGTAATTGAACGTTTTACTGTTAAATGGAAAGTTAAAGGGGAGAAACGGAAATGACACTACAAGTGGAACAATTATCAAAGAGTTATAGCGGTCATCAAGTGTTAGAAAATATATCCCTTTATGTAAACGAGGGTGAATTTGTATCGATTCTAGGTCCATCTGGTAGTGGGAAAAGTACGTTGTTCCATCTTATTGGAGGTTTAGTAAAACCAGATTCTGGAGAAGTAAAGTTAAATGGGTCGATAATAAATGGAGAACTTGGTCATGTTAGTTTTATGCCTCAGGATCATTCATTACTACCTTGGAGAACAGTATTAAAAAATATTGTTTTGTCACAAGAATTAAAACATAAGCCTGATGAAAAATTGGCAAGAGACTGGCTTAAAAGAACTGGCTTAGAAAACTATGAGAATGCTTACCCTCATGAATTATCTGGTGGTATGAAACAAAGAGTTTCATTTTTAAGGTCTCTACTAGCACCGCAGTCGTTCATGTGTATGGATGAGCCTTTTTCAGCTTTAGATGAGTTCACTAGACTTGAAATGCAGCAATGGCTTTTATCAATTTGGGAGGAGCAACGACGATCAATTTTATTAGTAACACATAATATTGATGAAGCGTTGTTAATGTCTGATCGAATATATATATTTTCTGACAAACCCGCCAAAATCAAAGAAGAAATCATAGTGCCATTTCCAAGACCACGTAAAAAAGAAATATTATTAAGTGATGAATTTACGGAATATAAAAGAAAAATCTATTTGGCTTTAGAGAAGGAGTAATTCGATGAAAATGATAGATGCTCATATTCATTTAGATTCTTATGTTACTAGTCAAAGAGAAGAAATATTAACTAATATACAAAGACACGAAATCGAAGCGCTCATTTCGGTATCGATGGATTTAAAATCTAGTAAGAAGAATTTAGAATTGAAAAATCAAAATAATAGTGTATATCCAGCATTCGGATTTCATCCTGAACAACAAATCCCTTCTGATGAAGAGGTTGATGAATTAATTGAATGGATTAAGAACCATCAGGATGAAATGGTCGCAATCGGAGAGGTTGGATTACCATATTATAAGAATTTAGAAGAACAGATTGATTACGTACCTTATATTCAATTACTAGAAAAATTTATCTCGCTTGCAAAAGAGTTAAATAAACCAATCATATTACATGCAGTGTATGAGGACGCCGAAACCGTATGTAATCTATTAGAAAAATATTTTATTAAAAAAGCCCATTTTCATTGGTTTAAAGGGGACGAGCTTACAATAAATCGGATGATGAAAAATGAGTATTTTATCTCGATTACACCAGATGTATTATATGAAAATGAGATTCAAGACTTAGTAAAAAAGTATCCTTTAGAATTAATGATGATAGAAACAGATGGTCCTTGGCCATTTGAAGGGCCTTTTGAAAATGAGTGGACACATCCAAAATTTATGCATCAATCAGTTGCAAAGATAGCTGAGTTAAAAGACATAGATCTGTCAAGTGCATATAAAACTTTATATGAAAATACTAAGAGGTTTTATAGTATATAAAATAAGAAAATCGTTTTCCAAAAGGAAACGATTTTTTTTCACGTTGTTGAAAAACAACCTTGTCAATTAAATTAGCAAATTTTCGTAAAAGGCGTAGAGTGATGTTGATTTCCACTACAGGATGCTCGCTTTCCATTGGGCGAGATTCTTTCGCCTC
>NZ_NUYF01000048.1:61565-118053 GCF_002566505.1 Bacillus sp. AFS077874
TTATTCATCAAAAAAAGTCTGCAAAAAATACTAGTCAAATAGTCTTTACTTAGAGTAACCTAACTATTTATATTAATCGGCTTGTAGGTCAATAAATATCGAATATTAATTAAACTAATCAATTGAATATGTTTTTCTAAAGATTAACTCATAATATTTTTAACTTCTAATAAAAATCAAAAAATCATTATTAGTGTTATTGGAATCATGAAATTGCTCAAACATATTAAGATTTAAAACCGTTAATAGCATCCAAAAAATGATAATTTCATTATTAATAATGGTTCATTTAATATACGTTTTCCCTATTGACCATTTTATATTTCAACACTCTGAAGAAAATCGTTTTCCAACAGGAAACGATTTTTTTATTTTAATTTTAGATAGGTAAAAAGAGCTAAAATAAAATCCCCCTATAGCAGAGCATCTATCCTAATTTACAGATAGGCCTTTTATCTACTATAAGTAGGATATAAAGTATAACTTTCAATTTAGATAATCAGATTCTTTACAAGCAAGAAAATAGAGAAATGAAAAACTTAAGCTTCAATGTAAATACCAAAACCGGCATGTCATTAGAATGCCGGCAGTATGTTGGTTTGTAGAATTGTTTCTACAAAATAACTACAGTTCAAGCTCTCCCATACGAAGAAGCTCAATAACTGCTTGTGATCGCCCCTTAACCCCAAGCTTCTGCATTGCATTTGAAATATGATTTCTCACAGTTTTTTCACTTATAAAAAGTTCTTCAGCAATTTCTCTTGTAGTCTTATCTTGAACAAGAAGCTCGAATACTTCTTTTTCACGCTTTGTGAGTGTGTGCTTTGTTTGATAGTCTCTATCCTTCAACTGTGCTAACCCTCCTTGCTTGACCGAGCTGTTCTTCGGATGGGTATTCATTTAGTCTTTTTATCATATGAACGATAGGTCTTTTAGGTGAATATTTCCAGTAAATTTAGAGCTAGATTTAAATTATTTATTTTTTTCTATTTAGCTTGTTCTAAAAAATGTACAGGCTCGTATAAATAGTAAAAAAGCGTGGGGGGAGTATGGTGATGAAAAAAAGATTGTTAGTAACAGCGGCAGCGGTATGTGGAATTGCAACAATGAGTGGATGTAGTTTACTTCCAACGAAATCTTCAACTGACATTGATCCACCTAAAACGGTAGTTTATAAAAGTGATCAACCTTCAAAAGAAGTAGCAAAGAAAGAGGAAACGGTAAAAAGGGAATTATATTTAATTGACCGTAACGGGTATGTTGTACCACAAACATTCCAATTACCTAAGTCTACTAGCTTGGCTAAACAAGCGTTAGAGTACTTAGTAAAAGATGGTCCTGTTACAGATGAATTACCGAATGGTTTCCAAGCAGTTTTACCTCCGAATACTGAAGTTTTAGGTGTTCAAACTCAAAAGGATGGTACGATTATTGCTGATTTTTCACCAGAATTTAAGCAATACCGTGCTGAAGATGAATTAAAAGTGTTTCAAGCTATTACTTGGACGTTAACTCAATTTGATAATGTGACAAAGGTAAAAATTCGAGTAAACGGAAAAGAGCTTGCATCGATGCCAGTAAATAAAGCTCAAATTGGTGATGGGTTAACAAGAGATGATGGAATTAACTTTGATAAAGGTGACATTGTAGATATTATGAACTCCAGACCTGTTACGCTATATTATGTTTCTCAAGGAGAAATGGGAGACACTTATTATGTACCTGTAACGACTAGGATTTCAAATGCAGAGAAAGATTCATATTCAGCAATCGTAAATGAACTTGTAAAAGGTCCATCTGAATATTCAAATTTAGTATCTGATTTTGGAACTGATACGAAACTAGTTAGTCAACCTGTTTTCAAAGGTGGTAAGCTAGTACTTAATTTTAACGATGGTATCTATGGAAATATTGCAAAAAACATGATCAATAATGATGTACTACAACCACTTGTACTTTCATTAACTGAGCAAAAAGGTGTTAAGTCCATTGAAATTCAAATCAATGGGAAATTAACTGCGCTAGACCAACAAGGCAAGCCTTTAAGTCAACCTGTTTCAAGACCTAAGGATGTAAATACGAAAAAATTGTAAACCTGTGGTTATGAAAAGTTAATAATTTGCCTTTTAATAAAATGGTTTTAATATTAACCTTGTACAAAAATTGTGATGATTTTTGTACAAGGTTTTTAATTTTATCTTTAAATTAAACTTAATAAGTAGAAATGAAATCACATTTTTGTCTATACTAGTATTTGGAAGATTTTGTAGGAGGAACAATCATGACAAGAACAGATGGAAGATTAAATAATGAACTTAGACCAATCGAGATTATTACTCACTATACAAAGCATGCAGAAGGTTCAGTGCTGATCAGTATTGGTGATACGAAGGTAATTTGTAATGCAACAGTTGAAGACCGTGTACCACCATTTTTGAGAAACAGTGGAAAAGGTTGGATTTCAGCTGAATATTCAATGTTACCTAGAGCTACTCAAGAGCGCACAATACGTGAATCATCTAAAGGTAAAGTTACTGGTCGAACAATGGAAATTCAACGATTAATAGGAAGAGCGTTAAGAGCAGTAGTTGATTTAGAGGCACTTGGTGAAAAGACAATTTGGATCGATTGTGATGTAATTCAAGCAGATGGAGGAACACGAACTACTTCAATTACTGGTGCATTTGTTGCAATGATGCTTGCTTTTGATAAGTTAATTAAAATGGATAAATTGAAATCGTATCCTGTAAAAGATTATTTAGCAGCAACTTCAGTTGGTATTTTAGATGACCTTGGACCAGTACTAGATTTATATTATGTAGAAGATTCAGCTGCAAGTGTTGATATGAATATTATTATGACTGGAAAAGGACAGTTTGTTGAACTTCAAGGAACTGGTGAAGAAGCAACATTTTCAAGAGAAGAATTAAATGAGTTACTATCTTTGGGTGAATTAGGCATTAAATCTCTAATTGAAAAACAAAAAGAAGTGTTATTACAAGAAGGTATTAAATTTCAATAATCATTTCGAGGAGAGGCTTTAGGGATGGAAACAATCATTATTGCGACAAATAATAAAGGCAAAGTGAAGGATTTTGAAGCACTTTTTAACCCGATGGGATTTCAAGTTAAGTCTTTAAAAGACTTTCCTGAAATTCAAGAAATTGAAGAAACAGGAACTACCTTTGAAGAAAATGCGGTTTTAAAAGCTGAGTATTTAGCGAGTGAGTTAAATACGCCAGTCATTGCAGATGACTCGGGTTTAATAGTGGATGCACTTGAAGGTAGACCAGGCGTTTATTCTGCTCGATATGCTGGATTACATAAAAGTGACGAAGATAATTTACAAAAAGTATTAAGTGAACTAGAAGGTGTTTTTCCTGGAAAAAGAACTGCGCGATTTTATTGTGCTTTAGCTTTAGCGGTTCCAGGTAAAGAAACAATCACTGTTTATGGTACAGTTGAAGGATATATTGCCAATGAAAAAAGAGGAACAAATGGTTTTGGCTACGATCCAATATTCTTTTTGCCAGAATTAGATAAAACGATGGCTGAATTAACAACAGATGAAAAGGGTGGCTTAAGTCATCGCGCAAATGCAATTAAATCATTAATGAATGTTATAAATAAAGAAGATAAAGATTTTTTATTTAGAGGATCAAATTAATGAAAGTACTAATTGTAAGTGATAGCCATGGATTGACAAAACCATTGCAAGAAATTGCCGAACGATATCGTGACAATGTAGATTTAATGATACACTGTGGAGATTCGGAATTAGAAGTAAATGCTAAGGAACTAAAGGATTATAATGTTGTAAGAGGGAATTGTGATTTCAGAGGAGAATTCCCTGAAGAATTTATTCACCGTGGGAATGAATATACAATCTATGCAACACATGGTCATTTACATGGAATAAAACAGTCATTACAAAAGCTGTATTATCGTTGTAAAGAAGTTGGAGCAACAATTGCTTGCTTCGGTCACTCACATGTATTAGGAGCCGAAGTAATTGATGGTGTGCTTTTTATTAACCCTGGCAGCATTTTATTACCGAGAATGCGAAAAGAAAAGACATATGCTATTCTTGAAACAGTTGATAAGAAAGCTAATGTTACTTTTTATAATACAGATGGAACAGTGCTTACTACTACTTCATTTAAATTATAATGAATTAATGGGGGTTAGTAGCTCATACGCTACTAACCTTATCTAAAACAAAAAAATTCGGAGTACTAAAAGCCGGAAAACCTTAATAAACTAAGGTAATTATACAACTTTAAAATTTCTTCCTTTATTTTGGAAAAAAAGTTTTAAAAAAGTGTTGACTTTAATTTTCATAACGACTATACTAAATTATGTCGACAGGGTGATGTCACAAAGAAACGAAAAAGAAATAACAAATATGCGGGTGTAGTTTAATGGTAAAATAGAAGCCTTCCAAGCTTCGGTCGTGGGTTCGATTCCCATCACCCGCTCCATATGTCCTGGTAGCTCAGCAGGATAGAGCAACGGCCTTCTAAGCCGTCGGTCGGGGGTTCGAATCCCTCTCAGGACGTCCAAAAGACACTTGTTTTACGAAATGTAAAATAAGTGTCTTTTTTTGTATTTTAATTACTTTTAATTAAGGACCTTAGAAATAATATGATGATTTACGCTTACTATATAAATTAGGATGGATTCTTATTAATTAATAGAAGTCTTAGGTCATCATTAAATTTATACTAGTTATGTTATTCTAGTATAAATAAAAGAGTGGAGTGATATAAATGAATGAAAATGAATTTTGGAGCTTAATATCCAAAATGCATATTGTTGAAGAACCGTATGAATGGGTAATAAATCATTTAGCTAAACAATCAGAGGAAGAGATAGCTAGTTTTGAAATTCATTTTGAAACTTATTTTTCCAAAGCGTATACTACAAATCTTTTAGGAGCTGCATGGATCATCATGGATGGCTGTTCTGAGGATTCATTTGCACATTTTAGAGCTTGGTTAATTGGACAAGGAGAACAAGTTTACAAGAAAACGTTAAATGACCCAGATTATTTAGCTGAATACATCTTTCCAATTTATGAAGAAGAAGGACTTACGCCAGAATTGGAAGATATGTTAGATCTAGCTTTACAAGCGTATACAATCAAGCGTAAAGGCGATGATGATTGGGATGATCAATTGTGGAATGAGTTCAATTCCATAATTGAGAGTAAAGGCTATGATTATCCTGAACAACAATTAACGATCGATTGGAAATCAAAAGACGAACTAAAAGCTAAGTTTCCAAAGCTATGGAAAAGATTTGGCAATAAACCGTTAGGGTACTAAAGCTAAAACAGATTCATTCATACACGTATCTTTAATATTTTAAATAATTTTAATTCATGATACACTTTTTCATAACTAGTTTGTGCAGGAAATAACAAATGTTAGGGGAGAGTAACATGGAAGACAATATTGTCTTTTTTCCTAAACTGAAGGATCGGATAATAAATTTAGGCAAAAAAGCATTAGAAGAAAAAAATTTCAGTAAAGCTTTAATGTTATGTAATCAATTAAAAGAAATGAATGAGCATAATTCACAAACAGAGCTTGCTGCAGTCGCGTGTCTTTTAGAAGGAAATCAGGCTAAAGAAGCTAAGGAAAGATGTGAGGATTTAGTTTTCGGGCCTTTTGAGAGTGATGAAGCAATTGAAGTGTACATAAGCATTTTGTTTCAATTAAAAGAATATGAAGAATTACAAAAAAATATAAAAAAATTACTCACTCAAAAACGGATTGATGAAAATCAGATGGATAAGTTTCAAGCGATGCTCTCATTATCAAAGAAAGTAATTTCAGATCGTGAAGGCATTAAGGGTGAAGTTCTTAATTTACATAAAATCGTTGAAAATTCTGAGCCGATTGATAAGCAACTTGAATTAATTAATGAATTAAGAAGTTTAGATTGTAATCTTGTTATCGATCAAATTAGCGAAATATTAAAAAGCACCAAAGCAAATCCATTAATTCAAAGTTTTATTTTGTTTATTTTACAAGAACAATCAATAGATAAAGATTTTGAACTAAACAAAGTAAACCAAAGGATGATTTGGAATACATCGGTTTCAGTCGATGAACATAAAATCTTTGTAGATGCTATATTAAAAAAATTAAGTGACGTATTAGAAAGTGAAGACCCTTCTGCTTTCGAAATCGCAAAAACACACTTCCAACACTTTATAACAATTTACTTTCCGTTTATCCCAATGCCAGCGGATATAAATACATGGGCAGCTTGTTTTTATTGCATCGTCCAACAATTTTTTGATCGTAGTGTAGATCAAGAGGAACTAAAAGACTTATTTAATGTAGAATATTTTCCTGTAATAAGTGCAATTGCTTTAGTAAAACGGTTTGAAGATGAAGGATACTTTAATTTAAAATGAAATAGTTGGAAAAAACATAGATGTTCCATTTGGGCTTCTATGTTTTTTATGTAAAAAAAGGTATTTTAAAGTGATGGAAGCGGAGATAAAACCGATTTTTATTTTTGATCGAATTCGAAGAGGGACTTAGGTCACGCCTTACGGAAAGCGAGCAATAAGGAATGGAAGTCATCGTTTTATTTTTTAAAGGAACTAAACTGATTTAAAATTCAAAATTAAAAAAACCTAATATTTTCTCCTTATAAAAATAGGAAATATTGAAACAAAAAAGGAATGTGTTATAATAGAATGGTTGTAACGACTATTTACTTAATTATACATGCATTTTCTTTATTAAAAATGGACAGGCATGTATAGTACGAAAATACGTAAACACATATATTTTTTTAGATAATTTTGGAGGGAACTAACAATGACTGCTAAATGGGAAAAATTAGAAGCTAACGTTGGTCTATTAACTGTAGAAGTTGAAGCTTCTGAAGTAGATAAAGGTTTAGATGCAGCTTTCAAAAAAGTTGTTAAAACTATCAATGTACCGGGATTCCGTAAAGGTAAATTACCTCGCCCAATTTTCGAACAAAAATTTGGTATTGAAGCACTTTACAATGATGCTTTAGATGTAATTTTACCAGAAGCTTACAGCAAAGCTGTTGTAGAGGTTGGTATTGAGCCAGTTGATCGTCCAGAAGTTGACGTTGAGCAAATGGAAAAAGGTAAAACTTTAATCTTCAAAGCAAAAGTTACTGTAAAACCTGAAGTAAAATTAGGCGAATACAAAGGCTTAGAAGTTGAAGAAATGGATGCTACTGTAACTGACGAAGACGTACAAGCTGAATTAACTACATTACAAGAGCGTCAAGCTGAGTTAGTAGTTAAAGAAGATGGTACTGTTGAAAACGGTAATACAGCTGTAATTGATTTTGAAGGTTTCGTTGATGGCGTAGCTTTCGAAGGTGGAAAAGGTGAAAACTATCCACTAGAAATCGGTTCAGGTTCTTTCATTCCTGGATTTGAAGAAGCGTTAATTGGCGCTAAATCTGGTGTGGAAACTGATGTTAATGTAACATTCCCAGAAGAATACCACAGTGCTGAATTAGCAGGAAAATCTGCTACTTTCAAAGTAACTGTTCATGAAATCAAAGCGAAAGAACTTCCTGAGTTAAACGACGAGTTTGCTAAAGACGTAAATGACGAAGTAGAAACTTTAGAAGATCTTAAAGCTAAAATTAAAAATGACTTAGTTGAATCTAAAAAATCTCAAGCTGAAGGTAGCTTACGTGATGCTTTAGTTCAAAAAGCAGCTGAAAATGCTGAAATCGAAATCCCAGACGTAATGTTCGAAAGCCAAGTTGACCGTATGGTTAAAGACTTTGAACAACGTATTGCACAACAAGGATTAAACTTAGAGCTTTACTACCAATTCACTGGTACTAAAGAAGAAGATCTTCGTGCTCAAATGCGTCAAGATGCTGAAGCTCGTGTAAGAATCGACTTAACAATCGATGCGATCATCGAAGCTGAAAAAATCGATGCAACTGAAGAAGAAATGAACGAAGAATTAGCTCGTTTATCTGAAATGTACAATGTTCCTTCTGAGCAATTAGTAACTATGCTAGGTGGAACTGACGCTGTACGTGATGATATTCAAATCCGTAAAGCTGTTGAATTATTAGTAGATAGCAGAAAAAAATAAGCGTTAAATAAACATATATTGACTTAAACAAGGCGCGAGATTTTTCGTGCCTTGTTTTTAAATAAAGAAATATTTGGTAAAGTGAACTGTTTCCTTTAAAATATACATATACATATGTTAGAATCTGTTATACAGATTTTAAAAAATAATTGTGGCTATACTAAAAATAATTCTTCAAAAGAAGGATTATTAGCTTTAGATTAGAATATATATATTCTAAAAATTTAAACAATTTTAGAGTAGTAATTAATTGCTTTGTTTATTTTGTATGCTATTATATAGCTACAAGATACATATTTTTTTCGATTACATACATATTGAGTGTTTTTAGAAATTTTTAGAGGGAGTGAACATATGTTCAAATTTAACGAAGAAAAAGGACAGCTAAAATGTTCGTTCTGTGGGAAGTCACAGTCTCAGGTTAGAAAATTAGTTGCAGGACCTGGTGTATATATTTGTGACGAGTGTATTGAGCTTTGTACTGAAATTGTTCAAGAAGAGCTAGCAAAAGAAGAGGAAGTAGAGTTTAAAGACGTTCCGAAACCGAAAGAAATTTGCGAAATTCTTGATGAATACGTTATTGGACAGGACAATGCGAAAAAAGCGTTATCTGTTGCTGTATATAATCACTACAAACGTATTAATTCAAATAGCAAAATTGATGAGGTTGAGTTATCAAAAAGTAATATTGCAATGATTGGGCCAACTGGTAGTGGTAAAACATTATTAGCTCAAACTTTAGCACGAATTTTAAATGTACCATTTGCGATTGCAGATGCAACTTCATTAACTGAAGCTGGATATGTTGGGGAAGATGTTGAAAACATTCTTTTAAAATTAATCCAAGCAGCTGATTATGATGTAGAACGCGCTGAAAAAGGTATTATTTATATCGATGAAATTGATAAAGTTGCTCGTAAGTCTGAAAACCCTTCAATTACACGTGATGTGTCAGGTGAAGGTGTTCAGCAAGCACTTTTAAAAATTCTTGAAGGAACAGTTGCAAGCGTACCTCCTCAAGGTGGTCGTAAGCATCCACATCAAGAATTCATTCAAATTGATACGACAAATATTTTATTTATTTGTGGTGGAGCATTTGATGGCATCGAACAAATTATCAAACGCCGTTTAGGTAAAAAGGTAATTGGTTTCAGTGGTGATTCTGAAAAGAGTGATTTAAGCTCAAAAGAAATCTTAAACCACGTATTACCAGAAGACTTATTACGCTTTGGTTTAATTCCGGAGTTCATCGGCCGTTTACCAGTTTTAGCTAATTTAGAGCAACTTGATGAAGCATCATTAGTTGAAATTTTAACTAAACCAAAAAATGCTTTAATTAAGCAATATCAAAAATTACTAGAGCTTGACCAAGTTGAACTTGAGTTTGAGGATAACGCATTAACTGAAATTGCTAAAAAAGCAATTGAGCGTAAAACTGGAGCTCGTGGACTACGTTCGATCATTGAAGGGATTATGTTAGATATTATGTTTGAATTACCTTCACGCGAGGATATTCAAAAATGTATTATCTCAGCAGAAACTGTTAAAACTGGTGCAGCTCCTAAGCTTGTACTAGAAGATGGAACAGAATTAGAGTTAAAGAAAAAAGTAAATAAATTAGCTTAAGTAAAGAACCAAATGCATTTGCATTTGGTTTTTTTTTTTGTCTTTTTTAAGTGATTTTTTTTAAATCTTTCTTAAATGCATAGGAACTTTACTCGGTAAACCTTTTCTTTAATTTTTAAAATTTGGTTTATCCTTCCATTTAGAGGGCGATACTAAAATTAATTTCTACTTCAGTGGAGGGGTAAAGAATGAGTTTAACAACTATTATCTTATTAGCTCAATTAGCATTAGGTACAATCGTTGCATTGTATTTTATTCATTTATTAAAAGGTCAACGAACAACTAAAGTTTCGATTGACAGGGAATCTAAAAAAGAAATGGAGCAGTTACGTAAATTAAAGTCAATCTCATTAACTGTTCCGTTAGCAGAGAGAGTTAGACCAACAACTTTTGATGATATAGTTGGCCAAGAGGATGGAATAAAAGCGTTAAAAGCTTCACTGTGCAGTGCTAATCCTCAGCATGTAATCATTTATGGACCGCCTGGTGTCGGAAAAACGGCAGCGGCTAGACTGGTATTAGAAGAAGCGAAAAAGAGCCCCAATACACCTTTTAAACAAGATGCAGTATTTATAGAATTAGACGCTACAACTGCTCGATTTGATGAAAGAGGAATTGCGGATCCTTTAATTGGTTCAGTTCACGATCCAATCTATCAAGGTGCAGGTGCGATGGGGCAAGCAGGTGTTCCTCAACCTAAAAAGGGAGCAGTAACCGATGCGCATGGAGGGATTTTATTTATTGATGAAATTGGCGAGCTTCATCCAATTCAAATGAATAAAATGCTAAAGGTACTTGAAGACCGTAAAGTAAAATTTGAGAGTGCTTATTACCAAGAAGAAAATCCTTCTATACCAGCACATATTCATGAAATTTTTAAACACGGTTTACCAGCAGATTTCAGATTAGTTGGTGCAACAACAAGATCACCAGAAGATATACCACCGGCAATTCGTTCACGTTGTTTAGAAATATTTTTCAGAGAATTAGAACAGGATGAAATTCAAGCAGTAGCTAAACGATCTGCTGAAAAAATTGAATTGAGCCTATCAGAAAAAGCCTTAGAATTAGTAGGTACATATGCAAAAAATGGTCGTGAAGCGATTAACTTAATTCAGTTAGCTGGCGGAATGGTTTTAACTTCTGGACGAAAAGAATTAGTAGAAGATGATATTGGATGGGTTGTTTCTGTAAGTCGATTATCACCAAGACTTGTTAACAAAATTCCTGAAGCTCCAACAGTAGGATTGGTGAACGGTTTAGCTGTTTATGGAGCAAATATTGGTGCGTTACTACCGATTGAAGTAATTGCAATGAAAGCAAAAGAAATCGGTAAAGGTTCAATTACAATTACTGGAATTGTTGAAGAAGAAAGCTTAGGTAATCAAGCTAAATCCATTCGTAGAAAAAGTATGGCAAAAGGCTCTTTAGAAAATGTTACGACAATCTTACGAAAAATTGGTGTACCAATCGATGACTTTACGATTCACATTAATTTTCCAAGTGGCGCATTAATTGACGGACCATCTGCAGGGATTGCAATGGTAGTTGGTATTTTTTCAGCGGTTAATAATGTTCCAGTATTAAATACAATCGCATTGACTGGTGAAATGAGCATTCAAGGTGAGGTAAAACCAGTTGGCGGTGTTCCAGAAAAAGTAAAGGCAGCTGTTAAAGCAGGAGCAACTAAAATTATTGTTCCAAAAGAGAACGATCAAGCTACATTACATCAATATAAAGATGTAGAAATATTAGCAGTAGATCGCATAGAAAAAGTTCTCCATGAAGTCTTTAAAGATAATTGGAAATTTGAACTACCAGCTGAAACAAAAACTGATTTCCAGCAATTAACATTATTTGAAGAGAATCAATCGCAATCTATGTAGATAAAAATAAGTGTTCGAATCATTTCATTTTGAATAAATAAAGAATACAAACTATTTTTGCATTCTATTTTTCAATGAAGTGATCGAACACTTTTTATTTTGTAGAAATCCATTCTTTATGATTTAATCTTATTACGAGCTTTACTTCGTATCTTTAGTCAAAAATAAGATAATCGGTAAACAGTTGTTGATTGATTATGTCGCTTCTTTATTTTCTTTTAATGCATATCATTGTAAATGATATATATGTTAAGGTAAAATAACTAAATAGAATGAAAAACATGGAGGTGTAACGTAATGAATGTTACAAAAGAAAAAGTTGTACCCCTCCTACCTTTAAGAGGAATTAGTGTATTTCCTGCCACTATTGCACATCTAGATGTAGGAAGAACGAAATCGATAAAAGCTATACAAGAAGCTGATGAGTTAGATCATTTAATTTTTGTTGTTACTCAAATAGATGCAGATACTGAAAATCCAAAGATAGACGAACTGTACCAATTTGGAACTTTAGCTAAATTAACACAAAAAATTACACTTCCAAACGGCACTGTTCGTATTACTGTTGAAGGATTACACAGAGGAAAAATCAAATCAATTATTGATCAAAATGATTTCTTAACTGCAAAGGTAGAAGAATATCCAGATGTAGAAGATGAATCTAAAGAGCTTCGTGCTTTAATGAGAACTTTATTGCAGCATTTTAAACAATACAGTAAATTATCAAAGCGAATTTTGCCAGAGACAATTGCTTCAATTGTTAAGCAAGACCGCCCAGGTAAACTTGCAGATGCAATGATTGATTCAATTCCATTAAGGGAAGAAGAAAAACAAAAAATATTAGCTACAATTGATGTTACTGAACGAATACATATTATCTTAAATTTCCTTCAAGATGAAAAAGAATTACTTAAGCTTGAGGAAAAGATTGGCCTACAAGTTAAGAAAAATATTGATAAAACTCAAAAAGAATATTTCTTAAGAGAGCAATTAAAGGTTATTCAACGCGAACTAGGTGATCGTGAAGGTAAAACTGAAGAAGTTGATAAGTTTTTAACAAAAATCGAAGAGGCAAATATGCCTGAAGAAACAAAGGAAGTAGTACTAAAAGAGTTAGCAAGATATGAGAAACTACCTCCTAATGCCGCAGAAGCAGGTGTAGTTCGTACATATTTAGATTGGATGGTAGCTCTACCATGGTCTAAGCAAACAGAAGACACATTGGATATACATCGTTCCGAAAAGATACTGAATAATGAACATGAAGGTCTTGAAAAAGTAAAAGAGAGAATATTAGAATATCTAGCTGTTCAACAACTTACGAATTCTTTACGTGGTCCAATTTTATGTTTAGCGGGTCCTCCTGGAGTTGGTAAAACATCTTTAGCGAAATCAATCGCAAACGCTTTGTCTAGAAACTTTGTACGTGTTTCTCTAGGTGGCGTAAGAGATGAATCAGAAATAAGAGGACATAGAAGAACATACATCGGTGCAATGCCAGGTCGAATAGTCCAAGGTATGAAGAAAGCAGGAACAAATAACCCTGTATTCTTACTGGATGAAATTGATAAAATGTCGAGCGATTTTAGAGGGGATCCAGCATCAGCAATGTTAGAAGTTTTGGACCCAGAACAAAATCATACATTTAGTGATCATTACATCGAAGAGCCATTTGATTTATCTCAAGTTTTATTTGTCGCAACTGCAAATGATTTATCAACTATTCCAGGTCCATTACGTGATCGAATGGAGATTATTACTTTATCTGGATATACTGAACTTGAAAAAGTTAATATAGCAAAAAAACATTTATTCCCTAAAAAATTAGCGGAGCATGGCTTAAATAAATCTACTGTACAAATTCGCGAAAGTGCATTGAGTGCAATTATTCGTCATTATACACGAGAAGCTGGAGTAAGATCATTAGAGCGAGTTCTAGCGACACTATGTAGAAAAGCTGCTAAGTTGATTGTTTCAAACGAAAGACAAAAAATAATATTTACCGATAAAAATATTGAAGAATTTTTAGGTAAGAAACCATTCTCTTATGGTCAAATGGAAAGTGAAGACCAAATTGGTGTAGCTACTGGTTTAGCGTATACTGCATTTGGTGGAGACACACTTTCTATTGAAGTATCACTATATCCTGGAAAGGGTAAGCTAACTTTAACTGGTAAGCTAGGGGATGTAATGAAGGAGTCAGCACAGGCTGCGTTTAGCTATATTCGCTCAAAAGCAGAGGAGCTAAATATTGACCAAAATTTCCACGAGAAATATGATATTCATATTCATGTTCCAGAAGGTGCGGTTCCAAAAGATGGCCCTTCAGCAGGTATAACGATGGCAACAGCATTGATTTCGGCATTAACAAATAAACCAATCCGTAAAGAGGTTGGAATGACTGGTGAAATCACTTTACGTGGTCGCGTATTACCAATTGGAGGATTAAAAGAAAAAATGCTTAGTGCGCATCGTGCAGGTTTAACGACTGTTATCATACCTAAAGAAAACGAAAAAGATTTAGAAGATGTACCACCAATGGTGAAAGAAGGTTTAACTGTTATACCTGTTTCCCATTTAGATGAAGTGCTTGCGCATGCAATAGTAGGAGTGAAAAAATGAAAGTAACAACAGCGGATATTGTCATTAGTGCAGTCCGACCAAATCAATATCCAGACACACAATTTCCTGAAATCGCTTTGGCAGGTCGTTCAAATGTTGGGAAATCTTCATTTATAAATAAAATGTTAAATCGTAAAGCATTAGCCCGAACATCATCAAAACCTGGAAAAACGCAAACATTAAATTTCTTTCTAATTAATGAACAGCTTTTCTATGTTGACGTGCCAGGTTATGGTTATGCTAAAGTTTCCAAAAAGGAACGAGAAGCATGGGGTAAAATGATCGAAACATATATTACAACTCGTGAGCAATTAAGAGCTGTTATTTTATTAGTTGATCTACGTCATTCACCTACAGAAGATGATGTAATGATGTATGATTTCTTAAAGCATTACCAAATCCCAGTCATTATAGTAGCAACAAAAGCAGATAAAATCCCTAAAGGAAAATGGGATAAACATGCAAAAGTAGTTCGTGAAAAGTTACAGATTGAAGAAGGGGATGAATTAATTTTATTCTCATCTGAAACTGGAATGGGTAAAGAAAAAGCATGGTCAGTAATTGATCGTATGTGTAAATAAAAAACGCTGGTGGCTAAAAGCCACCAGCATTTTTTTGTTCAGGTCTCGTCAACGAAAAGCGAGCACCCTGTTTTATTTTATTTATAACGCTTTTTTAGTTATTTTTTTTAATAAACTTTCTTCGCAATAAATATACAAACAATCAGTAGAATTCAATTTGCATTCTCTTAGTTTTGGAACATTTAACTGCTCATTGATTGCTAACAAAGTTGCTCCTTTTTCAAATAATTGTAGAAAGGCATCTTCATAAGTTTTCCATTCTTTATTAGGCCCTATTACATGTATATTGCTTCCATCAAACTTTGTATTTAAAAAGTGTCTAAATATCGTTGAAGTTCCAGGATGTAAAGTTGTCTTAGCGATTAGACGCGAAACAGATTCATATGATAATACAAAATCATCGACATTTACATGCTTAAAATTAACGATATGGCTTTCTTTCGATATTTCGACAATTGTATGGATAGGCATTTTTTTCATAGTTGATAGTGATTCGACTGCAGAAGCGATTAATAGCGTTTTTCCATCTTTTAAAACACTATCTTCTATTGTAGAATCTGCAAATATACATACCCGTTTTGCCCCAAATATATTTGCATTTAATAAGGTGTTTTCGATTGAAGGGTCTCCTTGAATAAAATGAACTTGTGGATGCTCGTAAGGTGATGTTTCTAGATTTTCTATTAATACAATCTTTGCATTCGGTGAAGAATCGAATAGTTCCTCAATAGCATCTCTTGTTTTTTTAGACCAACCAATATAAATAAAGTGATCATGATCCTTATACACAATTCTTCCCTCCAGCTTTAAACGATGATATTTAGAAAAGGAATCAACAGTTTTAGATACTAGTAAGCCTATAATACCGACCCCAAAAATAAATAAAAACATGCCTAAACATTTTCCTGCAACAGTTTTTGGAAAGAAATCTCCGTAGCCTACTGTCGTCAGAGTAGTCATTGTCCACCACAAACCATCAAATAAAGTTGGAAAGGTTTGTGGCTCTAAAATATGTATAGTTATTGAACCAAAAGAAACAATTAGAATAGATAGAATTAATATTGATACATAATTAAATGATACAAAATTTTTTCCATAGCGCAAGGAAGTATAACAAAGATGTTCCTCCTTTTAAAACTGCTAGTTATGTATAAAAAAGTATGTTTATTTTTTAGAAAATAGAAGATATAAACCGATAACAGCAATCAATATTGGCCAATAGTTCTGGAAATAAGAGACCTGTGATTGGAGCGAACTAAGCATTGTTGCAAGCTTTTCATTAAAAAGGAAAAATAAAGACATAATAAATAATAGCAATCCGGGTAATAACTCACCTTTTCCATTTCGAGATTGTAGTAACATTCCGATTGAAATGATGAGTGTAAGAACGGACCAATGGTTTGGCCAATTTTGAAAATGTTCGATGGCATAAAAATGAATTCCAAATCCAAGAACGACAATACCCGGGAATACATAATGGATTTCTCTACCTTTAAAGGCTTGAACGAGAAGTGCAATACCAGTTATCCAGATCGGAGTCGTCCAATATGTAAAAATCTGTAAAGCTGGGACTTGCCATTTTGAAATAAGATAATAAATGCCAAAGCCAATTAATAAGATTCCAATAAATAATCGATTTTTTTTCATAGCAACTCCTGTTTAACATTATTTGTAATCACTTTTATTTTAAAATTATTGTATAATAAAATTTGTGTACATTTAATAGTATAAATCGGATTAAAAATTCTACAAAATATTACATTTATGATAGCATATTGATGTAGAACATGGATATGATATTTTGCTAAGCAAAGATAGATATAAAACACAAGTTTGTACAAAGTTTTTTAGGGGGGCTTTAGGGCATGCACATTATTACAATAGGGATTAATTATAAAACTGCCCCAGTTGAAGTGCGAGAAAGGGTAGCGTTTGCTCCAAATGAACTACAGGACGCAATGAACTCATTAAAAAAAGAAAAAAGCATTTTAGAAAACATTATTGTTTCTACTTGTAATCGTACGGAGATTTATGCAGTTGTCGATCAAGTTCATACTGGTCAATATTATATGAAACGCTTTTTATTACAACGTTTTGACTTAAAAGACGAGGAATTATCACCATATCTAATCATTAAAACTGGAAATGATGCAATCAACCATTTATTCACTGTAGCAAGTGGTTTAGATTCAATGGTAATTGGTGAGACTCAGATTCTTGGACAAGTAAAAGATAGTTATTTACTTGCTCAAGAGAATCATGTAATTGGTACGATTTTTAATCAATTATTTAAGCAAGCAATTACATTTGCAAAAAAAGTTCACTCAGAAACTGGAATCGGTGAAAATGCTGTATCTGTAAGTTATGCTGCTGTAGAGCTATCAAAAAAGATTTTTAGCAATTTAAAAGGCTGCAATGTACTGATTGTTGGAGCAGGGAAAATGAGTAACTTAGCTTTACAAAACTTGTATTCTCAAGGTGTAGGTAAGGTTACTGTTATTAACAGAACTGTTGAAAATGCTGTTAGACTTGCAGACCAATTCAATGGAATCGGAAAAGGATTAGAATCACTTGAAAATGCTTTAAAAGAAGCAGATATCGTTATCAGTTCAACTGGATCAAAAGAATACGTGATTACGGAAAAAATGATTCGTCGAATTGAAAAATCAAGAAAAGGTAACCCACTATTCTTAGTTGATATCGCTGTTCCAAGAGATATTGAACCATCAATTCATCATATTGATAGTGCATTCTTGTATGATATTGATGATCTTCAAGGGATTGTTGCTGAGAATTTAGCAGAACGTGAACGTGAGGCAGTAAAAATTAAGAAGGCAATCACTGAAGAAATTGATATTTTTCAATCTTGGTTATCAATGCTAGGTGTGGTTCCAGTAATCTCTGCATTACGTGAAAAAGCGTTAGATATTCAAGCAGATACAATGAGTAGTCTAGAAAGAAAACTTCCACATTTATCTGAAAGAGATTTAAAAATTATCCAAAAGCACACAAAAAGTATCGTAAATCAAATTTTAAGAGATCCAATTATGAAAGCAAAAGAAATGGGTACATCTAAACACTCAGAAGCACAAATTGCCCTTTTTAAAGAAATATTTAGTCTAGATGAAATTTTACAAGAATCTAAAGATGAAAAACACATGCAAACTAATCAAGAAAAAGAGACTATTTCTTTAAAACAAAACTTAGGTTTTTTATGAGGTTTAATTAGTGGCGATTTTGGAAAGTAGTTTTATCTATCACTTATTAATCTTATTGTTTGCATGGAGTATCGTTTTTTCTTTTATAGATTTTATAGATACAAATAGGATGGCAAGTCGGGTAGCATTTTATTTGCTAGCAATTGTTTGGGTGTTTTCTTCTGTTTTAATGATTTACACCATTAGCCAATACAGTTTATATTCCTTTTTTACTTCCAGAGAAGGGCTATATATTTATGTATGGATTATCATATCACTATCATTGTTTATTAATTGGGTAGTGAAACTAGAGTATTTAGTTTTCTTTACAAATGTTGTTTCATTTTTAGTATTTTCATTATCAATTTTAATTCCGAAGGCGGGTAAAACAGCTACATTAGTTGATCAGTTGAAATCGGAGTTATTATATATCCATATTGGACTTGCTTTCTTAGCATACGGTGCATTTACCCTGTCCTTTATTTTTTCGGTTATGTACATTTTTCAATATGTTTTATTAAAAAAGAAGAAATGGTCTACTCATTTAAAGAAATTGGGGAGTTTAGGTAAGTTGGAAAAAATGTTTATCACATTTAACTTATTTGGAGTTCCATTAATGCTAACTTCCCTTATTTTAGGTGTTATCTGGGCAAGTATTCGATTACACACATTTGTTTGGTATGATATGAAAGTAATCGGCTCATTTTTCGTTTTAATCATGTATAGTACATTTATGTATTTAAAGGTAAGCAACCGTTTCTATGGCAAATCTCTTTGCATATTTAATATCTGTTGCTTCTTAGTTTTGTTCGGAAATTATGTTGTTTCAAATCTATATTCAAAGTTTCATTTATGGAGTACGTAAGGAGATGTAACAATGCGTAAAATTATTGTTGGTACAAGAAGAAGTAAACTAGCATTAACACAAACTAAATGGTTTGTAGAGAAACTAAAAGAAGTAGCACCCGATTATGAATTTGAGTTAAAGGAAATCGTTACAAAAGGTGATGTAATACTTGATGTAACCCTTTCAAAGGTTGGAGGAAAAGGTTTATTCGTTAAAGAAATTGAACATGCAATGCTAACGAGTGAAATTGATTTAGCTGTACATAGTATGAAGGACATGCCAGCTATTTTACCTGAAGGTTTAATGATTGGATGTACTCCAAAACGCGTTGATCCTAGAGATGCCCTGCTATCAAATAGTGGAAAAGGATTAATGGAACTTGAAGAAGGCTCAATTGTCGGTACTAGTAGTTTAAGAAGAAGTGCTCAAATTAAAGCAGTTCGTCCAGATCTACAAATCAAATGGATTCGTGGAAATATCGATACACGTATTCAAAAGCTAAAGGATAATGAATATGATGCGATTATTCTTGCAGCAGCTGGTTTAACAAGAATGGGTTGGGCTGAAGAAAGTATAACTGAATACATTGACGAAACAATCTGTGTACCAGCAGTAGGTCAAGGTTCACTTGCTATCGAATGTCGTGAAAATGATACAGAAATCCGTGAATTACTAAATAGACTGAATGATGAATTAACATATACAACAGTAGAAGCTGAACGTGTATTTCTTCATAAAATGGAAGGTGGTTGCCAAGTTCCTATTGCTGGATTTGCAACGATCGATGACAAAGATGAAATCTCGTTAACTGCATTAGTAGCTAAACCAGATGGAACAATCATCTTAAAAGAAACTGTTAAAGGTACTGATCCAACTGAAATTGGAGAAAAAGCTGCAAATCTATTAATTGAACGTGGAGCAAAGGATATTATTGATTCTGTCAAAGAGGCAGCGGATGAATAATTCCTTAAATGGAATGAAAATATTAGTGACAAGGGCAGAGCAACAAGCTGATGAATTCAATCAATTAATTCATCAGTTTGGTGGATGTCCTATTAATCTTCCACTTCAAAAAATAGTTAAAAGTGATATTTCAATTAATGATTTGGAAAAATTAGTTCTTGATACAAAATGGATTTTATTCACAAGTGTTAATTCAGTAAATTACTTTGTGCAAAATATTACAAAGGATCTAAAACAAAAAATTCTTCAAAAAAAAATTGGTGCTGTCGGAGAAAAAACAAAGAACCGATTAGTTGATGAAGGGTTTGAAGTAGCTTTCCTTCCAAGTCAATTTACTGGTAAAACATTTGCTTCTGAGTTAAGTTACATAGTAGAAAAAGGAACAAAATTTTTATTTTTACGTGGCTCTTTAGCGAGTGATAACGTACCAAAAATACTAGGAGAAAATGGTCATATAGTTAACTCATTAACTGTTTATGAGACCATAGCAAATCTAGGTGTTAAAAATGAACTGTTAAATCTATTACTAAATAAAAAACTAGATGTGATTACATTTTTGAATCCATTTAGTGTAGAACAGTTTTGTTTTTTGATTGGAAATGCAATTAGTATGGAAGATTTAAAAAACATTCAAATTGCTTGTATTGGTGAAGTAACCGCACAAAAAGCTAGAGAAAAAGGTTTGAATAATATTATTGTTCCTAGTAAATTTACAACAGAGGCCTTAATTAAAAAAATAGTAGATGATCTTGATTAATCAGATCGTCTTTATAAGAAGGAGAAAAAAATGACTTATTCTATTCCGTTTGATCGTCACCGTCGTTTAAGAAGTACACAAGCATTACGCTCTATGGTTAGAGAGACTCATTTGCATAAAGAAGATTTTATTTATCCTCTTTTTGTTGTTGAAGGACAAGGGGTAAAAAATCCTATTAGTTCAATGCCAGGTGTATTTCAATTTTCTTTAGATGAATTAAAAAAAGAAATGGATGAAATTGTATCATTAGGTATAAAATCTGTCATATTCTTTGGTATTCCTGATGTAAAAGACGCAGTAGGTTCTGAAGCGTACTGTGCAACTGGAATCGTTCAACGTGCGATTTCACAAACGAAAGAACAATATCCTGAAATGATTGTTATTGCAGATACATGTTTATGTGAGTATACAGATCATGGACATTGTGGAGTTTTAGAAGATGGGTATGTTAATAATGATGAATCGTTAATACTATTAGCAAAAACAGCAGTAAGTCAAGCACAGGCTGGCGCAGATATTATTGCTCCTTCAAATATGATGGATGGATTCGTAGCAACAATTCGCCATGCTTTAGATGAAGCTGGATTTGATAATATTCCAATTATGTCTTATGCAGTAAAATATGCTTCAGCATTTTATGGACCATTCCGTGAGGCAGCTCAAAGTGCTCCAGGACAAGGTGATCGTAAGGCTTATCAAATGGACCCTGCAAATCGTTTAGAAGCGTTCCGTGAAGCAGAATCAGATACAGTTGAAGGTGCAGATTTCTTAATCATTAAACCAGCTCTTTCATATTTAGATATCATTCGAGATATCAGAAATAACTATCACCAACCAATCGTTGCTTATAATGTTAGTGGAGAATATGCAATGGTTAAAGCTGCTGCATTGAATGGTTGGATTGAAGAAGAAAAAGTTGTAATGGAAAAATTAATTAGTATGAAACGTGCTGGTGCAGATATGATTATGACTTATCATGCTAAAGATGCTTGCAGATGGTTATCAGAAGGGAAGTAATTATAAATGAGATCATATAACAAGTCAATTGAAGCTTTTGAAGAGGCAAAACAAGTACTTCCTGGTGGAGTAAATAGTCCGGTACGTGCATTTAAAAGTGTTAATATGTCACCAATTTTTATGAGTCATGGAAAAGGTTCTAAAATATATGACATAGACGGAAATGAGTATATTGATTATGTATTATCTTGGGGACCTCTAATTTTGGGTCACTCAAATGAGCGTGTAGTTGAAGGCTTAAAGCGAACAGCAGAAACTGGAACTAGCTTTGGAGCACCAACATTAAAAGAAACAGAATTAGCTAAACTTGTAATCGAAAGAGTGCCTTCGATTGAAGTTGTTCGAATGGTTAACTCAGGAACAGAAGCGACAATGAGTGCTTTACGTCTTGCTCGCGGATTTACTGGTCGAAACAAAATCTTAAAATTTGAAGGATGCTACCACGGACATGGTGATTCCTTATTAATTAAAGCAGGATCTGGTGTAGCTACACTTGGATTACCAGATAGCCCTGGTGTACCTGAAGGTGTTGCATCAAATACAATCACTGTTCCTTATAATGATTTAGAAAGTATAAGATATGCTTTTGAACAATTTGGAGATGACCTAGCAGCGGTTATTGTTGAGCCGGTTGCAGGTAATATGGGTGTTGTTCCACCAGTTGAAGGTTTCTTAGAAGGCTTAAGAGAAATTACGACTCAATATGGTACATTATTGATTTTTGACGAAGTTATGACTGGCTTCCGTGTAGGATATAATTGTGCACAAGGTCATTTTGGTGTAACGCCTGATATCACTTGCTTAGGAAAAGTGATCGGTGGAGGTTTACCAGTAGGTGCATATGGTGGTAAAGCTGAAATCATGAATCAAATTGCTCCAAGTGGCCCAATTTATCAAGCTGGAACTCTTTCAGGAAATCCTTTAGCGATGACGGCTGGTTACGAAACATTAAGTCAGCTATCGAAAGAAGATTATGTAGAATTTAACCGTAAAGCTGATTTGCTAGAAGCTGGTTATAAAGCTGCAGCTGAAAAATACAATATTCCACATTGTATTAATCGTGCAGGTTCAATGGTTGGATTCTTCTTCACAAACGAAAAAGTTGAAAATTACGAAGCAGCAAAAACATCTAATTTAGAAATGTTTGCTAAATACTATCAACTAATGGCTGAACAAGGTGTCTTCTTACCACCATCACAATTTGAAGGTTTATTCCTATCAACTTCACATACAGACGAAGATATTCAAAAAACGATTGCAGCTGCTGAATACGCATTTTCGCAATTAGTTTAATTTAAGGTGGTGTCCTATTTTTAGGGCACCTTATTTGTTATAGCAAAAAGAGTTGGTAAAGCTTCAGTAGAACGACTGTATAAAAAAATAGAGAAGTTCAAGCTATAAATAGATAGAGAGGAGAATTGCAAATAAGATGCCGATCTATGTAAAAATAGATGAGGAGAATCTACAAAAAAAGTTAACTGCAAATAAAATCAGGAAATCGCAAATATTATTAGCAAACCTGCAATAAAAATCCAAAGAATTGCAATTAACATGTAAAATTACCCATACCGGTTAATATTGACCTAAAAAACTATACAAAAGTAGATATTTTCAAATATAAACCTTTAAAGATTGTACAATTCAATATCGAAGAAAAATCTATAAATATGGTTAGGCGAATGAAAAACATTCTATAGTTCCTCATCTACTAATTTGTAAAAAATTTCAATGACATAGTTGCTCATTTTTCTCTCCAGTTTTTTCTGATACTATTCGTCCAGTGCTTCTTAAATACCACTTTTGATTTTTCTTTTTCCTACTCCCTTATCACTGTTTTTCTTGAATCCTGCGATTATTAAACCTTTCTTAATATAAAATAACAATCTTTTCTTCATAAATTTTTCGTTTCTTTCATAAAAATGTAATGTCATAGACCAAATTGGACGATGAGAGGAGGACATTAACGTGTCTTCAGAAAATCAAACAAATATTCGCTTTTCATTGAAAGAAACTGTCTGGTTCCAAAAAGGACAGGAAGTTAAAGAGGTAAGGTCACTCTCGTTAAATCCAGACATTACTATACAGCAATTTGAAGAATATGTTCAAGTGAAGGGTGTCTTAACCTTAGAAGGTAATTACACACCTGATTTATCAAATCAAGGTGATTATTACTCATTAAGAGAATTAGCACCTTCAAGAATGATAGAAAATGTAATCGCTCTTGAAGATGGAAGTTGTGAAATGAATCATCAGTTCCCTGTAGATATTTCAATACCATTAACTAGGATTACTGATCTTGAAAATCTATGTGTTTCTGTAGAGACATTTGATTATCAAATAGCTGAAAAAGGTAGTATTCAAATTGCTGCTGATTTATGTATTTCTGGTTTACATGACCATAATAGAGCAGTAGAAACTTATCAAGAACAAAGAGGGTATGAGCAATATAATAGCTACGCATACGAAAACGAATATCGCTCAAGTAATGAAGGAAATGAAGGATATGTGTATCAGGAAGATAGAGAACAAGAAGAACAATTCCAGTTCTTTCATCAACCTACTTTAGAACAGGAAACAAGTGAACAAGATAATCTTTACGGCAGTGATTGGATTCAATCTCTTGAAGAGAATGATGAGCAAGAAGAACAAGACACATATCCTGGGCAGCCTACTTACTTAGAGGTTTTTCAGCCTGAAGAAGTAGTTGAAGATCGAGTCGAAGCAGTTGAAAATGAAGTGGAACATTATTATGAGTTAGAAGAAAGCAATAAACAAAGTTATGAAGAGGAACATTATTATGAGTTAGAAGAAAGCAATGAACAAAGTTATGAAGAGGAACAACAAGTAGAAGAACAATCTAATTTTGAAATTATGGCCCAGTCAGAGCAGTCAGAACAGTTAGAAGAACAATCAGAGGCCCAAGAGGAAGAAGAATATGAAGAAGTATTTAGAGGCTTTAATATATCAGCTGAAGCAATAGAGCCCCAAGCGATGGAACCACAAGCAATGGAACCACAAGCAATGGAACCACAAGCAGTAGATCCAACACCGAGCTTCTTAATGAATAATAATGATGCAGAAGCTAGTCAAAGTGAAAATGATGCACAGGTATCTAACAATGTAAATAATACGTATAATGAGCGACCTAGTTTCTTGAATAATGATTTTAATGTACACAGCTATTTAAACAATTCATTAAATAGTAGACCTAGCTTCTTAGATAATGATTTTAGTAATTTGCAAAATGCTAATAATGAAAACAATGCTCAAAAAGAAATAGAAAAATATGAAGAACTATATAATCGAACTTTAGAGCAAAACTATCAACCTTATGTTAACCAACAATATCAGCAAGCACCATTTGCATATAATCAAAATCAGGAACAACTCTATCAAAATCCCTTCCCTCAAGTAAATCAAGAAAATAATTTTGAGAATCCAAATGATGTTCGTCAAACACCACCATATTATGCGGATTATTATCAAGCTCAAGTGGAGCAGCAAGAAGCACCACCACCTGAATTACCAAAAGTAGAAATAAAAGCTGATCCAGTTGGTAAAAAGGAAGTAAAAGAAGAAGTAAGTGAAGCAAGAAGTGTTAAAAGTGACAATCTACTATCAAGTTTGTTTACTGGCGAAGGAAGAGAAGATTCTTATACTAAATTAAAATTATATTTAGCTCAAAATGGAGATACAATTGAATCTGTAGCTAAAAAATATAACCTACAAACTCAGCAGTTGAATCGGGTTAATAACTTGAATGATGAATTTTTATCGGAAGGGCAAATCATTTATATTCCTGTAACTGCTATAAAACAATAACCATATGGTGAGAGCTTTGTATTAGTTAAGACACTTGTCTACTAATACAAGGCTTTTACGCATTTAGAAAGTGAGAGTGACGCATCTTGTATAGAAAACCTAAAGATGAAATAAGCGTCATTTTAGCACAGTATCACATTGTACCAAATTATTTTGAAACTGTTGGTAAGGTCGTTAAGATTTATACGAATCAAGGTGTATTCGCACTAAAAGAAGCAAATGTGAATCGAGTTTATCGAAATAATTTGATTGAAAATGTTCGTTCTTTACAAGATAAAGGCTTTCGAAATGTTGTACCAATATATCATACCCAGAGTGGAGATTATATTGTTGAATTTAATACGAAGCATTACTATTTAATGCCGTGGATTGAAAGTGTTGATGAAAAGTCAGATGAGAATTTACATTTTCAACGAATGTTTACTTCACTAGGTAAGATGCACAACAGTACACAGAAAGAGAAAAAGGTAGATAAAGATCAATTACAAATCCATTATGATACGTTAACTAAAAGGTGGAGTAAAGATAAAGATGTATTGGAAAATTTCATTGAGGCTGCAGAAGGTAATTGGTATATGTCACCTTATGAACTAAGCTATTGTACGTATTTTCATAAAATATTAAGTGCACATCAATTTGCTAAGGGACAGTTAGATGAATGGTTTAAAAAAATGAAGGAAACTGAAAATACTAGAGTTGTCATGAACCATGGGAATTTATCTATTTCTCACTTTCTTGTAAATAAAAGAGGTGAAGGTGTCTTTATCAATCTAGAAAATGCACAAGAAACTACACCAATTCAAGATTTAACGAACTATTATAAGAATTCTTTTAAAACATATCCTATTCAGCAATCTGATCGTAATAATTGGCTTAAAATGTATGAAAAGAATTTTTCATTAAGAGAAGAGGAAAGAATGTTATTTTTAAGTTATATGGCATATCCAACTCAGTTTTCTTCCAAAATTTCTAACTATTTAAAGCGATCCGGGGTTAATAATGAAAAAGACAATGTAAGAGATTTATTAAATGCTTACTGGCATATGATTAATATTGAATATTTTGTCTCAAAAATACAAGAGGATATTGAAGCAGAGAAATCTATAGATGGTTTATAAGTTCAATTTGCATTATTAAGAGAGAAAATAAAAACATCTATCCAAAAAATGTATCACTAAATGTTAGCAACATGGATAGATGTTTTTTATGTTTATTATTTTACATGACGTTTAATTGCATTTACTACACTTTTACGTACAAAATCCTTGTCCGTAATATGATCCTTTGAAAAAGAGATTCGAACATTATTTTCATCAGAGCCAAATAATTTAGAAAATTTACTAGTTGTTTCTTTTTGATTTTGATTAAGTTGAAGGATTAAGTCGACTGTTTTGTCAAAGCTTAAATAGTTAACTTCAACCTCTTCTAATTTTCCTCTGAATTCGCCATTCATTGGGTAAAATTCAAATTCTTGAATAATTTTCCCATATTTCTTTTTGTTTTCACTATCTCTTAATACAAATCCTTCTTCTTGAAGTGCCTGGATTACCGTTTTTAAGCCGACTGAAGGCACTACTTGAACGCCATCAGCATCATATTGGTCAACAGCTTTTTCTATTTCTAAATGAGTTTTAATCCAAATATGGGATTTGTGAAGTGATACTGGTGTATTTTCAGATAAGGTGAAAAAGAAAGGAATAACAACTTCTTCATTTGCATTTATTATACGATCAACTGATACGATAAATTTTTGTAAAGTACCATTCTTATTAATAATCTTATCATTTGATTCAACTTGATATTCAGTCATTACATGTAAAAAGACGGAATCTAGTTCTTGTTTAACTCGACCACCTTTTATATATAATTCACCTTTTACTCGTTCACCAGCTTGATATTCTTTTTTTTCAAGCTTTGTATCGATTCTCGTTCCACCGATTCCGAGAACACGAGCTAATGTATTTTTAAATAAACCCATGAATATCCCCCTAAAAATTATATCTACATACTATATAATTATCTCATAATTAAATAAGTACTAGTATACCAGAATGTTAAATAATCATTACAATTATTTGTCGTATTTTTTTTATGTATTAAAAAATGTGGTACGATATTGACACATATTGAATAATCTAGAAAGAAATTAGAAATAATGTTGACTAAGCTTAAGTAAATTTTGTAGACTATTACATATATTCATAATGAAATGCAATGATAGGGAAGAGTACAACGAACTAGTTCTTCAGAGAGGAAACCATTTGGTGGGAGGTTTCTAGAAAATAGAGTTGGAATGTCGCCCTTGAGCAGTGACTTCGAAAGCTTTTTGTGATTAGAAGTTACCGGATGATCCGTTATCTTTTTTAAGTGTGTCAGTTAAACACAAGTTTTTTCTGACAAAAAAAGGTGGTACCGCGAATTCAACTCCATTCGTCCTTTTCAAGGATGAGTGGAGTTTTTTTATTTTTCAATAATTATTAGAGGAGATGAATCCGAATGGAAACAACAAAAAAATCATTACCAACAAAATATGATCCGAATTTAGTTGAAAAAGATCGTTACCAATTTTGGTTAGATGGGAAATTCTTTGAAGCACAAGTGGAATCAGAAAAGCCGAAATATACAATCGTAATTCCTCCACCAAACGTAACTGGAAAATTACACTTAGGTCATGCTTGGGATACAACATTACAAGATATCTTAACTCGTACTAAACGAATGCAAGGTTATGACGTACTTTATTTACCTGGTATGGACCATGCTGGTATTGCTACACAAGCAAAAGTAGAGGCGAAATTACGAGAAGAAGGCTTATCAAGATATGATTTAGGACGTGAAAAATTCCTAGAAAAAGCTTGGGAGTGGAAAGAAGAATATGCTTCTCACATTCGTTCTCAATGGGAAAAAATTGGTTTAGGTCTAGATTACTCTCGTGAAAGATTCACATTAGATGAGGGTCTATCTGATGCAGTAAAAGAAGTATTCGTTAAGCTATACAACAAAGGATTAATCTATCGTGGTGAATATATCATCAACTGGGATCCAGCAACAAAAACAGCTTTATCAGATATCGAAGTTATTTATAAGGATGTTCAAGGTGCATTCTACCATATGCAATATCCATTAACAGACGGAACTGGAAAAATTCAAATTGCAACTACTCGTCCTGAAACAATGCTTGGGGATACTGCAATTGCGGTTCACCCAGAAGACGAAAGATATAAATCAATGGTTGGTAAAACTGTTACACTTCCTATCGTAAATCGTGAAATTCCAATCATTGCTGACGATTATGTTGATATGGAATTTGGTACTGGAGTTGTAAAAATTACTCCTGCCCATGACCCGAATGATTTTGAAGTTGGAAACCGTCATGACTTACCTCGCATTCTTGTAATGAATGAAGATGGTACAATGAATGAAAAAGCAGGAAAATACAATGGTATGGATCGCTTTGAATGCCGTAAACAAATTGTTAAAGATTTACAAGAGATGGGTGTTCTTGTTGAAATCGAAGAACATATGCATTCTGTAGGTCATAGTGAACGTAGCGGAGCGGTTGTTGAGCCATATTTATCAACACAATGGTTTGTTAAAATGCAACCACTAGCGGATGCTGCAGTAGCATTACAAAATTCTGATGATAGCGTAAAATTTGTACCGGATCGTTTTGAAAAAACGTATCTACGTTGGATGGAAAATATCCGTGACTGGTGTATTTCACGTCAATTATGGTGGGGACACCGTATTCCGGCTTGGTACCATAAAGAAACTGGTGAGATTTATGTAAATCAAGAGCCACCAGCTGATATTGAAAATTGGAATCAAGATAACGACGTTTTAGATACTTGGTTCAGTTCAGCATTATGGCCATTCTCAACTTTAGGTTGGCCAAATGAAGAAAGTAAGGATTTCCAAGCTTACTTCCCAACAAATGTATTAGTAACTGGTTATGATATTATTTTCTTCTGGGTATCACGAATGATTTTCCAAGGAATTGAATTTACTGGTAAACGTCCATTTAACGATGTTTTAATTCATGGCTTAGTACGTGACGAGCAAGGACGTAAAATGAGTAAATCACTTGGTAATGGTGTTGACCCAATGGATGTTATTGAGAAATATGGAGCAGATTCATTACGTTACTTCTTAACAACAGGAAGTTCACCAGGCCAAGATTTACGTTTCAGTATTGAAAAAGTTGAAGCTACTTGGAACTTTGTAAACAAAATTTGGAATGCTTCTCGTTTTGCTTTAATGAATATGGAAGGCTTCACATATGAAAATATCGATTTAACGAAAGAAAAATCTGTTGCTGATGAATGGATTTTAACTCGTTTAAATGAAACAATTGAAAGTGTAACAGCTTTAATCGATCGTTATGAATTTGGTGAAGTTGGCCGTGTACTTTATAACTTCATTTGGGACGATGTTTGTGACTGGTATATTGAAATGGCAAAGATTCCTTTATACGGTGAAAATGAAGATGCAAAAAATATGACTCGTTCAGTTCTTGCACACGTATTAGAAAGTACAATGAAGCTTTTACATCCATTTATGCCTTTCGTTACTGAAGAAATTTGGCAATCTCTACCACACCAAGGGGGGTCTATTACAGTTTCTGCTTGGCCGACAGTTAGAGAGGAATTAACAAATAAAGAAGCTTCTGAAACGATGAAAATATTAGTTGAGTTAATTCGTTCAGTTCGTAATATTCGTGCAGAAGTAAACACGCCAATGAGCAAAAAAGTTCAACTAATGATCTCTGCAAAGGATGAAACGATTGCAGCTGCATTAGAAGAAAATCGTTCATATATCGAGCGCTTCTGTAATCCAGAAGAATTAACAATTTCTACTAACTTAACTGCACCAGAAAAATCGATGTCTGCAGTAATTAGTGGAGCTGAGCTTTATCTTCCTCTAGAAGGTTTAATTAATCTTGAAGAAGAGAAAAAACGTTTAGAGAAAGAATTAGAAAAATGGACTAGTGAAGTTGAACGAGTTCAAAAGAAATTAAGTAACCAAGGATTTGTAGCGAAAGCTCCTGCAGCAGTTATTGAAGAAGAGCGTCGTAAAGAAAAAGATTATCTTGAAAAACAAGAATCTGTAAGAGCTCGAATTGCAGAACTAAGTAAATAAGTAGTTTAAGCAGGCGAGCTAATCGACTGTAATAAAAGTTAGTAAAATAAAAACGACGAATTGAGTTAAGAATTCGTCGTTTTTTACTATAAAGGTAGGGTTAAGATGGTTAATACATATGAGCAAGCACTGAAATGGATGTATAACAGAACAAAATTTGGCATTGTACCTGGACTACAAAGAATGGAAGAAATGCTAGTTAGATTAGGAAATCCTCAGCTTAGTGTCAAAGCAATTCATGTCGCAGGAACGAATGGAAAAGGCTCTACAATTACTTTCCTTCAAAGTATTTTATTAGATGCAGGGTATACTGTAGGAACTTTTACATCACCATATATATTAGATTATCGTGAACAAATCATGTTTTGCGGTGAAATGATTAGTGAACAAGAATTTATTCAACTAGTAAACTGTATGATGCCAGTTGTTGAAGAAGTTGAACAGTTGCCTTGTGGTGCTCCAACTGAATTTGAAATCATTACAACAATGGCTTTTTACTTTTTCGGTAAAATAAAAGAACATGACATATTTTTAGTAGAAGCTGGTTTAGGTGGGTTAGAGGATTGCACAAATGTAATGACACCTTTAATTAGTATTATTACGAGTATTGGCCATGATCATCAACAAATTCTTGGTGAAACAATAGAAGAAATCACTAAGCATAAGGCAGGAATTATTAAAAAGGGAATTCCAATTGTTACAGCAGAATTGAAAGAAAAAGCTTTAACGATTATTCAAAATGCCGCAATCAAAAATGAAGCTGATTATTTTGAATATGGTAAGCATTTTTTTGCTTCTCCTTTGAAAGATTCACTTTATGAAAAGTTTAATTACATGGGCAATGAATTGCTAATTGAAAATATTGAGTTATCGATGCTTGGGCACCATCAAATTAGGAATGCTTCATGCGCAATCTGTGTTGTTCAATTATTACAAAATAAATATGGAATGAAGTTTAGTGAAGATCATATCAAAAGAGGATTAAAAATAGCTCAAAAAGCAGGTAGATTAGAACGAATAGCTTCTAATCCTGTCATTTATATTGATGGAGCACATAATGTTGAAGGAATTAAAAGTTTAGTGGAGACGATGAATAACCATTTTCTTGATAAGGAAATAAAGATTCTATTCTCTGCCTTGAAAGATAAAAATATTGAAGAGATGTTAAAAGAATTACGAGGTATAACAAATAATATTGTAATGACAACTTTTGATTTTCCTAGAGCGATGAATAACGACGAATTAATTTCGAATGCTAATACACTTAATATAAAATATGAAAGTGATTTATCTATTGCAATCGATAAGAGTATAAAGGATATACAGGAAGACGAGATATTATTAATAACCGGTTCATTATATTTTATCTCGGTAGTAAGAAGATATTTGCTAAAAAAATTCGCTTAGAATTGTAAAGGAGGGCCCATAATCTTGATTAGTAAGCATAGTAATAGGTTGATTTGGATCGCATGGATTGTTCTAATGCCTATCATATTTTATTATGCTAATATGGTTAGCCCTCTTAGACATATAGATCGTTCAAATTTTTTAATTATAATTGCGTTATTTCTAATTGTAGCGAATATGCCAATTAAAATTAATGATGCTACATTATCTTTTATTTTCGGAATCTCAATATTAGTTTTTTTATCGTATGGTTTAGTTGCAGAACTTTTAATAAGTCAATTAGCCTATTCGATTTTGTATATAAGATTGAGTATTACAAAAAAAACTCTCTACCGAATGCCACTTAATTCGTTAATGTTTGCATTATGTTCTATTGGTAGTGCGTTACTTTATTATTTAGTTGGGGGAAAGATTGAACCTACTGGGACTAAAGAAATATTGAATAGCTTAATTCCAATCCTCATTTACACTCTTGTATCTTTTTGGATTAATCAAATCGTTATTTATTTTATTACGATTTACTTGTATAAAAGAGAAATGAAATTGATTAATAGGGAATTTAAGTGGGATTTGTTTATCTATTTATTAATGTATCCAATCGGAATAAGTCTTTATTTAATGTTAGAGAAAAAAGGATATATTACGATAATTTACATAACTATTTACTATATTATTTTAATGATTATTTTAAACTCTTTATCCTCTGCTTTAAATATGAACAAATATTTAAAGAAAACGATGAAAATAAGTCAAAAACTGTCTCAAAGAATGGAAGAAGAAGAAGTAATCGATGAGTTTTTTGAACAACTTACTACTTTAATTCCAGTTTCATACGGAAATTTATTTATAGTTGAAGATAAATCGCTTAAATTAAAAAGATATTTTCAAAATAAATGTGATGAAAAAATATTTAGTTGTCCTTACTTTGATACGCTTGAAGGTTCAATATCTAAAAAAGTTTTTTTTGAAAAAAGAAGATATAGTTTTAGCAGACGTTCACAATGGTACACTAATGATCATTTAAAATTTTCAGAAGCAGAAAGTTTATTATCAATCCCAATTATAAAAAATCAAGAAGTAGTTGGTGTACTTACAATTGCATCAGAACAAAAAAATGCTTTTAAAAAATACCAAGTAGTTCTGATCGAAATACTTGCATTATATCTCGCAATTGCGGTTGAAAATGCAAGGTTTTACTTACAAACAAAAATCAGAAGTGAAACTGATTCTTTAACCGGCTTATATAATTTTGAATATCTCGAATCTAAAATTAAAGATGAATTTGAACAGTTGAAATCATTCAAGATAAAGTCAATTTCATTACTTTTAATTGATTTGGATTATTTTAAAAGAGTGAATGACGAATACGGTCATCAAGCAGGTAATGAAGTATTATTTGAAGTTGCAAGACGGATTAAAATGGTAGTGAAGCAAAGTGGTTTAGTTGCTCGCTTTGGTGGAGAGGAATTTTCAGTACTACTTGTAAATCATAGTGAAAGAGAAACATATAATTTAGCAGAAGAAATTAGAAAATCACTTGAAATTATTCCATTTTACATTACAAATCATATGACTAACGAAGATCAGCAGATTAAATTAACAGTAACAGCAAGTATAGGAGCAGCAGTTGCACCATTTGTGGCGACAGAACCGTCAGACTTAATTCGATGTGCAGACAGAGCTATGTATTCAAAAGCAAAAAATGCTGGAAGAAATAAAGTGGCAATGTATAGCAAATAATCACCGGGAATCCTACGGTGGTTATTTATTTATGTAGATAAAAAATGGGCAAGTTTTTGTAATTTTTTGTTGCACGATACCTGTTTGTCCTCGACAAATGTCGGCGTGTTTTTCTGGAATTATATGTTAGTATTTTTTTACGTTTTAAAATAAAGTAGTAGGAGGATTCATATGGACAAGTCCTCAAAGATATCAATTAAAATTAATGGCGAGGAAAAAGCATTTGAAGAAGGTGCCGTGACTTCTCAAGATCAGGTAGAGGAGAAGAACGGGGAATTTGGATGGGTTTTACCAACTCCTGATGGGTTAGGCAAAAAAGTAATCGTTTTAGATGATGTTAAAAAGAAGAAAAAGATTAAGCCAGAGCAAAAGGTGAAAGAGAAAAAGAAAAAGAAGATTTCTTTTTTCACAAAGAAGTCACCTTCGAAAAGTATTATTATTTCTATTATAGGTGCAAGTTTAATAGGACTATGTTTTGGGTTTGTATTTTTAGGCATATTTAAACAATCAAAGCCAGATGCACTTAACCCAACAAAAAATAGTGTATCGGTTTCTGGTACAGCAACAAATCAAGTACAAATGAAGATTCCAGCAGTGAAGTTTGATCTCGCACAAGTTGGAATGTATAAAAGTATGGAATCAGCTAAGAAAAATGAAAAAGAAGTATCTACAAATGGCTTTACCCCTGTCATTTATGAAAAAAATAATAATTTTTTCGTCGTTATTGCTTTGAGCGGGAAAGATAGCACGTTTTTAGCAGATGAAGTTAAGAAAAAATTAAAAAGTACTTATTTAAAAGAAGAAACAGTTGGTGGGCAAGAATACAAAGGCCCAAAACAATCAGTAGATATGTATAAAGCTGAAGTGGAAACATTTAATTTTATGTTATCGTACTTAACAGATAAAAACTTTAATAACGAAAAACAGCTTGAACAAATAAGCTCAACCATGTTAATTTTGTCTAAACAAAAAGATTATATTAAAAATAAGCAATTACTAAGTGGACTTAAGCATTTACAAAACATCGAAAAAGTAATGTCCTCAAACACTAAACAAAATCTAAATAAAGTAACCCAATCAGTCCAATATGACATGTTATCCTTATTTAAAATATTAAAAGAACAAAAAAATACACTAACAAATTAAATTTTGTTAGTGTATTTTTAGTTTGTTGAAATATAAAAGTCAATCAGTTGAACATTATTGATGTTAAAATTCATATTTTGAAGACCTATTAAGATTTTAGTTGTTAATGTGTTTAAACAATTTTAATAAAACAACAAGCTATAGTAATTGTTTTATAGAAGAGTTAAAAATTAAGAGTAAATATTAGACAAATTCTAATGATTAGTTTATAAGTTGATGTTTGATCTCAATTGACATACAAACAAATGAAAAACTGTTTTTTTTATGCTAAGTAAAGGACATTAAATTAGCATTTAATCCAGAGTGCTGAAATATAAAATAGTCAATAGAGAAAACGGACATTAAATGAACATTTATTAATGATGAAATTATTACTTTTTGGATGATTTATTAATGGTTTTAAGTTACTCTAAGTTAAAGCTATTAGATTAGTATTTATTGTAGACTTTTTTGATTGAAAAAGTTGATTGGAACGAAAGGGGTGCTCGACTCCTATGGGATAAGCGGGAANNAAAGAATCTCGCCCCATGGAAAGCGAGCACCCCGTAGTGGAAATCAACATCACTATACTCCTTTTACGAAAATTTGATAATTTATTGACATTTTCAACAACGCGATTACACTGGCAAATTACTTTCGTTAGTGTATTTTATATTACAAATAAAATGAAAGAAATTAATATTTAACATTAAAAACTTCTTCTAGAAATTTATATCTATTCAAATTTTAAGCAAATTTTACTCCGAAAAGACTGGGTTTGGACATAAAATATTTAAAAATGAAATTTTATTATTAGTGTATTTTAATACTTAACAAAACTTTCATTTTTATTACATTTTAATAACGAATAGACAACGAAAAGTGTTTTTTACTAATTTGTGTTATAGTGATTACTTGGGTAGGATAATCTTGTATCCTTCCTTTAAAATTAAATAATAGGTGAATGAAAATGAAAAAACTTATATTAGCCTCTGCATCTCCTCGAAGAAAAGAACTTCTTAGCATGTTAAATATCCCTTTTATCATTGAAACTAGTGATGTTGAAGAAGTAATGGAGCAGAACTTGCAGTCTTCTGAGATTGTAATGAAATTGGCGGAAGAAAAAGCTATAGATGTATCCAATAAATTTCCAAATGCAGTAGTAATCGGTGCTGATACGATCGTTACTTATAATGATAAAAAACTAGGTAAGCCTACCTCAAAAGAAGATGCATTTGCAATGTTAAAAATGCTATCTGGAAAAACACACGAGGTTTTTACTGGAGTTTCAATTATTAATGAAGGTAAAAGTAGTAGCTTTTATCAATGTACAAAAATTACCTTTAGTGAACTAAGTGATCAAGAAATAATGGATTATATCAATACTAATGAACCGATGGATAAAGCTGGTTCTTACGGCATACAAGGATTTGGCGGAACATTTGTAGAGAAAATAGACGGCGACTATTATTCTGTTGTTGGACTTCCGATCAATAAAGTTAAGAAAAAACTAAGAGAACTAAATTTTTAACTTTTGATTTGAGGTGATATTTTGTCAAATTCGGTTCTCATTAAAGATTTTCCGAAAGATGAAAGGCCAAGAGAGCGATTGTTAAAATTTGGTCCCGGTAGTTTGTCTAATCAAGATTTACTTGCGATCTTATTAAGGACTGGGACAAAAAATGAATCGGTTTTAAAAGTTTCAAACGAACTTTTATTGAAATTTGATGGACTAAGATTATTAATGAATGCGTCTGTTGAAGAAATATCAAATATTAAAGGGATCGGTGAAGCGAAAGCTGTACAGTTAATTGCTGCCTTTGAATTAGGAAAAAGGATTAACCGTCTTCAATATGACGAAAGATTTAGTATTAAAAGTCCAGATGATTGTGCTAAATTTATGATGGATGAAATGCGATTTCTTGAACAAGAGCATTTTGTATGTTTATACTTAAATACGAAAAATCAAGTTATTGCCCGCGAAACTATTTTTAAAGGTAGTTTAAATGCTTCGATCGTCCATCCTCGTGAAGTTTTTAAAGAAGCTTTTCGTAGATCTGCAAGCTCGATTATTTGTTTACACAATCATCCAAGTGGGGATCCAACTCCAAGTCGAGAAGATATCGAAGTAACAAAACGATTAGTTGAATGTGGAAAAATAATTGGAATTGAATTACTAGACCATATCATAATTGGTGAACATAAGTATGTCAGTTTAAAAGAAAAAGGTTACGTTTAAGGGTGTTCATTAGTAGCTAATTGTTTTATAATGTAAGTTATGGATAAAAACCTGTTATTTACTAACGATAAGAGAATATAGTATAGATACTTTAAATATGAATTTAAGTTGTACGTTTTAGAAAGGAAGATACATATGTTTGGATTAGGTGGATTTACTCGTGATTTAGGAATAGACTTAGGTACTGCGAATACTTTAGTCTTTGTAAAAGGAAAAGGAATAGTAGTTAGAGAACCTTCTGTAGTTGCTTTAAGGACGGATACGAAACAAATTGTTGCTGTAGGTAATTCAGCAAAATTAATGATCGGTCGTACTCCAGGAAATGTTGTTGCAACTAGACCAATGAAAGATGGTGTAATTGCTGATTTTGAAACAACAGCAACAATGATGAAGCACTATATTGATCAAGCTCAAAAGAGTAACGGATTTTTCTCACGTAAACCTTACGTAATGGTATGTGTACCATCAGGTATTACTGCTGTTGAAAAAAGAGCTGTTATCGATGCAACAAGACAAGCTGGTGCACGTGATGCATTCTTAATTGAAGAACCTTTTGCTGCTGCAATTGGTGCTAATTTACCAGTTATGGAACCAACTGGTAGTATGGTTGTTGATATTGGTGGAGGAACAACTGAAGTTGCAATTATCTCATTAGGTGGAATCGTTACAAGTCAATCGATTCGTACTGCTGGTGATGATATGGACGAAGCGATCATTCAATATATTAAAAAGAACTATAACTTATCAATTGGTGAACGAACTGCCGAACAGTTAAAGCTTGAAATTGGTTCAGCTATTAAAACTGAATCAGATGAACAAATGGATATTCGTGGTCGTGATTTAATTTCTGGTTTACCTAAAACAATTACAATCCATGGAGAAGAAATTGCAACAGCATTAAGTGATACAGTTGCCGCAATTGTTGAATCAGTAAAAAATACTTTAGAGAAAACGCCACCTGAATTAGCAGCAGACATTATTGATCGTGGAATCGTTCTTACAGGCGGTGGAGCACTTCTTCGTAATATTGACAAAGTAATTGCTCAAGAAACAAACATGCCTGTAATAGTTGCAGAAGACCCTCTTGATTGTGTTGCAATGGGGACAGGTAAAGCATTAGATAATATCGATATTTTCAAAAAGAATTTTGGTGCAAATTCAAGTCAATATCGATAAAATTGAATGGAAAATGTATTGAAAAATAAGCTAGTTTTCTAAAAGGTTGAACTACTAAATAAGTTCTTTAATAAGAAGATTAGTTAAAATTTGTAATCCTCACTACAATTAGTGAGGATTACATTCATGAAATCGTTAGAACAAAAAGTTGAATTGTTATAAGAGGGTGTAAGAATGCCACAATTTTTTCAAAATAAACGTTTAATGATTGTCTTAGCTGCTATTATCTTACTAGTGGCACTTCTAGGTTATTCTTTAAGAAGTAATAGAAACCTTTCAATTCCTGAGCAGTTTATTAAAGATACAGTAAGTTTGACTGAAAAAGTATTTAATAAGCCCGCACAACTTATTGCGGGTTTATTTAATAATATGGCGGACTTAAAAGATACATATGAAGAAAATCAAGTTTTGAAAAGTAAGCTCGATAAATATGTTGAATTATCTGTACGTGAGAAAGCATTAGAAAAAGAAAATAAAGAATTAAAAGACACGATTGGAATCAAAAAAAGTTTAAGTGATTATGATACATTTCAAGCTACAGTAACAATAAGAGATCCTGATAAATGGCAACAAATCATTACAATTGATAAAGGATCGATAAGTGGAATTGAAAAAGAAATGGCAGTTATCACTTCTAAGGGCTTAATTGGTAAAGTTAGAAATGTTTCTAAATTTTCATCAACTGTACAATTATTAAGTTCTTCAGATCGAACAAATCGAATTTCTGCAAAAATTCAGCAAAAAGATACGGTTTTTGGTTTGATAGAAGGTTATGATGTTGAGAAACAAGCTTTATTATTCAAACGAATTCCTTCAAATGCAAAAGTAAAAAAAGGACAAACAGTCGTGACTTCAGGTCTTGGTGGTGTTTTTCCAGCTAATCTAGTGATAGGAAAAGTTGAGGAAGTTGTTCCAGATGAACATGGGCTAACTCAAACAGCTTATATTAAACCGCAAGCAGATTTTAATGACATAAATCATGTACTAGCTGTTAAGCGTTCAATTGATCAGCCACAGAAAGGAGAGTAATTAGTAAATGAGTAAGTATGGTTTACCTCTCCTTTTAACATTTCTGTTTATTTTAGAAAATATTTTTGTATCAACTGTATCGCCAAACATTCTTGGTCACAATGCGATAATTGTTCCACATTTTTTATTTTTTGGTTTATTATTTATTACATTATATTACAATCCGAAGAAGGCGCTTATTTATGGTGTTATCTTTGGATTCATTTATGATATTGTTTATACAGAGATTATAGGTATATATTTAGCTGCTTTTCCGTTATTTATCTTTTTAATAAGTCAAGCAATTAAAATACTTTACGCGAATTTATTCGTTCGAAGTATTCTTGTTTTAATATGGACAGCAGCCTTAGAATATTTAGTATACGGATTAAATGCGTTGTTCGGATTTACTAATATGAATAATACATACTTTTTGAATCATCGATTATTACCGACATTATTACTGAATGCACTATTTATATTAATTTTTGCATATCCTTTCTCATCATTATTAAGAACGATTAGTGAAAATAATGAGGAAAAATAAAGGATTTTTCTGGTGCATGTCGAATTATACAATCGGGGTGAACACTTATCATGGAACAGAGGCAACAATATGTTACAATAAAAGGAACGAAAGATGGTCTAACACTGCACCTCGATGATACATGTTCTTTTCAAATTTTAGTAGATGAAATTGAAGAAAGACTGTCTACCCACTTGTTTGAGAGCAATGATCGTCCCTTACTTGCAGTTCGTTTAAAAATAGGAAATCGTTTTTTATCTCCCGAACAAGATGAAATTATTCGTTCAATTGTTCGTAAAAAGAATAATCTTGTGGTTGAAACAATCGAAAGTAATGTGATTTCGAAGCAAGAAGCTATTGAATGGATGAAAAGGGAGGAAATTGTACCTATTTGTAGAATGGTAAGATCCGGTCAGATTCTCCAAGTGAAAGGTGATTTACTGTTAATCGGTGATGTTAACCCAGGTGGAACTGTTATTGCGGGTGGAAATATCTTTATTATGGGTGCACTAAGAGGTACTGCTCATGCCGGTTTTAATGGTAATAAGGAGGCAGTTATTGCGGCATCAATAATGAGACCAATGCAGTTGAGAATTTGCAGCATAATGAACAGAGCACCGGATCATTATGGTGATGAAGGCAATGAGATGGAATGCGCGTATATAAACGAAGACAGCCAAATCATTGTCGATCGCATACAATTTCTGACTCATCTTAGACCTAGTTTGACAAGGTTAGAAAGGGGCATGATGTAACTGTGGGAGAGGCTATAGTAATTACATCTGGTAAAGGTGGAGTTGGTAAAACAACTACATCGGCAAATTTAGGAACAGCATTAGCGATGTTTGGAAAAAAAGTGTGCTTAATTGACACTGATATCGGCCTACGTAACTTAGACGTTGTCATGGGATTAGAAAACCGCATCGTCTATGATTTAGTGGACGTTGTTGAAGGTCGCTGTAAAACGCATCAGGCATTAATAAAGGATAAGCGTTTTGAGTGCTTATATTTATTACCTGCTGCTCAAACAAGCGATAAAACTGCTGTTTCTCCTGAACAAATGAGAGAGCTTGTTGATGAATTAAAAAAAGACTATGATTATATATTAATAGACTGCCCTGCTGGAATTGAGCAAGGATATAAAAATGCAGTAGCAGGTGCAGATAAAGCGATCGTTGTCACAACTCCTGAAGTTTCTTCAATTCGTGATGCAGATCGTATTATTGGACTATTAGATCAAGAGGATATTGAGCCTCCTAAACTAGTAATCAATCGTATTAGAAGTCATATGATGGAAAATAGAGATAGCTTAGATGTTGATGAAATTACTTCAATGTTAGCTGTAGATTTAATTGGTATTGTTCAAGATGATGAAAGCGTTATTAAGGCAACTAATAGTGGTGAACCTGTAGCAATGAATCCAAATTCAAAAGCTTCTATTGCATATAGAAATATTGCAAGAAGAGTGCTAGGGGAATCCGTACCATTACAATCATTAGAAACTGAAAAGAGTATTTTCTTTAAAGTGAAAAAATTATTTGGTATCCGATAACACTTCGTAAAAAGCGAAGTGTTTTTCTTTTTCTATTTTTCAAAAGTCCTCTTTAATCTCTTCCAAAATACTGCCTAATAGCTTTATCCACTTTTCAAATTATCTACTCATAAGTTGTCCTATTGATTCATATAAATTAATTAACTAGTTTGCGAGGAGAGGTGACACTTTGAGTAAGCGCGTAGATGATATAAGAAAGCGGATCGCTAAACGGCGTGAACAAGAAGAAAAATGGGGAAACCCGAATCCGAATCAAATGATGAGCAAATTTCCGGTAAAAGAAGTGCAAAATACTGAGGGCGGATACACTTATACTTATGATGATTTGGTAGAAGAGCAAGGTAAGAAAATAATGAATAACTCTAACTTTATGTTTAGAAGTTTATTATGCGCGATTATTGTACTAGCTTTAGCCATCATCTTAAAAAGTAACTCACCTATGGCATCTCAAGTTCGGCATGGTCTATCACAAGTTTATGAAAGTGAATTTCAGTTTGCTTCATTACAGAAATGGTATGAAGATCGGTTTGGAAGTCCTATTGCTTTTTTACCGCAATTAAATGATCAAAAAGACAATGCTGGAAATGATAATTATGCTGTTCCTGCAAGTGGTAAAGTACTGCAAAGTTTTAAAACGGACGGCCAAGGTATATTGATTCAAACTGAAGCTAACCAAAAAGTAGAGTCAATCAAAAAAGGTCGAGTACTTTTTGTAGGAAAGAAAGATAATTTAGGAAATACGGTCATTATTCAACACGCCGATGGTTCAGAATCTTGGTACGGAAAATTAGGAACAACTAACGTAAAAGTTTATGACGAAGTGGATAGTAAAAAGGTTATCGGAACGGTATCATCTAATGATGAAGGGAATCTAGGGACTTATTATTTCGCAATTAAAATGGGGGAAAAATTTATAGATCCGAAACAGGTGATTCCATTTGAATAAATGGCTAACTCTTCCTTCCAAAATTTCTGTTCATCCACTGTATTTATTAATTGCGTGTATTGGTATTATGACAGCTAATTTTTGGTCAGTATTGTTTGTATCAATTATTATTTTCTGCCACGAATTAGGTCACGCCTTTGCTGCTACTTCATTTAATTGGAGAATAAATAAAATTACGCTACTTCCCTTTGGGGGGGTTGTAGATCTTGATGAACATGGAAATCGACCAACCTACGAGGAGTTTATTGTTACAATCTCTGGCCCCATTCAACATTTAACTTTATATATAATCGCTAACTTCCTATTTCAAATGAATTTAATGCCTGAAAACCTTTATACGCTTTTTATCAATTACAATCTTAGTATTCTTTGTTTTAATTTATTACCAATATGGCCATTAGACGGTGGGAAATTAATCTATCAGTTATTTTCATTGATCTTTCCGTTCGTTAAAGCTCATATATATAGCTTGTACTCATCATTTGTATTTTTATTGTTATCCTCATTACTTACAATCATCATACAGCCTATGAATATTACAATTTGGGTTTGTCTATTATTTTTAATCGTTTCCTTATGGGGAGAATGGAAAAATAGGCATTTTGTTGTTATACGATTTTTAATGGAACGGTTTTATGGAAATGAACAATATATCCAAAAAATTAAATCGATCTCCTTGAATAAAGAAACAAAATTATTTCAAGTTTTTTCTAACTTTCAAAAAGGATATAAATACAACGTCGTCTTTTCTCTTGATAAAAAAAATCAACAAATGTTAGATGAAAATGAATTATTACATGCTTACTTTACTGAGAAGAAAGCAACCTACTCGCTTGAAGAGTTAATTAGTTAGATTTCAATTATTTAATACATTTTCTATAAACTCAAGATGGCTTGATATGAAGCCATCTTTATAGTGTTGAAAATTAAAATAAGCATTCCAATAGCAAACAAAAAAAGATGGTCTCTAGGTGAGGCCATTTTTTAATTAATTTTATTCAATTATTACTATACATACCACGAGGAGTCTTTTGGAATATAGTCATAGTAATACAGTATAGAAGGGATCCTTTTTTGAATTATTATATCGTTTGAAACTCGTCTGCCCCATTCATCGTCTTCTCCAAAACTAATATTAAGAAATTTATGTGCCGAGGCAATCTTTTTTGAATAGCACATTAAATGATTTGGTTTTCGATAATAATAATTTTTATCTTCCCCATGTGCAAACTCTTTCCCATATTTACAAACTTTAGAAAATTGGTTATTAAAATTTACTAAAACGTCAAATACAATACAGTCAACATTTGGCGTTTCATTGATTGCTGAGCACAATAATTCGATATAATTTGGTTCTATCCGATCATCGTCATCTATAAAAACTACATAATCTCCTTTTGCTTGCTCAATTAGAACATTTCTCTTTTCACCAATGCTTCTTTTTTTATTTTCTAAAAGTACTAATATTTCAACTGGATATGCTTTACTCTGTTTATCTAATTCATTAATAATATTATTTAGATACCCCATTCTTTCGGGGACAGTTGGAATAAGAATTGATAGAATTATATCCATATAATCGCTCCAATCTAAATCAGGATTAAGTAAAAGAAAGGGTAATACAGGAAAAGAAAAGGGGAAAATGTAAGTGAAATCTTAATATAATATTCAATTTCTACTATTCATGTGAGTAGACGAACTAATTAGATTGTATTAACTAGCTTTTTTCTACTTAAATGAATAAAATGTGATAGATACTATACATAGTTAGGAAGATGAATTTGAAGAAAGTTATTATGAATGTAAAACATTCAGAGAAAAGAATTGCTGTAACTGAAAATGAACAGCTAGTTGAATGGTTTTCTTCTGCAGACCAAAATACATATGTAGGAAATATATATGTAGGACAAATCCAAGAAGTAATGCCGAAATTAAATGCAATTTTTGTAAATATTGGTTTAAATAAAAATGGCTTCATGAGATTCGAAGATACAGTCGAGGGTAAAGAATCTGAAATCAATAAAGACGAATTAATAAGAAAAAAGTTCCAAAAAGGACAATATATTTTGGTTCAAGTCATAAAGGATGCGTTTGATGAGAAAGGTCCTAAGCTTACAAATAATCTTGAGTTCTCTGGTGATTACGTTGTATATTTCCCTCTTACAAAACAAGTTGCTGTTTCAAATAAAATAAAAAAAGAATCGAAACGAAATAAATTATACTCATTAGGCCGAGATTACACTAGTGAGAATGAGGGGCTAATTTTCAGATCTTCATGTGAAAATGCTGAATCAGGTGTGATTTTAAATGAGTTAAAAGGCTTTCAAACATTTTATGATTCATTAAAAAATCAAAGTTTTAAAAAAATAACATGTGTATGGGAAGCGAATTCCTTGTTTACTAAGTTTTTTAAATTACATCCTAAAGATACAATCAGTGAATTAATCATTGATGATTTAGCTGCTTATAAAAATTATTTGCCTGAAGATCTTCAAATAATTAGTTATAGAGGAAATGAAAATATTTTCGTGGCATTTAAAATTGAAGAACAAATAGAGAAATCTTTTAAACAAATTGTATGGTTAAAAAATGGTTCATTTCTTCTAATCGAACAAACTGAAGCTATGACAGTGATCGATGTAAATACAGGTAAATTTAGCGGGAAAAATAATCGTGAAGAAACTGTTTATCATACAAATCAATTAGCTGCAAATGAGATTGTTCGCCAATTAAGACTTCGTGATATTGGTGGCATGATTATTATTGATTTTATAAATATGAAGTCCGTTGAACAGCAAAAAAGTATAGGGGATCAATTAAAGGAAGCCTTTAAAAATGATCGAGCATATACAAAGCTATTTGGATTTTCTGACCTTGGTTTATTTGAACTTACACGCAAAAGAACAGCTCATTCACATATCGAAGCAACACATCAAAAGTGCCCTGAGTGTAATGGTAGTGGGCTTGTAAAAAACACAGTTCAGACAGTTTTTGAACTAGAACGAGCGCTTTGGGAGCTCTCAACAAGTCGTGATATTGAGGCTTTACTTGTTGAATGTAGTGAGGATGTCGCAATAGCGTTAAATGGAGATCAAAATAATCATGTACAAAGACTAGAAAAAGCAATGTTTATAAAAATATGTTTAAAAATTTTATCTTCAAAAACACCTTTTTATAATATAGTTCGAACTGGTACGACCAAGGAAATCACCAGCTATATAGAAACAGTCATTAACTGAAGAAGTTGTTGACATTCGACATGCGCCATGGTAACATCATAATGTTATTGTTTGTAGCGCACCCGTGCTACAACCGCGCATAATAGGTATTAAATTGCTATTTTTAGCATGCCTATTGGTGGCGAGTCTTAGACTATTGAGGAGGTGCAATTATGTACGCAATTATTGAAACTGGTGGTAAACAAATCAAAGTTGAAGAAGGTCAAGCAATCTACATCGAAAAACTTGATACTAACGCAGGTGAAACTGTAACATTCGACAAAGTTTTATTCGTAGGTGGCGAAAACATCAAAGTTGGTAGCCCAACTGTTGAAGGAGCTACTGTAACTGCAAAAGTTGAAAAGAACGGTAAAGCTAAAAAGATTCTTGTATTCAAATACAAATCTAAAAAGAACTACCGTCGTAAGCAAGGTCATCGTCAACCTTACACTAAAGTTGTTATCGAAAAAATCAACGCTTAATTTTAAGTAATGACTAAAATAACAATTGAACGTTTAAAAGATGGACGTATAGGTTCCTTTAAAATAAGTGGACATGCATTTTTTTCTGATGCCGGAACTGACATTGTTTGTGCCGGTATATCAGCAGTTTCAGTAGGAACTGTAAATGCTTTGGAAGCAATTTGCCGTATAGATTCGGAATTAAATACAGTGATTGATGAAAAGAAAGGTTTCTTGAAGTATCAATTACCGATTGATTTAAATGAAGAAAATATGCAAAAAGCGCAACTTATCCTTGAAGCGATGATCGTATCTTTACAAACTATCGCTGCAAGTTACGGTGACTATGTCACTATAAACGAGTAAAACAGGAGGTGTAACCATGTTAAAATTAAATCTTCAGTTATTTGCTTCTAAAAAGGGAGTAGGTTCTACAAAAAACGGTCGTGACTCAATGTCAAAACGTCTTGGCGCTAAACGTGCTGATGGACAATTCGTAACTGGTGGTTCAATTCTTTACCGTCAACGCGGCACTAAGATTTATCCAGGTGTAAACGTTGGTCGTGGTGGAGATGACACATTATTTGCGAAGGTTGATGGCGTAGTTAAATTCGAACGTTTAGGCCGTGACCGCAAACAAGTAAGTGTATACCCTGTAGCTCAAGAAGCTTAAGAAACTAACTTAGAAACTCTAACCTTTTAGGTTAGAGTTTTTCTGTACTTAAGACATTTTTATTTATAATAAATTGCTATTCAACATGAAAATAGGTGTTGTTATAGCAACCTCTCAAACAATATGCTCCAAAGACTCGGCATTTTACAAGCTACACACTAGTTTGAGACTTTCAATATGATCAATGAATTGCCGAGTCTAACTTTTTTATTACCTTCATAAATACCAAAAATGTAAACCTATAGGAGAATACAATGCAGGAGAAATGGGACGTTCTAGAGGTATTAAGACATTCACGTCATGATTGGTTAAATCGAATTCAATTAATAAAAGGATACATGGCCACAGGTCAATCTGACCAGCTAGAAGAAACGATAACAAAAATTGTTGCTGATTCTTTGAATGAAGCTAAAATTTGTTCGTTACAAATTCCAGAGTTTGCAGAATTTATCATTACCTATAACTGGAAGCCTCGTACAATTGTACTAGATTATGAAATTTTAGGGGAACCATGTTCGCTTAAAAATTTAGACGAAGTGATGACAGAATGGATTCAAAATTTTTTAGAAAAACTAGAATCTTGGGTACATATTTATGAGGAAAATTTTGTTAGTTTAACAATTGAAATAAATGATAAAACAGTTAGTTTCTTTTTTGACTTCAGAGGTAAACTAACAAAGAAAGAAGATATGTTGAAGTGGATTGCTTCATCATCAAATGACAGCTCAAAAATTAGAATGATGTCATATTTTTGTGAGACAGAAGAGTGCAGTATCGAATTTAAAATGGAAAAATAAAAGAGTGGTGGATTTATGTTTATTGATCAAGTCAAGATATATGTAAAAGGTGGAGACGGTGGAAACGGTATGGTAGCCTTCCGTCGTGAAAAATATGTTCCAAAAGGTGGCCCTGCTGGTGGAGACGGTGGTAGGGGAGCTAATGTTGTATTTAAAGTAGATGAAGGCTTAAGAACATTAATGGATTTCCGTTATAAACGTCATTTTAAAGCAGATCGTGGTCAACATGGTATGTCTAAAAATCAACATGGTAAAAATGCAGAAGATATGATTGTAAAAGTACCACCTGGGACGATTGTAACAGATGCTGATTCAGGTGAATTAATAGCTGACCTTACAATGGATGGTCAAACAGCTATTATTGCAAGAGGAGGTCGTGGAGGCCGTGGAAATAGTCGGTTTGCATCGCCTGCAAATCCGGCTCCAGAAATAGCTGAAAATGGTGAGCCAGGTAAGGAAAGAAACATTAAACTAGAACTTAAAGTTTTAGCTGACGTTGGATTAGTTGGTTTCCCAAGTGTTGGTAAATCAACATTACTATCTGTTGTAAGTTCTGCTAGACCAAAAATCGCTGATTATCATTTTACAACAATTGTTCCTAATTTAGGTGTTGTAGAAACAGAAGATAATCGAAGTTTTGTAATGGCCGATTTACCAGGGTTAATTGAAGGAGCACATCAAGGCGTTGGACTTGGGCATCAATTCCTACGTCATATTGAAAGAACACGTGTAATTGTTCATGTAATTGATATGTCAGGTCTTGAAGGCAGAGACCCGTATGAAGATTACTTAACAATTAATCAAGAGCTAAAAGAATATAATTTACGTTTAACTGAACGACCTCAAGTAGTCGTTGCAAATAAAATGGATATTCCAGAAGCTGAAGAAAACTTAATTAAGTTTAAAGAACAAGTTGGAGATGAAGTTCAAATTTTCCCAATTTCTGCGGTAACACGTCAAGGTTTACGTGATTTATTATTTACAGTTGCAGATTTAGTTGAAACAACTCCAGAATTCCCACTTCATGACGAAGAGGAAGATAAACCATTACGAGTTCTTTATAAATATCAAAAAGAAGAACCTACTTTTGAGATTACTCGTGAAAGTGATGGAACGTTCGTCGTTAAAGGTGAAGAGCTTGAAAAACTATTCAAAATGACTAACTTTGAACGTGAAGAGTCAATTCGTCGATTTGCACGTCAAATGCGTGGAATGGGGATTGATGAAGCACTACGTCAACGTGGCGCGAAAAACGGAGATATCGTTAAAATTTCTGAATACGAATTCGAATTTATCGATTAATAATTCCTGTATAAAAAGAGGGTGTCCAAATTTTGGACACCCTCTTTCTTATTTATTCATAAATAGGTAACTAAATAGCGAACTGCAAATAAATTTGGAGAATCGCAATTAACATTGTTAAAATAGCAATTAAAATTCGAGAATCGCAATTAAACTTGGCAAAACAGCAAATAAATTTCCAATAATCGCAAATAAGATAAAGTTTTACCCATACTAGTAAAGGTATTTTGACTTCACATTGTACAAAAATAAGACCCTTTTAAAGGGAAAGAAGCAATTTTACTCCTATTTCGACTTGAAAATTGATTAAAGCTTGCTGAAATGACCATCAACAAAATCGAAAACTTCAACTACAATTTAAAGTCTAACTAAGATACCCCTGCTCAAAATAAAAAAAGGATGCCCATATGTCCATTTCCTTGACATATGAGACACTCCTTATTGTTCACTTATGGCATGTCTACCAAAAAACCTTCAGTTTTTAATTGTAAGATTGCACTTTCAAGCTGCTGTTCACTATCTGCCTCTATCGTATGAAGATGTGTTCCATTTGTTAAATTTGACAGTGGGACAGAGCTCGTTTCTCCCATTTTTTGAAGGAATAAGCTTATATCATAACGGTTCGCAATTTGTAATTGGGCTGTGATATATCCATAGACGGGATGTTCAACCATTACATCCTTAACAGTAACACCGTGATCGACTAATATTTCTAGTTCTTTTTGAGTGTCTTCAGCTGTATGGTGACAAATGATTACTTTTCTAATTTTGTCGGTTTCCTTATTAGGATGTATATAAATATAGCCTTGTGCAGTTGCTAGTATAGGCTCATTTTTCGCTTTTAAAAGTGTAATATCACCTACGACAACTTGTCGACTAACATTTGCTCTTTTAGCTAAGGAATTGCCTGATAAGGGCGACTCAGACTCCTTTAACCATTGTAAAACTTTCTTTCTTCTTTCTTCCCCTAAAAGTTTTTTATTCATTTTAATTTCCTCGATTAAAAATTTTGATTAATGATTAATTTTAACACAGACGAAAATTTGACTAAGTCTTCTTCTGTTGTATGTTTTCCGATTGAAACTCTGAAGAATTGTTTTGCCTCATGGGGGTCTCTTCCAATTGCTAACATTGTTTCTGAAGGTTTCTGCATACCAATTGCACAAGCACTTCCCGTTGAAATGGCAAATTGATGTCGATTACATTCAAGCATAACAAACTGACCTTCAAGTCCAATGATCCTCATTCCAATTATATTTGGAATACACTCTCCATCAGAACCTTCAAATTTTACAAGATGTTGAACATCTTGTAATTGTGATTTTAAAACATTTTTTAAATAGAGACATCTCTTTTGCTCTTCATCTTGATTTTTTATTATATGACCAGCTGCTGTTACAAATGATGCAATTGCTGGGACATTAACAGTACCGGGGCGAATCCCACTTTCATGAGATGTACCGGGATAGATTGGTTGACAAGTTAATTTAGGATTTAAATAAAGGGCTCCGATCCCTTTTGGTCCATATAATTTATGACCTGAAATACTCAGACTAGAAATTTCATATTTTGAGACATCAATTGTTATTTTTCCAAATGATTGTACACAATCGCAATGAAGTAAAATATTTGATGAATTAAATAAATTTGCAATCTCGTTAATCGGTTGAATAGCTCCAATTTCAGAATTTACATGTTGAAAAATGCCCAATACAGTATCTTCACGAATTGCATTTTCAATTACTTCTAAAGAGATAATCCCGCTATTTGTAACTGGCAAATAAGAAACTTCATATCCTTGTTCTTCCAGTACTTTTAAATAATTACTTATTGAAGAATGCTCTAATGCTGTGGTTAGTATGTGATTTCCGACTTTTTTTGTACTCTTCAAGAGGGTTTGAATAGCAATTAAATTTGATTCAGTTCCTCCACTTGTAAAGTAAATTGAAGCGGGGCTAGCATTTATAAATCCTGCTAATTGCTTGCGGCATGCTTCAAGTAACAGTGATGCCTTTGAGCCAATATCATGTAAACTTCGCTCATTTCCAAAGTAATTTTTAGAGGCGGTGACGAATGTCTCAATGGCTTCTTCACTCATTGGAGTTGTTGCAGCATAGTCTAAATAAATCAAATTAAAGTCTCCTTTTTTACTCATTAAAAAAAATTTCTTGTCATTAGTTTAAATATATGTAAATATAGGTGTCAAGACAGCTTTTTTATCTATAAGATAAAATTTAAATAGATGTACTGTAAATGGAGGGGGCAACTATGCGAACTGCAGACGTTGTCATTATTGGCAGTGGGATTGCTGCTTTAATGGCTGCTGAGGAAATTTGTCAGTCTAAAAATGTGATTCTATTCACAAAGAAAAAAATTTGGGACAGCAATTCGATGCTTGCACAAGGTGGAATTGCAGCTGTAATGTCTGATGATGATTCTTGGGAACTTCATAAACAAGATACGCTCGAAGCGGGTTGTAATGTAAATAATATAGAAGCAGTAGAAGAACTAGTAAAGAACGGAACAACGTCTATGAAGGATCTTGTTTCTATTGGCATGGAGTTTGATAAAGATGAATTAGGTCAATTTCATCTTGGTAGAGAAGGAGCGCATCGGAAAAATAGAATTTTACATTCTGGCGGAGATGCCACTGGAAAGTATTTAGTTGAAACTATCTATGCTCGGTTAAAAGATAAAATAACGATTATAGAACATGAAATGGTAATTGATTTAATCATACAAGATGGAATATGTAAGGGTGTATATATACTTAATGAAAATGGGGAATTAGAATCCTGTTTTGCAAACACAACACTTTTGGCAACTGGTGGTATTGGGGCAATGTATCAATTTAGTTCCAATAATAGGGCCATAACCGGAGATGGAATTGCGATGGCATTTCGAGCAGGTTGTGAGATGGCAGATTTGGAGTTTATTCAATTTCATCCAACCATGCTTTACATTAATGGGGCATGTAAAGGTCTAGTATCAGAAGCTGTTAGAGGCGAAGGAGCTTTTTTGGTTACGAAAACTGGTCGTCGCATTATGAAAGGAATTCATCCTTTTGAAGATTTAGCACCAAGAGATGTTGTTAGTAGGGCGATTTTTAATGAAATGCAAAACGGGGAAGAAATCTATTTATCGATTGAGATGATTGATGGATTTGAACAACGTTTTCCAACAATTACTGCCAATCTTATTAATAATGGAATTGATCTAGAAAAAGGATTGATTCCTGTTGTTCCAGGCGCACATTTCCACATGGGTGGGGTAAAGACATCTGCAAATGGAGAAACGACAATACCTGGATTATATGCAGTAGGAGAGGTTGCTTGTACAGGTGTGCATGGTGCAAATCGACTTGCAAGTAATTCTTTATTGGAAGGGATTGTGTTTGGTAAAAAGGTTGCGAAATTTATTGCTGACCTTCCTTTAGCTAAAATAAATGAGAATCTGCCAAAATACATGATACCAAGATTTAGAACATTACCTACAAAAGATGAAATTAAAGAAATAATGATGAAGTATATCGGTATTGTAAGAAATGTAGACGATTTATCGAAAGCAATCACCTATTTTTCTTACTTCTTAGAATCTAAAACAGTTGATACACACCCGATGAACAAAGAGGAAATAGAAAGATACAATATGCTAATTACTGGAAAACTAATAGCAGAAGCTGCATTAAGAAGAAAAGAAAGCATCGGCTCACATTTTATAGAATATATCGATCAACCAGCTAATATTTGAGGAGAGAAATGCATGAATACATTAAAAGCTAAAAAAATGATTGAGCAATTTTTATTAGAGGATATTGGAGAAGGAGATCTATCCTCAATTCATATTTTTCCAATGCATGAAAGAACAACTGGAAAAGTACTTGCAAAAGCAGATGGAGTAATTGCTGGTACTGATTTAATCGAAATAACTTATAAATTACTTCATGAAAATATAAAAGTAACACTGCACGTTAAAGATGGTGAAACTGTTCAGGCAGGGCAGCTCCTTGCGGAAGTAGAAGGACCAGTTCAAGTGTTATTATCAGGTGAAAGAGTTATGCTTAATCTTTTACAACGAATGAGTGGGATTGCAACACTTACTTCAAAAGCAGTTGAAACATTAAACGACGAGAAAATCAAACTTGTTGATACAAGAAAAACGATGCCAGGTTTACGTTTGTTTGATAAGTATGCAGTTACTTGTGGTGGAGGATCAAACCATCGTTTCGGCTTATATGATGCAGTGATGCTGAAAGATAATCATATTGCTTACGCAGGTTCAATTAAAAATGCAGTAGATTCATTACGTAATAAATTAGGTCATATGGTCAAAATTGAAGTCGAGACAGAAAACAAAGATCAAGTTCTTCAAGCTATTGAAGCTGGTGCAGATGTCATTATGTTTGATAATCGTACTCCAGATGAAATAAAAGAATTCGTTAAGCTTGTTCCAGAAACGATTGTAACAGAAGCTTCTGGTGGAATTACTTTAGATAATTTAGCAAATTTTCAAAACTGTGGTGTAAATGTTATTTCTTTAGGCTGTTTAACACATTCGGCAAAAGCATTAGATATAAGCTTCTACTTGTAATAAAGAGGGATTGGAGTGGGGACAATGAACGTTTTAGATATGATACAAAAAAATGAAGGATATCAAATTCCTGATGAATACTATACATTATCAACTGAGGAAATGGAAAAAAGAGTAAAAGATATAAAAGAGAGATTAGGTGATGCTCTTTTCATTCCAGGTCATCATTATCAAAAGGAAGAAGTTGTAGTTTTTTCAGATTCGACTGGAGATTCTCTACAACTTGCTCAAGTTGCTGCTAATAATAAAAAAGCGAAATATATCGTATTCTGTGGTGTACATTTTATGGCAGAGACCGCAGATATTTTAACAGAAGACGAACAGATTGTTATTTTACCTGATATGAGAGCAGGCTGTTCAATGGCAGATATGGCAGATCACCATCAAACTGATCGTGCATGGGTAGAGTTACAGAAGCTTTTCGGAGACACAATTTTACCGTTAACATATGTTAATTCAACTGCTGCTATTAAAGCGTTTGTCGGTAGAAATGATGGAGCAACCGTAACATCATCTAATGCTAAAAAAGTTGTTTCGTGGGCTTTTACACAAAAGGAACGTATTTTGTTCCTACCTGATCAACATTTAGGTAGAAACACAGCATTTGAATTAGGTGTACCGTTAGAGCATATGGCGATTTGGAATCCAATAACGGACACTTTAGAATATGAGGGTGATGATCTAAATAACATCAAAGTAATACTTTGGAAAGGTCACTGCTCTGTTCATGAGAATTTTACAGTGAAAAATATTGAGAATGTACGAAAAAATCATCCAGATATGAGAATTATTGTGCATCCAGAGTGTTCTAGAGAAGTTGTAGCAGCAAGTGATGACAATGGATCTACTAAATATATTATTGACCAAATTGAAGCAGCTCCTGCAGGAAGTAAATGGGCAATTGGAACTGAAATGAACCTAGTTCAAAGAATTATTAAAAATCATCCTGATAAGGAGATCATTTCATTAAATCCGTTTATGTGTCCTTGCTTAACGATGAATCGTATCGATTTACCACATTTATTATGGTCTTTAGAAAATATCGAAAAAGGTAACATTCAAAATATAATTACAGTAGATAAACAAACTGCAAAAGATGCAGTTAAAGCATTAGATAAAATGCTTGAGCTTGCTTAAAAATTAAATAGCAAAAAAATTAAAATCATTTAGTTCATTCTGAGCTAAATGATTTTTTTATAGAAAAAACAAGAATAAAGTAAATACTTATACAAGCTTACTCGTCATAAATTAAAATACCTTCTATCATAAATACAAATATTCAGACATACATTGTTGTGAGGTACTAATGTACAATCCAACGTAGAGGCAATTGGTCAGGAGGGGAAAAGGTGAGAATTCACATAGTAATAAAGGGCGATACCCTTAAGAGCATTGCTCAAAAATATAACATCGACTACGAAGAGATAGTTAAATTAAATGCCCAACTAAGTAATCCAGATATGATCTATCCTGGCATGAAAATAAAAGTGCCAGAAAGGGGAGAAAAACCAGCCCCATTAGGTTCTAAAAAGGAGGTACAGCAACCTAAACCAAGTGTTGCTTTGGAGGTAGAAGAAGGAAATGTTCAACCTGTAGCACAGACACAACCTGCTGTCATGCCGAATTCAAAGCCAGTTGATAATAATTTGAATATTAATGTAGAGGTTACACCGACAGTAAAACCTGTAATTCAGGTACCTATTCCACCTGCGAAACCGACTGTATCACCTGCGACAAATAATGCGAATCAACAAGTATCTCCTGTTCAAACTGGAAAACCAAATGCGAACATACCGCAAGTTGTTTCGCCAGTGGCAGTTAAAAATCCGATAAATGATAATAAATCAAATGTGAACACCAAGGGAGGACAAAGCATGTCAGAGAAAAAGAACTACTTCCCAGGATCATTAGTTTCTCCGTCAACACCAACTCCGCAAGTATCGCCAGCGGAAACAGGAAAACCAAATCAACAAGTATCGCCTGTATCAACAGGAAAACCAAATCAACAAGTATCACCGGTATCAACAGGAAAACCAAATGTGCAAGTATCACCAGTATCAACAGGAAAACCAAATGTGCAAGTATCACCAGTAGCAACAGGAAAACCAAAAGAGCAAGTATTACCTGTAGCAACAGGAAAACCGAATATGCAAGTATCACCAGTATCAACAGGAAAACCAAACATGCAAGTATCACCAGTATCAACAGGAAAACCAAATATGCAAGTATCACCAGTATCAACAGGAAAACCAAATATGCAAGTGTCACCAGTATCAACAGGAAAACCAAATATGCAAGTATCACCAGTATCAACAGGAAAACCGAATATGCAAGTATCGCCAGTGGCAACAGGAAAGCCAAATGCGCAAGTATCACCAGTAGCTACTAATAAAGCCCAAACATTACCAGCGTATATGGGACCAAATAATGCACCACAAACATTGCCAGCGTATATGGGACCGAATGCACCACAAACACTTCCAGCATACGCAGGACCGAATGCACCGCAAACACTTCCAGCATACGCAGGACCGAATGTACCGCAAACATTACCAGCGTATGTAGGACCAAATCCAAACGCAGCTCAAACGCTACCAGCATATGTAGGACCGAATCCAAACGCAGCCCAAACATTACCAGCATATATGGGACCAAATCCAAACGTAGCCCAAACATTACCAGCATATGTAGGACCAAACCCAAACGCAGCCCAAACGTTACCAGCATATATGGGACCAAATGAAAACTTCCCACAAACATTGCCGGCATATATGGGACCAAACGCAAATTTCCCACAAACATTACCAGCATATATGGGACCAAATGCTGGATACCCATATTATCCACGTGGAGAAGGAGGGGCATTACCAACATTACCGAGTTTTGGAGCTATGCCGATGTTGCCAGGATCTGGAGAAGCACCAGGAGCGACTGGAGGAGCACCAGTAGCACCAGTTCCGCCAACTGCGATGCCAATGCCATTACCAGCGCCAATGCCAGGAAATACTGGGCAAACAATGCCATCGTATATGGGACCAAATCCAAATACAGGGCAAACACTACCAGCATATATGGGACCGAATCCAAATTTAGCCCAAACATTACCGGCATACATGGGACCGAACGGAAATTTCCCACAAACATTACCAGC
>NZ_NUYF01000010.1:0-127708 GCF_002566505.1 Bacillus sp. AFS077874
TTCCCGCTTATCCCATAGGAGTCGAGCACCCCTCCGTTCCAATCAACTTATTCAACAAAAAAAGTCTGCACTAAATCCTAATCAGATAGCCTTTTCTTAGAGTAATCTAACAGTTGTTTATTAATCAGTTTGTAGGTCAATTAATATCGAACATTAATTAATAAACTAATCAATTGAATTCGTTTTTCTAAAAATTAGCTCATAATATTTTTAACTTCTAAAAAAACTTACTTGTGTTATTGGAATCATAAAATCGCTCAAACATATTAAAATTTAAAACCATTAACAAATCATTCAAAAAATGATAATTTCATCAAAAATGCTCATTTAATGTCCGTTTTCCCTATTGACTACTTTATATTTCAACACTCTGAACGTAGCATAGCTACGTTTCATTTTTTGAATTTATTTATTACTAACTAAGTGAGAAACGATTAAGTCACCGTGAAAACGGCCATTTTCTATAAAAATTTCGTTTGCATTGTTTCCGGCAGCAATTACCCCTGCAATATAAATGCCTTCTATATTTGTTTCCATCGTTTCTGGGTTGAATAATGGTCTTCCTGTTAGATCATCTACTTTAACGCCCATACTTTTAATTAATGTATGATCAGGGTGGTAACCTGTCATGGCATAGACAAAGTCATTGTCAATCTCAACTATTTGTCCTTCTTTTTCGTATACTACTGATGATTCTTTTATTTCAAGTAAATTTGCGTTAAATTCCATTTTAATTGTTTCAGAACGGACAAGTGCCTCGAATTCTGGTAGTACCCATGGTTTAATACTTGGTGAATAAGAACTGCCTCTATAAAGTACAGTTACATCCGCTCCACACTTTTCTAGTTCTAGTGCTGCGTCCACACTTGAGTTTTTCCCACCAATAACGACAACCTTCTGATTAAAATGTTTATGGCCTTCAAAAAAGTAATGGGATACTTTATTAAGCTGTTCACCAGGTGTTAATAAGTAGTTTGGTTGGTCATAATATCCGGTTGCTACAATAACAGTTTTGGCTTCATAACGTTTTTCTTCACCGTTAATTGTAACTGATTCGATGATAAAATCACTTTTCTTACTAACCGTTTTTACCTCTTCATAAGCATTAATTTTTATTCTATTTCGTTTAACAACATCACGGTAATATGCTAGAGCTTGGTGTTTTTTTGGTTTTCTACCTTCAATAATAAATGGAATATTTCCCACTTCTAATTTTTCACTTGTACTAAAAAATGTTTGATGAGTTGGAAAACGACTGAGGGTATGAACTATATTTCCTTTTTCAATTATTAATGCAGAAATCCCCTTATTTTTTAATGCTAGATAAGCTGCAATACCACAGGGTCCTCCGCCAATGATTAGAACTTCAACTTTTTCCATTTGAAACATCTCCAATAAACTAGAGTCTTAATTATATTTACTATTACTATTTTACGTAAAATATTCAATTTGTCTAATAATAGTTAATCATAAAAAAACAAGATGGATTTTCTCCACCTTGTTTTTATCAGAAAATATAATCTTATACCCAGCCTCTGAATCGGCTAGCTTCAGCCATTTTACGCGCACCAACCATATAAGCAGCTAATCGCATATTTACTTTTCTATTTACACTTGTTTCATAAATATTATTAAATGAACGTACCATAACTTTTTCTAATCGCTCTTCTACTTCTTCTTCAGTCCAGTAGTAACCTTGGTTATTCTGCACCCATTCAAAGTAAGAAACAGTTACGCCACCAGCACTAGCTAATACGTCTGGTACTAGTAAAATACCGCGCTCTGTTAAAATCTTAGTAGCTTCAAGGGTTGTTGGTCCGTTAGCAGCTTCAACTACAATATTTGCTTTAATATTATGAGCATTATGCTTTGTAATTTGATTTTCAATCGCTGCTGGCACTAAGATATCACAATCTAATTCTAATAATTCTTTATTTGAAATTGTATTATTAAATAGTTTAGTAATTGTACCAAAACTATCTCTACGATCTAATAAATAATCAATGTCTAAACCGTTTGGATCATGAAGTGCACCATAAGCATCAGAAATACCAATAACTTTTGCGCCAGCATCATGCATAAATTTCGCTAAGAAGCTACCTGCATTACCAAATCCTTGGATAACAACTCGTGCACCTTCTAAGTTAATACCTCTACGCTTTGCTGCTTCACGAATTACAATCGTTACACCTTTAGCAGTAGCTGTTTCACGGCCGTGAGATCCACCTAATACTAATGGTTTACCAGTAATAAAACCAGGTGAGTTAAATTCATCTATTCTAGAATATTCATCCATCATCCAAGCCATGATTTGTGAGTTTGTAAATACGTCTGGAGCTGGAATATCTTTAGTTGGTCCTACGATTTGGCTAATTGCACGTACATAACCGCGGCTAAGTCTTTCTAACTCACGGAATGACATATCACGTGGATCACAAACGATTCCACCTTTACCTCCACCATATGGTAAATCTACAATTCCACATTTTAAGCTCATCCAGATTGAAAGGGCTTTAACTTCATTTTCTGTTACATTTGGATGGAAACGGATACCACCTTTTGTTGGTCCTACCGCATCATTATGTTGAGCTCTGTAACCAGTAAAAATTTTCACTTGTCCATCATCCATGCGAACTGGAATTTTTACAGTCATCATACGAACTGGTTCTTTTAAAAGTTCATACATTTCATTTGAATATCCTAATTTTTCTAACGCTTCTTTAATAACTACTTGTGTAGGCGCTAGTACGTCTAAATGTTCTTCTGTGTTGCTATTTTTCTCTGTAGATTTCTCGGCAACCATTGTAAACCCCCTAGAAATTTGAACTATGAAAAGATTCATTCATTCTGAAATTAGTATACAACTTTCCATCCCTTTTTGAAAGTTATAAACACATAGAAAACAAAATATAATATCCGTTTAATGTAAGCGTTTTCTAAGGTCATTATACTCCTATTTCCAAAATTTGAAAAGGAAAGAATATGAAGAAATACAATATATTAATAAAAAATTTACAAAAGTAAAACCTCTCGTAATAAATTACTGAGAGGCTTTATTTTTAACGAAATAAAAATGCAGTTGTTCAATAGCATTTTCTGAGATAAGTTCTTTACCATATTCAATAATACGGTAAATTGTTCTTGTGGAAGGATTACCATATTCAGCTAAGATCGCATAAAATGTTTCACGATCTAATCTTCCAATTTCATTCTCCTCGAACTTTAAGTAAAACGTATTTTCAAAAGAGAATAATCTCCCACCTAAAGCATCACATGAAACCAATTTTTCAGAAAGTAGGATTAGATCATCTAAAGTAGAAAACTCGTACAATATATGTTCACTTTCATCTAGGATTACTTCCATCGAGATAAAATCGTCTTGAAATTCATCTTCCTCTTCTTCAATTTCATCGGATTTTGTTACAATTACAACCATTCCTTGAGCTTGAAGAGAGAAAACTTCAACGGATACTTTTCCATCTACTTCGAAACCTAGTTCTACGCTAGCTTCATGCATCATATCTTGAAAAAGCTGTTGAACTTTTGGCGCATTATACCATAAGTCTTCTTTTGTCAGACCACGTTCAGATAAATCATCAGATGTAAGAAAAACTTTTATTTTATTGTAGTTCAACCGTTCCAACCTCATGAACTAGCCTCCTTGCTGCATTTACCATAGTACAGTTTATGTTTTTATATAATTTTGGTGATTCTAAAGTCAAAATTCATTTATAATTAAAATTCTGCTTTAACCATTCATCCCAGTTCGATTGTTGACTACCAATATAAAATTCCTGTATGGAATCCATAATTGGGCTCTCACAAGTTGAAACTGCGTGTCCACCAATTCCGATAATGATATCAGGTTTAATTTTTTTAATTATGATGGCTAGATCAATTGTTTTCTTTAAATTTTCTCTTAAAGTACAGGTCATGATAAATCCAGCTGGATTCACTTCATTTATTACTTGTTCAACATCGCTTGAATCAATTGATGCTCCTAAATAAATTACTTGAAAACCGATTCTTCTTAAATAAATCGTAAAAATTAATAAACCTAATTCATGCTTTTCTTCTGGTCCACAAACTGCGATTAACTTTGGCAAATGTTTATTGTTAGGTGAATTTTGATAAATCATCCCTAATCTCGTTCTCAAAAAAGATGTTGCAAAATGTTCATGAGCACTTGTAATTTCACCATTACGACATTTATCACCGATTAATATAAAAACCTTAGAAATAATTTTAAATAATACTTTATCGACAGAAAAAAGACTAAAAGCGTCATTCACATAATTGTGGGCTTCACTTTCTTCAAAAGATAATAATGAAGAAACAATTCGATTTACTAGCGCATCTGATTGAAGATTTTCAGTAAGAGAGCTGTCATTAGACGACTTATGCTCTTTAGCTTCGTATAAATTAATTGCTTGTCCAATTGTAAACCCTTCATTAACTTTTTGAACGAGCCATTTTAAAATGTAAACATGTTCCTCTGTATAAAGTCGATGGCCAGCATCATTTCGTACAGGACTTATAATATTATATCTTCTTTCCCATGCTCTTAATGTGCCTGGTAAAATCCCAACAATGTTAGAAATTGCTTTAATATTGTACTTTCCTATTTGGGCCAATTTTCTTTCCTCCTGCATGTAAACAACAAACACTTATTTCATAACTTCAAAATTTAGAACTGTTATTGTGTTTTGTTTGCGAATTCCTTTATTGTTGTGTAGCTCCAAATATACCGTTTTCTGATTTCGATGTACATTTAATTGACTTCTTTCAAACAGATAAACTTGAATACTTTCAAAATTACTACTATGACTATCCGTGACTTCAGTATAGCTTGTTAAAATACTAAGATCATCTTCATAACGCTCTTCAAGTGCAAAGTCTAAATGATCTCTCTTTGTTTTCACATCATCTAAACCAACAATCGAAAACTTCGTACCATTTTCAGTTTCAAATGAAGCACTTTTATTTTCTAAAATTGTAACTTTACAATCTAGTAATAATGCATTTAGATCCCTATAATTGCCACTATAGTCAAAATCATTCCACAAAAAATAAACAGGAGCAATAGAAGATAAATAGTGAATGTTTTCATCTTTATATTTTTTTGACTTCTTTTTTGAGTAACCACTTAAAAGAATTAATGTATTATGATTGCAAATTTTTTCAATCTCACTCAATTTAAAAGGAATATCGCCTATATTTGGAATCCATATAAGTTGAATTGACTGTAATGAATCATCTAAATTCTTTATTTTAATTTTTTTATGTATTATTTCTAGCTTACTTTTTCGATTAATCAATAGAATAATTGCTACAATTACTACGAATCCGATCAATGATATTATTTTTATTTTAATTTCCCCCTTGTAACTTAACCCAATAATAAAGTAAATGTCAGTAGTTTCTCTGATATTATTTCATTCAAAAAATCAACTTAATCTATTTCTTTTTGTTTCTGTTCAAAGTGCTTTTTTTTATTATACAAAAACTAGTAGAAATTGAAAAATTTTAAACAACAAAAAAACTTATGTCCATTGATACAAAATGGGCATAAGTTTTTAATTTAAGTGAATTATGTTTTAATCGATTTTAAAAGTCAATTTTCGTATGAGCAAAATAAGAGCATTAATCAATATTTAGTTTCAAAAAAATTGAAAAACAGATTTTCAATATTAGTGTTTAACTGTAGAATTTTCTATTTCATTCGTAACAGATACTATTCTTAGACCAATCTCTTCAAATTTACGTAAAATCTTATCGATATTTTTATTATCATCTATTTTTAAGACAATTCTTCTTAATAAATGATCTTTTGAATCAAAAGTTACTAGCGAAATTATATTAATCCTAAAATGGTGAAGATACTCAAGTAATCTTGCTAATTGCCCTTCCTTCTCCATACTTGTCATTGAAATTCTTATTCCTCGACAGTCCTTTCCAAGTACTTCTTGAAAAATCTCAATTACGTCATATCTAATAACTAGTCCAACAAAATTTCTCTCATCATCAACTACCGCAATTGATGGATATTTTTTTAACGAATTCATTGTACCTTCATATAGCTCATCCGCTTTAACACAAATTGTTTGATGTGTTGCGATTTCACCTATTTTTATCATCGTAATAAATTCTTCTTTTGGTAATTCATTATAAAAGCAACTTCTATAAATCTCTGCTTGAGAAATCATTCCAATATATTTATTCCCCGCTAATACGGGTACACTATCAATTTGCTTTTCCAATAAAAGTTTCATTGCATTTTCTACAGTATCATTTGATTGAACCGTTATGACTTGATGTTTTTGAAGCATTCGATGTTTTGCTAACACTCTTTAACACTCCCTTCACTCTATTTATAACATAGAAAGAAAGCATCCGAATAAAGAGGATTTGTCTAGATTTCGAATTTCAATTTCATTGGCTTTTATATATTACAGAACCTTATTTATCCACATCAACATTCAATGGGATTTTTAATATCTGGCCGGGCTTCACTTCGATCCCATTTAAATGATTTGCATCTTGAATAATTTCTTCTCCATCACGATTACCATAATATTTCATTGAAATAGTAAATAATGTTTCCCCTCTTTGAACTTCGTGATTAATCTCTTCAACACCTACAGTTTCACTTGAATCTGTTTGGGGTTTTATTATATTTTTTATCTCTTTTTTGATTGGAGCTTTTTTTTGAGATTCATTCTTTTTTTGTTTTTTTAAATGATCGGTAGTAGCTAATTCTACTTTTTCAAATTTATTTGAAGGAATGATTAAACTTCCTTTTTCAGTAAAAATTTTATCGTATTTACTATGTACAAATTTCACTACTCCAAATGGTAGCATGATAAAGATTATGACTAAAGCAGTTATTAAAGGATATTTTATTTTCCACCAAGGCCTTCGTTGATCCTCTTTTATTTTCATTGTTTCACTTCTTGGTGGTAGATTTAACAAATCAACGGCTTTATTTTGGTCATTTATTTTCTTATTTTTAAATTTCTTATTTTTATTCTTTCGACTTAAGTCAGCTATACTATTAGCCTGAAGCTCATTTTTCATTCTTTGTCTTCACTTTCCAAACTTAATTTCATATACATTCCTAAAACATAATCTAAAATAAAATGTGCGATAAATACTATCACAATATTATTCGTTTTCAAATATAAGTAACCTAAGAAAAAACTTTCAATTAATACAATTGTAAGTAAAATTGGTTTTTTCACATATCGAAAATGAACTAAAGCGAATACAACTGATGCAATAATTAGTCCAAATTTAGCTTGAATAAATCCTCTAAAAAATAATTCTTCTGATAATGCGATTAAAATACAAAGAATCGTCATTTCAGGGACTGAAAGTGACGTAAAGAATCTTTTATTAAATCCACCATCATCTAACAAACGCTCCGGAATCGTATAATTTAATAAAATATTAAATAGGACGAGTGAGAATCCAGCACCGAATCCATATAAATATGTTTTATAACTTTTAAATAAATGTAAATCATCTATAAATTTTTCTGTACCAATAAAAAAAGCAATACATAAAATAGCGATTACTAAAATGATAAACTGCGTACCATATACGCTTTTCTTCAAATAGTTAACTGGAATTTCTTGACGATTTAATTCGCTTTCCATATAGATTCCTCACAGCCCCAATTTATTTCTTAATTCTTGTTTCCATGAAAGTACTTTATCATTTTCATTTTTCTCATGATCAGTTGAACAATAGTCTTCAAACGATATACCACAAATATTACAGCAATTTTTTGGTCTCTGTACTAATATTTCATCAAAAAGTAAAAGATATTTTTCGCGATAACAAGTGGATGAAGCTAGAAAATCCATCATCGCTTTAAGTTTTAAATATTTTACTTTTTTTCGCTCCGAAATTAACTCTTTAATCGATTCTAATAAGTCATTATTTATTTTTTCTAAATGCAAGGACTCATCTACGATTACATTAAATTTAACCATTTCAGAGTGAAGCGTTGTCCACTGTATTTCACTAAATTGAAAAACTGCTTTCCAATTAGATACGAGCGTTTCAGTCAATTTGATCGGATTTTCTTCTAATCTTTTTAAATACGCTAGAAAAGACTCAACTTGATTTACAGAAAGGATTTCGTCATCAATAAGCCTCAGTGGTAATTCATGATCTTCTTCACAAACAATTAGTATCGCAATACTTGGCTCACCATCTCGGCCGGCTCGTCCAATTTCTTGAAGATAATTCTCGATGTTTGAAGGATACTGATAATGAATAACAAACCTTACATTTGGCTTATTAATCCCCATACCAAAAGCACTTGTACAAACTATGATATCTATTTGATTTTGAATAAATTGTTGCTGAATTAAAATTCTTTGTTCATGTTCCATTCCACCATGATAATAAGCGACTTTGCAATTTAAATTTTCTCTTATGGTATGTGAAATTTTCTCGCAAGCAGCCCTTGTACCACAATAAACGATGCCTGGACCAGTTAATTTAGAAAGATGATCAGTTAAAGACTTCATCTTTTCCATTTCCGAATCTACTTTTTCAACTTGAATTGCTATGTTCTCCCTGTTAACTGAATTGATATATTTTTGAACATGTTTTAACTGTAAAGTTTCGATTATTTCTTCCCGTACATTTTTGCTAGCTGTAGCGGTTAAAGCTAAAACCGTCGGATTATTTAATTTCCGCTTTATTTCCCCTAAAGTTTTATATTCTGGTCTAAAATCATGCCCCCACTGTGAGATACAATGTGCCTCATCAACAACAAATAACGAGATCCTAGACGCAGAAAGCTTTTGTATTAAAAATTGATTTTGTAACATTTCAGGCGAAACAAAAATAAACTTATAGCTGCTTATATTATTAAATAAATATTTTTTTTGCTCAAAGCTTCTAAAGCTATTTAGCGCAATAACTCGTTTATCCCCAAATGCTTTAATCTGCTCTACTTGATCCTCCATAAGGGAAAGTAATGGTGAAACGATTACTACAACGCCTGGCAAAAGTAGCCCTGTTAATTGATATAATAATGATTTACCCCCACCTGTAGGGAGCATTGCTAAAACATCCTTCGAGTTTAACAAATCATTAATAATTTCTTTTTGGTTAATTCGAAAACTTGAATAACCGAATTTTTCGTATAGAAGTTTATTTAGGTCCATGTAGATCACCCATTCTTGCAAGAGTAATACGAATTTGAAAATATGTTACCTCATTTAATAAAGCTTCTTTAATAATTTTTAATTTCCTTGTATTTAGTTCAATAATTTTATTTTTTATTAAAGTAAATTGCTTTGTTGTAATAAATTGATTAATTGGCAATAACTTATCACCTAAAACACACTCAACTATATGATCCTCTATTGTACTAATCTTTAACTTACGAATCTCAGCTATTTCTTGAATTGTTTTACCATCAGTAAATAATCTCTTCGTTTCAATAGAGGTATTCGTAATATTAGTACTCTTATCTCCATTTACAAATTTACTTAACAAAGGATAATTATTGTTTGGTACAACCAAAATAGTGATCATATGATGCAAAGTATTAATCGAATTGAGATAAATTTTTTCAACACTCACTTTGTGTTCTGATGCAATTTGCTCAAAAGTCATGCCATAAGCATTTGCTCCAGACAATCGATTCACAAATAGTAATGCGTCTTCGTTACTTATATTTTCTAAAATTGTATGCAATTCTTTGTAAAATTGATTAACTAATTCGTTTTTATTCCCAGTATAATTAAGAATCTCATTTTTTACCCAATCTTGTATATCTTGATCTTGAATAACTGCCCTAAAATATTTTAAATTCATATTCAGATTGGAGACCGTTTGAAAAAACAATGAAAATCTTTTCCAAAATATCTTTTGAATACTAGAAAACCTTAGTCCGTTTATATATGTAAATTCCATAAACTGTATTTTTTGATTTGCTAGATAAGCTTGACCATTTTTATTTAACAAATAGATATTTTTATTTTCAGACTGACCTATATACCCCTTAACCTCTAACCCATTTATAATTTCTTGCATATTCTGATGTGTAAGGAAATGAAAAAGTCCGAAAAATGATGTCACTTGATAAAAATGAGAATCTTGAATAATTTGAGCACTTTGTTTACCTTTTAATAAATACATTATACCTTGGATCGTTCGTTCACCATTATATCGATGAAGTAAAAAAAGGATGATTTCCTCTAATATTGATAGCTTAAACATCATAAACCTCTCAATTAAAATTATTCCATTAATATATTTAAATATTTTTCCGAATAATAATTAGTAGTACAAAAATATTTGTGCATTTTTTCTAAATAGTTTTTATTTCTTCTAGCTTATCATATGTATCAATAACCAAACCATTTTAAACATATAAAAATCATTATTTATTTTATTTGAGATTTCATCATTTCTCGTTTTTTTCAAAACCTTGTACAATTATATTGAAAAGTTTTGGAAACCGTTTTAAAATGTTTACAGGTACATTACAAAAATAGTATCTGTAACAAAAACAGGGAATAATTTGGGAGGTCAATACAATGGCAAAATATACAATCGTTGATAAAGACACTTGTATCGCATGTGGCGCTTGTGGCGCAGCTGCACCTGATATCTATGACTATGATGATGAAGGGATCGCATACGTTACTCTAGATGATAACCAAGGAATCGTTGAAATTCCAGACGTTTTAGTTGATGACATGATGGATGCATTTGAAGGATGCCCAACAGACTCAATCAAAGTTGCTGACGAAGCATTCGATGGCGACGCTTTAAAATTCGAATAGTAAAAACTGCGGCGAAGTTATTTCGTCGCTTTTTTTATTTTTTCAAATGAAAACACGAGCTCAACATACCAGCTCGTGTTCTATAATCGTTCAAGGATTATCCACTTATAAGCATTAGGTTTCTCCTTTTTGATTCCATCGTATAATTCATTGTGAATGAACCAGCTAATTGATTATCTTTATCGATTAAGTCAATCCTAGTTGATGATAAATCTTCTTTAACATCGACTAACTTAAATCCCCTATTCTTCGCTTCTTGTATAATTTCTGAATCACTTCTCGTATAAAATTCTGGACCTAATTCTTTTAATAAAATCGCCTTGATCCATGAATCCTTTTGATTTAAAGTTTCTTGATCTTTCTTTGAGAATTAGTCATCGTTCATAATTAACTCCCCTATTGAATTTGATATTTAATTACTATTCCCATTTCATGATCAGTTCAACAAAACAGATGCGTTAGTTACATAAAGTGATTCACAATATCACATTTCAATTCGAACTTATAAAACCTTTTCCTAAAAAATGAAGACAGTGCACCCAAAGTCTTGATACAAATTATTTCCTTATTTTACATATTCAGAATTATCTAATAACTTGCTATAATAAATAAAACATCATGAGAGGATGAACAGCATGGAACAGATGACAATTACCGAGAAAAAGACGTTTTTAAACAAGTTATTAGAGAAAAAACAAGTAAAAAAAGACATCGAATTGATTTTACAATATCTCCTTGCTGTTGATGAAGTACTAGCAAACATCTCGTTTGTCGAAGATGCAAAAAGTACACCAAATGGCATTGTCTTTAATTTTCGAAATGATAACTACTCATATCCTCAGTTTTCTTATTATGAAAATAATAAGAAGGTCGATTTGTCACCAGAAACGATTTACCATAAACTTCGATTACATGGGAAGGAAACAAAGTTTTATATTGAGTTGTTATTTGATGTGATGCCGATCGAGTACGCTTTGATCTTAGATATTAATCCGTTTTCGACGACTACCTTTGAACCCAACGAGGAACTACAAACAGAAATCGATGAGTTTCTTTCATCTCTTATAGCTCAAACTACACACACACTTCTTCTTCGTCAAATTGATAAAGCACTAGATGAGAGAGACGAACAACAATTTCTTTTGTTATCTTCTCAGCTAATAAACTTAAACTAACAAATAAACCATCTATCATTCGATAGATGGTTCTCTTTTTTTAGAAATTGATATCTCTCTCATCCAAGGGACTCAAAAAACAAAAAAGTGTCTACCAAAATTTAGTAGACACTTTCATTTATTTATACGTTATGGACATTCATTCTTTGAGTTAACCAAACCTTTAATTTTGGGTAGATAACTAAGAATAAGATCATGATTAATAAACCTTTAATTGCATTAAATGGCATAATTGATGCAACAATTACTTCATTTGGTAGCTTAAAATTCATGAAATGTGCATATGCAGGTAATAACACGAAATAATTTAAAAGACTTAATATTCCAGTCATCACAACTGTACCAACGATTAATCCAAGAGTTAGCCCTTTTACTGAACGGTATTTTCTAAAGAAATACGACGCAGGTAAAATGTATAATACTCCCGCACTAAAATTAGCAAATTCTCCAATTGGTACACCAGTCATACTACCATTAATCACATAATGTAGGATGTTTTTTATTAACTCTATTCCTATTCCTGCTACTGGGCCAAAAACTATTGCTCCTATTAGTGCTGGTACATCACTAAAATCAATTGTAAGCCATACTGGAAATGCAGGAAGTGGAAAGTACAGCATCATGAGTACATAAGAAATACTGCTTAGCATTGCCACTATCACCATTTTATTTACTTTGTTGCGTTGTTGCATATTACCTCTCTCCTTTTTCCCGATCATATCAAGAAAAATGAAAGGTTCGCTTAAGTTGCGTTATTATTTGCACATATTATAATAAGTCCGAAATAAAAATGAAAAATAATATAAAATTTTGCAAATAAAATAAAATCCCCTATTTTTTCGAAATAGGGGAGAATTTTCAGCACGCCAAATAAGCGTTCAAAAAGAAATAATTTTTTGAACTTGCGAACCTCCATCTTCTCCCATCCAGACTATACTGTCGGCTCTAGAATCGCACTAGATCCTGCCCGAAAAATCAGGCTCGCGGGCTTATAAGCAATGCTTAATTACCGCCGGTGGGGAATTTCGCCCCGCCCCGAAGATAGATCGTTTATTAAATTACAGTTTAATGTTACTAAATTAAATACAGTTTGTAAATAAAAATCTCTGGCTAATCATTTAAAGCATTACTTAGGTTTTCTTGACAAAAACTTACCAACGAATCATCCTTTTGATCATCCGCATATAACAACAGCATAACTGTTATAAAGACGGCTCTAAACTGTGCTAGTTTCTTTGACACTTCCGATACATTACCATAAATCTCAAAAAACTTCCCTCTCATATCGTTCGGAATTAGACTATAAATAATTGATAAATCTAATTCACGATGTCCGATATGAGCATCACCCCAATCAATAATTCCTTTAAGTTGGTTTTGTTCATTGACGATCATATTCTTAAAATGTAAATCACCATGAACAAGTACTAATGGTGTCTCACTTTTTATTTCGACTAAGCTTTCAATATAATGATTAATTTTCTGTTCATCTTCAATTAGTTTCTTCTGTATTGCCTGTTGTATAAATTTTTTAGCCTGAGGTTTACGGAAGTTTATATCTAATCTCTTCAACTCATCATACGGTAAATTAATATCCTTTAATTCATCGAAATTTATTGAATGTAAATTTTTCAAGAAATTCGCGATTGGTTCAATCATTAAAATTCTCTCAGTCCTATTTAAATTAGTTGGAGGCTTTCCTGCAATGAAATTATATCCTAAAAATGGCCAAGGAAATAATTCAGATGGTTTTCCATCGAGTATTGGTACTGTAGTCTTCAATTCAAAATGATTAAATATAATTGGGAGTAACTTTCTTTCAACGTTTAAAATTGCTACAGCTATTTCTCTTCGCGGAAATCTTAGTAAAATTTCATCATTTAAACAAAAAACAGTATTATCAAATCCTTCGCCAATTTTTTTTATTACGTTTATTTTTATTTTAGGAAATTGTATCTTTACTATTTCTGTCGCTAATTCCTCTTCCATTACAATTGCTGGATCCCATATATTAGTCATTTTTTTCTCCTTAAATCAAAAATAGAACTTCACATATAAATGTACTTTACCAAATTTATTAGTAAATTACATTTAAAATAGAAGTTCTAAAAACAAATACTATTATTAAGGATTTGAAACTATTTTTAATTCATGAAAATTTTTATCTGATATAATATCCTTTAATTTTTCTCGATTTCCTCCGATAAATAAAAGGCCAATCGTTAAAACAAACACCACAATCAACAAACATCTCCTAAGAAAATCAAACATTATTTACCTCCCACCTGAAAATGTAAAAAGTGTTTAATCTGCCCAATAACTCGTGGACTAACAACTGGTAATTCAGAAAAAAATTGGACTAAGTTCCTAACTCATTTCAAACCTTTAACTCTTTATGTATATTACAAAAGATGTATTGAGCAAATCGAAAATGTAAACGACAAGAAGTACTTTTACTAAACATACACTCAATCATTCTATGATGGAAAAATCTTATTTATACAAAAAAATAGCGATTGATTAGAAAAATTTAACTATTCAATCACTATTTTTCTTATTTATTTTTTATCAGTTCGAAATACGATTGCTCCTCGCTCGTATTCTACATCCTTAATATTTAAACGTGTGTTGATTAACCTTGCAAGTGCAAAGAAATAATCAGATAATCGATTCAAATATAAAAATACTGGAAGATGAATATTTTCTTGCTTCATTAATGTTACGACCGTTCTTTCGGCACGTCTCGTTACCGCTCTTGCTTGATGAATGATTGCAGCAGGCTTTGACCCACCTGGTAAAATAAAACGTTGTAATGGGGGAGTTGCTTCCATATATTCATCGATTAATGTTTCAAGCTCTTCAACCATTTTCTCTGTCGTTTTAAAAGGGATGCTATCCTTTACTACTGCCAAATCTCCACCACAGTCAAATAGTTCATGTTGGATCTTTTGAAGTGAATTGTAAATATCTCTCGTATCTTCATGATCTAAATATGTCATTGCGTACCCAACGATTGTATTTACTTCGTCAATTGTCCCGTAAGACTCTACCCTTAAATCATCTTTGTCAACTCGTTTGCCTACTAAGCTAGTCTGACCTTTATCCCCAGTTTTTGTATAAATTTTCATGAAAAACCTCTCCTTTTTTCAATTTTAATTTACAATACATTACTTTTATAAATAATGACCTTTTTATTCGTTTCGGGATTATCTAAAATTTGAAAAGATGTGTCATATAAACCTTTTAATAAATCTTCACTTAAAACTGAGTCTGTTTTTCCTTCGATATAAATTTTTCCGTCCTTTAATCCTACTAATCGATCACAGTAAAGACTTGCTAAATTTAAGTCATGAAAAACAGTTACGATCGTTTTATTCTCTTGTTTTTGTAATTCCTTTAAAACATCTAAAATTTTAATTGTATGCATTAAATCTAAATGGTTACTTGGTTCGTCTAAAAAAATATATGGTGTTTCCTGAGCAAAGCATTGAGCAAGAAATACTCTTTGACGCTCACCACCACTAATTTCATTTATGAGGCTTTTTTCCATCTTCTTAGTACCAGTCATCATCATTGCATTATTGACTGCAGTTTCATCGAGTGTGGACCAGCTAGGAAAAAAGGAAGACGAATGAGCAAGACGTCCAAGTTTAACTGTTTCTTTTACCTCATAAGAATATGTATAGGAATTTTGTTGTGATAAAACAGCAATCTTTTTTGCTATTTGTTTATTAGACATACTAGATACAAATTCTCCATCTAACATGACATTTCCTTTAGACGGTTTAAAAAGTCCACTAAGAATATTTAAAAACGTTGACTTTCCACTCCCATTTGGACCAATAATTCCTAGCCATTCTCCTTGATTAATAGAATAAGACAGTTCATCCAAATCAGTATGAATTCCATCATATGAATATGAGATATCTTGACATTTAATCATACTTTTCCCCTATTTCTTTTCAAAGATAGTAATATTAATGCAAATATTGGAGCACCAATTAATGAAGTAATTACCCCGATTGGTAACTCTCTTGGGGCTAATACAACTCTTGATAATATGTCCGACCCGATTAAAAATATTGCGCCATTGATCATTGATAACGGAAGTAATTTTTTATGTAATGGCCCTACCAAAGTTCTAGTAAAATGCGGAACAACTAATCCTACAAATCCAATTGTTCCAGAAACAGCTACTGCTGCACCAGACAAAATACTACCAGTTAACAAAATTAAATAAGTGGATTTTTTTACATCAATTCCGATATGTTTTGCATTTGTGCTACCAAATGTCATCGCATCTAGCTGCCTATTTTGACTAAATAAAATTAAGAATGAAATGATTAAAAACGGTAATAAACTAAGAGAGTACTGAATGCCCCTCCCACCGATATTACCCATTAACCAGCCAATTACTGTACGTAATTCATTATTTGAAAAAGTTATAAATAATGATAATAATGCAGAACAAAACGAACTTATTATAATGCCACCTAGTATGATTGTCTCTACATTAAGAGATGGATCTAGTTTTCGAACAAATAGTAATAATAAGATGAGTGTTCCAAATCCAAATAATATACTAACAACTGGCAAAGTAAAATAAGTTACAAAAGGTAAGCTTATTTGAAAAAATAAAACAACCACCGCTCCTACAGAGGCACCTGAAGAGACACCTAATGTAAAAGGATCAGCTAATGGATTTTTAAGTATCCCTTGAAATGCAACACCTGCCAACGAAAGGCTAGCACCGACTAATCCAGCTAACATTACCCTTGGCACTCGTATATTCATGACAATTGTTTGAATATCAGCTGGAACATAATCAGTTTTAAATAGAGCATCTGAAAAGCTAGAAATAATAGAAGAAAAGGGAATCGATGTAGACCCAATCGAAACCCCTAAAATAAATAAAAAAATTAATAAGATAATTGGAATTAAAAAGATTAAATATCTATTATTTATAAAGCTCTGGGTAAACCGCCTTTGCAATTGCTTCGACTCCCTCTGCAAGTCTTGGACCAGGTCTAGATGTTGTATCTGAATTAACATCATATACACGGTGATTTTTAATTGCGTTTACTGTTTGCCAGTTTTTTCTAGCCATTACAGTTTTTTCTAAATTTGGAACATAATATCCATAAGTAGTTAAAATCACATCAGGATTCGCTTTAATAGCTGATTCCTCACTATACTTAACCCAACCTTTTTCACTTTCAGCTACGTTTTTAGCATGAACAATCGAAAGCATTTCATCTAAGAACGTACCTTTACCTGCTGTATATATTTCTGGTGGTCCTGATATTTCAAGCCAAACCTTTGGATTTTTATTTGCTTTAGCTGTTTTTTTGCTAATTTCATCTAATTTTGTTTTCATACCAGTTACTACTTTTTTCGATTGCTCAGTTTTTCCAGTTATTTCTCCAACTTGTTGAATTGTATCATACACGTCATTAATAGTTGCAGCATTTTTTACAACAAAAACATTAATCCCCGCTTGTTTGATCTGTTCTAAACCGTCAGCAGAAATTCCTAAACTTGATTCATGCGCTAAAACTAAATCAGGCTTTAATGAAATAATTTTTTCAACATTATAAGTCATATCGGCATTATTTCCGCCAACTTTATCAATTGATTTTACTTCTTTTGGATAATTGTCAAAATCCGTTACCCCTACTACATCCTTGCCATCACCAATAGAAAACAAGATTTCAGTATTACTTGGAATAAGTGATACGATTCTTTTAGGTGCTTCTTTAAAGCTAACTTCTTTGTTCGTTGCATCTTTTACAGTCATTGGAAAAGTTGCTTGTTCATTCTTACTTACATTCGATTTTTTTTGTGTCGTATCATTATTACAACCAAATAATCCTAAACACAATAACATAATGATAAAACTTGATAAAAACTTCTTCATTTAAATCCTCCTAATATTTTGGAAAGCATAAAAAAAACCCATTCATTTTGAACGGGGCTGAAACAACATATAAATACAAGAATTCTTGCAACTGCTGCTTCAAATTCTTACTCCCCGAAGAATTGAACAAGGATGAATTTAGCAGGTCTACTGACTTTGTTTCAACCTACTCCGACCTTCCCATTCTTAAAGAACAGTGGCTATTCGTTTCGTCCACATTACAGTTGCGGGGACAGTTCTGGATTATACCAGATTCCCTTTTAAGCAATACTTGCACTAAACTCATCAATATTTCATTAATTCAATCGTAAGATAAATTTGGTAAGAATTCAATTATTTTCTTTATATGTTTATTATTTTACTAATTTTTTTTGTTTTTTGTGTGTTTTGCAGTGATATCGTCTCTAAACTTAAAGGTAATATGTTTTATATGAAACAAGATTACTCTACATCTTTTTCGTTCATTCGTAAATTATGCGGTATTTTAACTTTAAATGTCGTTCCCTGTCCTACTTCACTATAGACCTGAATCGATCCACCATGTGCTGTCACAATATTTTTAACGATTGATAAACCTAAACCCGTGCCACTTCTACCTCTTGTACGTGCTTTATCCGCTTTATAAAAACGTTCAAATACAAATGGTAAATCTTCTTTTGAAATCCCTGCACCTGAATCAATAAAATTAAATGTAGTTGATCTTTCATTTTGATTTACTGAAACAATTATTCTTCCATTTTCATTTGTATGTCTTATTGCATTATCAATTAAATTTGTAAAAACCTGTTCCATCCGATCCTCATCTATGTAGATATTTAAATGCGGAATGTTGTCGATTTCTCCAAATAACTTAATATTTTTTTCCTTTGCTAAACCTTTAAACTTGCGTAAAATCCGATCTACAAATTGTACAAGAGGAACGAAGTCTCTATTTAATTCAGTAAATCCGTTCTCCATTCTTGCTAAATCTAACAAATCATTTACTAATCGACCCATTCTAAGTGACTCATCATAAATGATTTGTGACAATTCTTGCATCTCTTCCTTGGATTCTGCTACACCATCAACAATCGCTTCGCTATAACCTTGTAATAAGGAAATAGGCGTTCGAAGTTCATGAGAAACATGCGCTATAAAATCTTTTCTCATCTTTTCTAAACGTCTTTGTTCTGTAACATCGCGAATCACCGCTACAACGCCTCTTATATTTGTTTGATTATAAAGAGGCGACATTAAAACTTGCCAATTGCCTTGATCGAAATTTAATTCTATAAATTGCTTTTTCTCACTTTCGACGACTAATACAAATAAATCTAATAGTTCCTTCGTTAAAACAAGTGAAGAAGGTTCTTCAAATTGATCATCATTAAGCATTTTCAAAAAGCGTTCAGCTGGTGGATTCGTTGTCACGATATGACCTTCTTTATCAATCGAAATTACACCATCTACCATACTTGTAATAATATTAGAAACCTTCTCCTTCTCTTGTTTTAATGCATTCATATTAAAATTTAATTGTTTACTCATCTTGTTAAATGAATACGCAAGTTCTCCAATTTCATCACTTGAATGGATTGGTACTTTCACATTAAAATTCCCTGAAGTCATACTACTTACAACTTCTTTCATCTTTCTAAGAGGAGCTGTAATTTTAGAAGAAAGAAAGAATGAGAAAAATGTTGTTAACACGATCCCAATCGATGCCGCGAGCAAGACAAAATTAGTCGTTTGGTGAATCATCACTTTTACAGGTTGTAATGTTTGGTATATAAATACAGCTCCATTTTTTGAGTTTGTATGTAATGGAACACCTACTACTAATTTTTCTCTCTCGCTATTTTCACCATAAACAAGTCTTTTACTGACCTCTTTATGATCAGTTAACGTTTTATTTAAGATTTCATCATTTTTAATTTCTTTAAATGGTAGCTCCTGTATTCCATATGTATTATTTGAATACCATGGCTCTTGACCGTCAATAGAAATGATTACTCTTGAATATCTACTAACAATATTATTTGATAAATACTCAATATCGGAGAGTGGTTGACCATTTTCTATTAATTGTGCAATTTTTGTGGCATCATCCTTCATATTTTGTACTTGAAGGTCAATATAAAATTTTTCAAAGAATCCTATTAAGACAAAGGTCAAGAATGATAATACAAGAGAGACTAGTAAGATAATTGTCAGCCAAAGCTTTCCAACTAAACTTCTTACGATCATTACTCCTGACCTACTTCAAATTTATAACCGACACCCCAAACAGTGACGATCATTTTCGCAGCATCCTCAGAGCTTTTACTCAGTTTTTCTCGCAGACGTTTAACATGTGTGTCTACTGTACGTAAATCTCCGAAAAAATCATATTGCCAAACTGATTTTAATAATGTTTCACGATCAAATACTTTGTCAGGTGCCTTAGCTAAAAACATCAGTAGTTCGTATTCTTTTGGCGTTAAACTGATCTCTTCCCCTTCAACAATTACTTTATGCGCGTCATTATCAATCGTTAGATGCGGAAACACAACGATATCCTTCGCTGAAGAATTGTCGGAAGTAAATACTGGTACAGGGGAAGAACGTCTTAATAGAGCTTTAACTCGAAGAACGACTTCACGCGGACTAAATGGTTTAACGATATAATCATCTGTCCCTACTTCAAAACCTTGAACACGGTTTGTTTCTTCACCTTTTGCCGTTAACATGATCACAGGAGTTGTTTTTGTTTTTCGTAATTCCCTACAAACTTCAATTCCATCAATTTTAGGCATCATCAAATCTAATACGATTAAGGAATATTCATTCTTCAATGCTAAATTTAAAGCATCCTCGCCGTTTTCAGCCTCATCAATACTATAACCATCACGTTCCAAATACATTTTTAATAATCGTCTAATACGATCTTCATCATCTGCTATTAATATTTTTATATTTTGATCCATAATTTCGACCCCCTCTTCATAATTCTACATAATAAAAATTGTATATTCTAGTATAATTTGTGAACATTTTTACATAATTCTTAGAATTTATTATTTCCATAAAATAGTGAAAAAAAACTAGGAAGTATGTGTACCATTTCTAGGTAACCAAATTTTAATTCATGTAGATCGAAAATATAAATTAGAAAAAAAGCCCTGTAAAGGAAAGTTTATCCTTTACAGGGCTTTTTATTAATTACGCATAAGAGTGTAAGCCTGCAATGATTAAGTTAACAGCAATTAAGTTAAACATAATAATCGCAAATCCTAGTACGGCTAACCAAGCAGACTTTTCACCTTGCCAATTCCGTTTGAAACGCAGATGTAAGAATACTGCATAGAATAACCATGTTATTAATGCCCAATCTTCTTTTGGGTCCCAGCTCCAAAACTTTGTCCAAGCAATTTGAGCCCAAATCATAGCAAAGATTAGTCCACCAAGTGTAAATACCGGAAAGCCAATTGCTACAGCACGGTATCCGATTTCATCTAATAATTCACTATCTACTTTTTGTACAAAAGGCTGTAAAAATGCACCAATTCGTTTTCTTAAAATTAAACGGATGATTGCATATAATGCTGCTCCGGCAAAAACTGACCAAATTACAGTGTTCAATTTTTTAGCATTAACCATAGCTGGCATTTCAGTAAGGGCTTCAAATCGATCTTTTGTAGTCAATTCACCTTTATGTGGACCAACAAGTGATGGAAGATTATAGACCATTTCTTCTTGTATTTTATCTTTATTAATCCAATTATATTTTGCTTCGTATCCAGATGCAGTAAATGCTGTTGAAATAACAACGAAACCAACAACAGTTACTAAGAAATATAAAACTGCTTCTAGCCAAAAAGTTTTCTTTGTTGATACTTTTTGATCAATATTTTTAATTAAATAAATTAGTCCTGTTATAAAACTAATTGCTAAAATAGCTTCCCCTAAAGCTGCTGTCGTTACATGGATATGTAACCAATAGCTTTTTAAAGATGGAACTAATGGTTTGATTTCATGTGGAAATACTGATGCATAAGCAATGATGATTATTGACAATGGTAATGCGAATAATCCAATTATATTTAAACGATACATAAAATAAATCATGATAAACGCAAAAATTAACATCATGCCAAAGAATGTAATAAATTCAAATAGATTACTTACAGGTGCATGTCCAGCTGCAATCCATCTTAAAATAAAATAAGTAATTTGAGATAAGAATCCAATTAATGTAACCGTAATTCCAATTGTACCCCATCTATTTGGACCATTATCATTTGTTTTCAAAGAGCCGCCAAAAAAGAAAGTAGCTACAATATAACAAATAAACGCGATAAATAAAAAATTACTACTTAGCTCGTACATATTTTCCCCCTAGTTAAACACTATTCATTAGCTTGTTGATCAATCGGCAATTCTATTTTTGTGTCTTTAAACACTTTCTTTAATTCCATCTTTAAACCATAATAGTTTTTATTTGTAAATGCCGCAACCCAAACTTCTCCATCTTGATTTTGGATCCAAACACGTCGGTGATACCAATACATCCCTTGAATTACACCGATCATAAAGATTGCTCCTCCAAGTCCTAGTAACCAAAGAGTTAAATCTTTACGTACTGTTAAACCTGTTGAATCTTTTGTTTCAATACCTGCAAATGACATTTTATATTTGTTTTCACCATTTGGTTCAATATTTTGTTTGATCGCAACGAATGCTACTTCACCTTTTGGTGTTTTTGGAGTAGTCATTTTAAATACAAACGCTGGATTGTTCGGTTTTCTCGTTTTTGTATCAGGTTGACCATCAGAGTTAAAATAGAAATCTGGAAAATAATTTTTAAGTTCTACTTTATATCCATTTTTCAAGTCATATACTTCTTTAGGATTTTGTAAATCTACTGTTATTGGCCCTAATTTTTCACCTGTTTGTTTATTTTGTAATGTAAATAAAAATGCACTAAATTCACCAATTCGATAATCTACTTGATATAGAGCGAAGTTTTGGAACTTTAGAGGTTCATTAACTTTAATACTATAATCTTTTACTTTTTTAAGTTTTGGATCTTCTCCTGGTATTAAATTTCCTTCGCGTTTATACAACGTCACATCAGCTTGATAGTTTTTAGGAATTTTATCATTTCCAAAGCGCTCAATCGCTTTTTTATAAACTTTACCCTCTTTATCTTTATCATACGTTTCCATATGGAAATCATTTAATTTAATATAATAGTTTTGGTTTGTACCTACGACAGGTTTTAATTCGCCTTCTTGAACCCAAAGAGCTTTATCCATATACATACCTGGTACATATCTCATCATTACCCCAATAAGGAAGATAATTAACCCTATATGGTTTACATATGGACCCCAACGAGAGAAACGACCTTTTTCAGCTAAGATATTGCCGTTTTCTTCACGAATTTTATAACCTCTTTTACGCAAGTTAACTTTAGCTTTTTCTATTTCGTCTGGAATCTGTTCAACCCTACTAATTCCAAACATTTTTTGTCTTTTTAAAAAGTTTGGATGTCTAGTAACAGTTTGTTTGTTTAGAGCTTTATAGAGTGGTAAAATTCGATCTAAACTACAGATTACTAGTGATATCCCAATCGATGCAACAAGTAACATGAACCACCAAGAGTTAAACGTATTATCCAAACCAATTGCATCGTATATTTTACCAAAGATTCCATATTCATCGTGATAATACGTTGCAGGATTCGCAGTAGGCGGTAGTAAATCTCTTTGCGGAAAAATAGTACCTAATGCTGCTGCTACTAGCGTAATTAGAATGATTACAACAGCTACTTTTACAGATGAAAAAAACGTCCATATTTTATCTATATAAGTTTGATTATTAACGATTGATCTTCTAGCAGTCCCTTCATAGCGCATATCAAGTAATTCGGTTGCTTTTTCATCTTGAGGTTTACCACATGACTCACATATTACAGTACCTACATGATTAAGATGACCACATTCACATTTAAAAGTCTCCATTTTATTTCCCCTTACTAATGTACACTCATCATTTTGGTAATATTTCTTTAATATAACTTTCAAAAGAATTCGGTGTCATTTGACCAGTTACGATTCTTTTTATTGTCCCATCCGGACTTACAAAAAACGTAGTTGGTAAAGGGTTAACACCATATATATTTAAAACCTCTTGATCTTTATCTATTCCGACTGGAAAATTAAGTTTATAATCGCTTACAAATCTTTGTACTGAAAATTTCGATTCATCTGCGTTCATTGCAAGTAACTCGATCCCTTTTCCTTTATATTTCGAATAGATTTCATTCATAAAAGGCATTTCTCGCTTACATGGCTCACACCAAGTACCCCAAAAATTAACAATTACGCCTTTTCCTTTTTCACCTGAAAGAGTATAGCTTTTACCAGTATTCAGCTCCGTCATAGCAAAGTTTGGTGCTTTACTTCCTTTAGTAATAACTTCATCTTTCTTAAAGAAATTTATGTAAAAAGTATAACCAATTGCACAAACCAAAACTAATAAGATAATTGTTCGAATTAACGTTCTATTTTTCTTCATATATACAGTTCCTCCCATATGATAGAATATCATTATTTCCTATTCTTGAATAGAAATTTGATACGTTTCAAAAAAGACTAAATTTTCAATCTTTTATCCAAAAATATTAAATGTTTCAAGCAAAGAAAAAACTCGGTATTTACCGAGTCGTAGTGGAAATAATAGGGTATCAGACTGAATTAAAACACAGTTTCTAAAAATGTTAACCGGATTATAAATAAGTACGATTAATAGGTGGGGTAACTAAATAAGAAAACAGTGATCAATAGTCTGACTTATCATTAGCGTGGCTTTGCTGTAGCCATTGCTCTTAGTTTTTTCACTTCATGAGGTGATAGTTCTCTTGCATCACCAGGAGTTAATCCAGTCAAATCTAAAAACGCATATCGTTCACGTTTTAACTTCATAACAGGTGTACCAATCGCCTCAAGCATTCTCTTAACTTGACGGTTTCTACCTTCATGAATGACCAGTCTTATAATTGCAGTATTTTTGCCTTTATCAAGTGAAATCATTTTAACTTGAGCTGGGGCAGTTTTCCCATCCTCAAGTACAATTCCTCTTTCTAATTTACGTAACTGCTCTTTAGTTGGAATCCCTTTTACTTTTGCAATATATTCTTTATCTATTTCATATTTTGGATGTTGAAGTAGATTTGAAAATTCTCCATCATTTGTTAATAGAATGATGCCTGATGTATCAAAATCCAATCTACCAATTGGATAAATACGTTGTTTAATCATTGGAAAAAAGTCTGTTACAACTTTTCTACCTTTATCATCTGAAACACTTGAAATTACACCTGATGGTTTATATAAAAGGAAGTAAACTGGTTCTTCTTTATCAATCGGAATCTCTTCCACTTCAACACGATCGTTACCACTTACTTTTACACCTAACTCAGTAACAACCTGACCATTTACCTTCACTTTTCCTTCTTTAATTAACTCTTCTGCTTTACGACGAGAAGCAATTCCCGCTCTAGCAATAACTTTCTGTAATCTTTCCATTCGATCATTTCACCTCTTCAACCATCATACAGATTTATACAATTGAAAACAAGTGGCAGCTACAAGGTTTTTTGTGAATAAAGTGCGTTAAACACCAAATCTAAACCATAATTTCATTTTTTAAGTCGTGCCCAATCATCATTCTTCGCCTTAATCCCTTTTTCCTTTATTCATTCTCTCAATATCATATTTTCTGGAAATCTATCATATAATTTACTAGATTTGCAGAAATGAGGTAATAGATATGAATTTAACTTTAAAACACTCCTCAGCCTTTGACCGTTCTAAAATTATTACGCCAGGTAGTGTGCTTATTACTAAAAAGAATGAAACAATCTATATGCTTGTTTATGAAGAAAATGAAGACGATTTTCCATATGTACTTGTCTCATTATCCGATGCAAGACTAGTCCAAAATTATGACATTATGCCAACCCTAGGAGATATTGAAGATTGGATTGGTGAAGTCACAATGGTAACTCAAAAAAACAAACTATCTATTACAATTCAAGCAAATTACTAGTTTGCTGTTTAATCTATTAAAAACCCGTCAATAATATAATAAGTAAAATGAAAAAGGAGCTTACTATATGAATTATTCTTTTAATCCAGCAGTAAAATATAATTCAGTTGGTTCGTTTAAATTAGGCGATGTATTTTTCACTTCCGATAAACCTTCAAAAGCATACAAGTTAATCTATGACTCTACAGAAACAAACTTCCCTTATATTTTATTATGCTTAGATGATGCCATTTCAATTCAAAGCTTTGATGATATTCCAACAATTGAAGATATTGAAGAGAATATTGGAGAAATTAAATTCACCGTTCCAAAAGAGAAATTACTTCTTGTGATCAATTAAAAATAAACGTCATAAATCAGTTAATCAAAAACGCCATCAAAATTAGGATGACGTTTTTTTATTTTTTTGAAAAACTCTCCTGCATGAGTTTTATTACTACGTGATGCACAATTTCCTTTGGGCGAGATTTTTGTATTTTTTATCTTTTTTAATTGATATTATTTTGATTTGTTCATTTCTCAATTCAATTTACTATTAATCATCGAGATTCTTGCTGTTTTCACTCAAATTTATTAATGATTCGTGATCTTATTTGCAGTTCGCCTTATTTTAATTGCAGTTTCACTTTTTTATTTGCACTCTACAATTTTCTTTATTCCAACAATATAAAAAACGTCATCCATTAAGATGACGTTTTTCACGATTAAGCAAATACGCTTTCCAACGTTTCGTCTGTTTGTTCGCTCCAATATTTTAACCATTTTTTTGCGCCTTCAAGGTCATGAAGTTTTGCTTGGCCGCATTGAAGCTCATTTGCAGCAGGTACTTCTTCAACTTGTTGTCCTAGTTCAGCTGTTTTACGTAATAATGTAATTACTTCTGAAATTGAAGGTGTACCAGCAATGATTAAATAGAATCCTGTTTGGCATCCCATTGGTGATAAATCAATAATTTTAAAAGGGTCACCCGCAGGTACTGCTTCACGAACGTTTAAAGCTAATAAATGTTCTAAAGTGTGAATTGTATCTGGCTTCATTGCTTGCTTATTTGGTTGGCAAAAACGAATATCATATTTTGTAACGACTCCGTCTGTACCAACTGCATGAGTACCACAGTGTCTAACGTAAGGAGCAACAACTTTTGTGTGATCTAATTCAAAACTTTCAACTGATGGCATATTTTATTTCCTCCTAAATTAAATCTCTCTATTTTTTTGTAGCTTCAACGATCCATACAAAATCATTATATTGTTCGAATTTTACATCAAATCCATTTTTTTCAAAATGTGAACGAACAACTGGAATTAATGGATAATATTCTCTAATTAAATCATCTCTTAGATTGATATAATTTGCATTTTCTGCTTTTGTAATTTCATTCTTATAATCGTTTTCTGTTAAAAACATTGTATCCGCAAATACGATCTTCCCATTTGAGTTCAATAATGAGCTATATATTTTAATAGCTTCATATTTTTCTTGATCAGTTAAATGATGAAAAACGTATGAACTTACAATTGTATCGATCCCGGCCTGTGGTTTAGGAAAATCAATTAAATCTCCATCGTGAATCATAATATTCTCGCCTAATTTCTTAGAGGCAATAATTCTCATCTCAGGAGATGGTTCGATAGGAAATACAGTTTTTCCTTTATCAAGAAGTAACTTTGTTAAATTCCCTGTACCAATTCCAAATTCAAGGACGCTGTTTCCACTTCTATTAACAATTTCATTCAGTATTTCATCATAACGTCGAAATGCTTCTTTATATTCTGGGTCATGGCCTTGAACAAAAGAATCGTAACTATCTGCCCAACCAGTAAATACATCTAAAAACTCTCTACCCATTTATCTCACCTTTGATGTTTGAAATATTAATGCTTGTTCTAGGTCTTCAATTAAATCTTCTAGATCTTCTAGACCAACTGATAATCGAATTAATTCATCAGAAATTCCTGATGCAATTCGTTTTTCCCTTGGTATTGAAGCATGCGTCATTTTTGAAGGGATACCTACAAGACTTTCAACTGCGCCTAAACTTTCAGCTAATGTAAACCACTTTAATTTACCTACAAATTCTTCCGGATCTAATCCTTCTTTTAATTCAAAAGATAACATGCCACCAAATCCACTGCTTTGTTGTTTTGCTAATTCATGATTTGGATGTGTGGATAATCCAGGATAGAATACTTTATTTACATTTGGATGGTTCGATAAGAACGTCACAATTTCATGCGTATTTCTTTCATGCTCTTCCATTCTTATTCCAAGTGTTTTAATACCACGTTGTAATAACCAGCTATCGTTTGGTCCTAAAACTCCACCAATCGAGTTTTGATAAAACGCTAATTCTTCAGCTAACTCTTCTTTATTCGTTACAACAATTCCTGCTACTACGTCACTATGTCCTCCAAGGTACTTAGTTCCACTATGAACAACAATATCAGCACCTAGAGTAAGAGGTTGTTGCCAGTATGGAGTAGCAAAAGTATTATCTACAACCGTTAATAAGTCATATTCATTTGCAAGTTTCGCAATTGCTTTAATATCAGTAATTTTTAATAATGGATTACTAGGTGACTCAATAAAAATTGCTTTTGTATTTGGTGAAATAACATTTTCAACTAATGTAATATTACTTGTATCAACAAATGTAGCTGTTATACCTAAATTTGATAATACTCTTGTAAGTAATCGGTAAGTACCACCATAAACATCATCGCCGACTACGATATGGTCACCAGTCTTGAATAAACTAAACACAGTATGAATAGCTGCCATTCCAGACGCAAATGCAAACCCTGCAACACCGTGTTCAATATCTTTCATTAACTCTTCAAGAGCATGTCGTGTCGGATTGCCTGTTCTGGAATATTCAAATCCCCTATGTTTGCCAACAGCATCTTGTTTATACGTACTAGTTTGATAAATCGGAACACTAACCGCACCAGTTGCTTCATCTCTACTAATTCCCCCGTGTATTAACGCCGTCTTTTTCTTCATATTTTATCCCTCACTATATATGTTTTTACTTAAGTATCTTTCACTACTATCTGGGAAAATCGTTACGATTGTACTCCCTGGCTTTGCTTTTTTTGCTTCTAATAAACTTGCATATAACGCAGCTCCTGAGGAACTGCCAACTAAAAGTCCTTCTTTCGTTGCTAGTTCTTTTACTAAACGAAATGCATCTGAATCAAGTACTGTGTGAATATCATCAAATAAGTTTGTATCTACAAAGGCAGGAATGAATTCCATTCCAATTCCTTCAGTATCATGCGAACCTGGCTTTCCACCATTTAAAATTGATCCTTCTGGTTCAACAATAACTGTTTTTACATTTTGTAATTTATCTTTTAAATACTGAGCTGTTCCAGTAAAAGTTCCTCCACTACCAGCTCCAGCAACAAATACATCTATTTTTCCATCGAGTTGGTCAACTAACTCTGGACCTAATGTTTTGTAATAAGTTCTTGGATTTGCCTCATTACTAAATTGTGAAGGCACAAATGAATTCGGTATTTCTTTTGATAGTTCATTTGCTTTTTTAATTGCACCTGTCATTCCATCTTCTGTAGGTGTGTTCACAATTTTTGCTCCAAGTGCTTTCATTAACGTTTGTTTTTCAATACTGAATTTTTCAGGAACAACAAATATCACATTTACGTCATATTTTATAGCTGCTAGCGCTAAACCAATTCCTGTATTTCCGGCGGTTGGTTCAATTACTGTACCACCTTTTTCTAATTTACCTTCATTAAGTGCACTTTCTAATAATTCCATTCCAAGTCGATCTTTTACACTTCCACCTGGGTTACAGAATTCTAGTTTTGCAAATAGTCTTGTTCCTTTTGGTAAAGGGAATGTTGTAATTTCAAGCAATGGTGTTGATCCGATCAGCTCGTGTACTGACTTTACAACTTTCATAATTTCAAGCTCCTTTATGTCACAAAAAGGTTAGTTTCTTCCAATCCATTATATGCAACATGGGTAAAATTGAATGTTGTCTTAATACCAACTATTCTTATTGGTATTATAAGATATTAATTTTAAATGCGCAATAAAAAAGTACTTTTATCCTAAAATAAAAGTACTTTTTTATTCGTATGAGTTGAGTTAAGAAAAGAACATCGTCACAAAAATGATTGAAAAAATAATACTGATTGCATCTGCGATTAATCCTACTTTTAATGCATCACCCATTTTACGAATACCTACCGCTCCAAAATACACCGTTAGAACATATAGCGTTGTATCTGTACTTCCTTGCATAGTTGAAGCTAGTCTTCCGATAAATGAATCCGGTCCATATGTTTTAATTAAATCCGACGTAATCCCTAAAGCAGCCGAACCGGAAATAGGTCGAATAATTGCCAGCGGAAAAACTTCTGCAGGAATACCTAGTGAACTTAATAATGGGCGCATGAGTTCTACACAAAACTCTAGAGCACCTGAAGCTCTAAAGATCGAGATGGATACTAGCATACCTACTAAAAATGGGATTAATTGCACAGCAATTGTTACACCTTCTTTTCCACCTTCTACAAAAGATTCATACGTCGGCACCTTTTTCCAAGTTCCATGTATTAAAATGACAGCGATAATAAATGGAATGATATAAAGTGAGATCGTATTCATATATCCCATTTATTTTCTCCCCTTTCGATTTCGCCTACTTGCAAAAAAACTATTTACCGCGAGTCCCCCCATAAATGAAACGACCTGTGCAAGTATAGTAACACCTACTATTTCAGTCGGATTTGAAGAATGATAAGACATTCTAACTCCTATGACAGTTGTAGGAATTAACGTGATTGCACTTGTATTTAACGTTAAAAATGTAATCATGTCATCACTTGCTTCATTACTATTTCTATTTAAAACTTTTAGTTGTTCCATCGCTTTTATACCTAATGGAGTTGCAGCATTTCCTAAACCGAATAAATTGGCTACCATATTTGACATAATATAACCAAGTGCTGGATGGTCTTTAGGGATTCTCGGAAATAAGAATGCTAGAAATGGTTGAAATAATTTCGAAAGAATTTTTAATAATCCTGATTCTTCTGCAATTCGCATTAAACCTAACCAAAAAACAAGAACACTAACTAGTCCAATAATAATGGTAATTGCTTGCTTTCCTCCGTCAAATACAGCTTTATTTACTTCGTCCATCGTGCCATTAATCATCGCAAAAATAAAACCAATTATTGTAAGAGCAACCCAAATTATATTAACCATCTGAGTGCTCTCCCATTAAGTTTAATAAAACTTGTTTTCCATTTTGGATTATTTCTTTCGTAAATACTTTGACTTTACTATCACTATAAAAAATATTTCTAAATCCAATTTGTTCACCTTCTAATTCGATAATCGCTTTACCAACAATTGCATCATTAGCGATTTTTTTCTTAGTCGGCTTTTGCATTTCAATTGTGATTCTTACTTGATCTCGTTCTTTTTTATCTAATGGATAAGAGAAGTCATTTTTCATATAAACATGCCCTTTATATTTTTTATTTGTGACTTCCTTTATTCCACCTTTACTTAATACTTTCGTTAAAGGATAGTTACTGAAACCATATTCGAATAGTGACATATGATCTTGCCAATCTTGGCCATCATTTAGTGTTACAACTATTAAATCCATTCCATTTTTTGAAGCAGTTGAAACAAGCGTTCTTCTTGCTTTTTTAGTAAATCCAGTTTTTCCTCCAGTACTATACTTGTACATAAAAGTAAGCAACTTGTTTTTATTCTTCCATACATAATCCCAAGATTCTGCCGTATTTGGGGCACGGTGTACTTTTGTACCTGCAATTTTTGCATATTTAGGATTTTCCATAGCGTATCTCGTTAATAACGCCATATCATAAGCAGATGAGTAATGCTCTTTGCCTTGTTGATCAAGTCCTGATGGATTGCTAAAATATGTATTACTCATTCCGATTTCTTTTGCTTTCTCGTTCATCATATAAACAAATCCTTCGATGCTACCTCCTACAGCCTCGGCAATTGCATTAGCCGCGTCATTCCCAGACCTAAGCATTAAACCATAAACTAAATCTTCCAGCTTAATTTTTTGTCCAGGTTTTAAATAAATGGATGATCCTTCTGTTTGAACTGCTCTTGAACTAATTGTTATCGTGTTTTGCATTTTACCGGACTCTACAGCAAGTATTGCAGTCATTATTTTTGTTATGCTGGCGATTCTTTCAGAGTCATGCATTGCTTTACCATATAAGATTCGTCCAGTTTTTTGATCCATCAAAACAGCATTTCTAGCACTAACTCCTCCAAATGCTTTAACATTATTCGTCGGAATCATAATCCCGATTAAAAATAAGCCAATGATTCCTACTACTAGCCATTTTTTCATCTTTCGCATCAACTCCACAGTTAGTCCTAATTAGTACAAGTTTACGAATTACATTATAAAAAAATGACTTTTTTTAAGAAAAAAAGTGCTGAACTTGTTCAGATATACAACCTGAGCAATTCCAGCACCTACTATTTTTCGCAAATTAATAAAAGGGTTGCCATTTTAATTGACTAGCATAATCGTATCGATAATTTACATCTGGCCAATTAACGATGTTCCAAAAATTTGTAATATATGCGTCTTTATCAAATTTATACTGTAAATAATAAGCGTGCTCCCAAACATCCAAAACTAGCAATGGTATTGTATCCCATTGAGTAAAGAATTGATGTTTTTCTGTTTGAAGGATCTCCAACCGATTCGCTCTTGGAACCCAAACTAAAATCGCCCAACCGACACCTTCCACTTTTTTAGCCGCTTGTGTAAAATGCTCTTTAAAATCTTCATAACTTCCGAAGTCATCTTCAATTTGTTTTAAAAGAGCTCCATGAGGTTGCCCTCCACCTAATTTACTTAAATTATTCCAAAATATAGTATGCAAATAATGACCCGACCCATGAAATGCAAGCTCTCTTTCCCAATGCTTTAATAAATCGTATTTCTTATTTTTTCTAGCCTTTTCTAATTCAATCTCAGCTTTATTTAAACCATCTACATAACTTTTATGGTGCTTATCATGATGAAGCATCATGATTTCTTTTGATATATATGGCTCGAGCGCATTATATGGATAGGGTAGTGGTGGAAGCTCATGTTTACCAATTCCAACCCTTTCTTCAACTTCGATTACCCGATACGCATAACTATCATCATATTCCTCTTCATTTAAAATTGAAATTAATCGTTCTTGAATATCGTCCACATCCGTACTAATTTCATCTAAAAAGGAATTTTGATCTACATAATGACCTTTTGTCCCCATTCTGTTTAACAATAGTTTTACTTTATATTCTAATAGTTCTTTTTCTTGAATATGGTCAAATCTTTCAGACAGCAACTGTAATACATTCGCACACCAGATTTCTACCTCCTGAAAGTAAGTGACGAGTTCAGATTGATTTAACATCATACACCTCCATCAGAGAAAATAAATTTCTCTTCTACTTTCCATTGTATGATATTAAATTTATAGCTATTACCGGTATTCACGTGTTTCACGCGATAAATGGAATTCGTATAATTAAGATATTAATTCCACATGTTCTTATAAAAAAATGATTAGTTTAGTTTCTCTAAAACAGTTTGATTTTCTGAGTAAAACTCCATTTTTAATGAAATCACTTTTTCCAATTCATAAACAACCATCATTAAACTAGCTCTAGTCTCAAACTCATCTCTTGATTCAGGTAATGGCATCTTTCTAAAGTCATTCATCATATGGCTGAATTCCCCTAATAATTCAATCCCTGTAGATTTTTCTTTTAAGTAAACACCTGTATCCTCAAAAAATTCAGCGACAATTTTTGAATGCGGATAATTTAACGTAACCTTTTTTAATAATGGAATGATTTGATTCGATATGATTTCAAATTGACGTTCTCTCATTTCAAAATAATTAATATAATATAAGTTCGATTTTATAAAACTATTTTCAACTTGCCTATAAGCTAACGTTTTCGCGATTTGTAAAAGCATTTTAGTTTCATCAATTAAATCATTTTGTGAATCTTCATCCTTACCCTTCATTTTTAAAGCAATCCCTAGCAGTAACATTTTAAAATTTTGCTCGATTTTCTTTTGAGATTCAATCATCTTCTTCTCAATACTCGGCATATATGTATTCATTATTAATGCAATTAAAATCCCAACTGCTAAAATTTCAACTTGATTAAATAAGAAAGATATTGATTTATTGTTACTCACATAGATTTGCAAAACAATCACAGAACTTGGAATAATTCCCTCTTGTAACTTTAATGTGACTAACAAGGGGATAGTTAAAAGAAAATAAATGACAACTGTTAATGGAGTATAGCTTAAAAATTCAAACATCATCCATCCTATTAACATGGCAATAACTGATGCAACAAATCTTTGAATTGCAACAATAAATGATCTACGTTTTGTATTTTGAATACTTAATAGTGTAACGACAGCTGCAGTACTATAATTTTGTAAATGTAGAGCTTCTGCAATTAATAGGGAAATACCACTTCCGATTGCTGTTTTGATAGTCCTTTGTCCAATCGAATACATTTGTTTCATTTTTAATCCTCTTCTCTTACAAAGAAATTTCTATAGTATTGTAACGCATATTAGATAAAAATTACTAGATATATCCATTTTTTTGTGTTTTGTACAAAATGAAAAGACTAGAAAGTTTCTAGTCTTTTTCTCTTAACATTACTATTTACATTTAACTATTTTCTAATTACTGTTTGTATTGTTGCATAAGTTTTGTTGAATAATCTGTTTCATAATACTCAAGTTCTTCACGCATTTGTTGAAAAACTTTTTCTAATGAAGAGAATAGGTCTTGGACTGAACCTGGCACAGCTTTATAGAATGTAATTGCTTGATTACCAGTGTATGCTGCACGACTATTTTCATACCATGCATCGTTTTTAGGAGAGAAGAATTCTGCGATACATCTGTGATAAATTTTATGTAAAGTATCTTCAGCTGTTGCTTTATGGAACTGTCCACTTAGAATTTTCTCACAAACCTCTTTAGCATCCTCACAATATACTGTAATTCTACGTAATGAAGAAAGTATTTTTTCTAAGTAGTTAAGATCCACTGCTTGGTTTTCATGTTGAAATGACGGTAAAGAATTCTTATTTAAAAACAAATTACACTCTAGACCAACAATCCCTAATTGATTACCAACAATCTTTAATTGATGCTCTACCATCTTATTCGACATTTTTTTCCCTCCGTTAAATTAGATCGAAATTTCAATTTTATTTGAATTTTGTTTAATACTTCTCACATATCCTACCAATTTATCAAGATCAGCACCTTGTAGCTCTTTTACAAATTGATCTAATTCATTAATATATATTCGCTTTCTTCCACGATAATCAGGATTTTTAATAATTAGCGCAAGAGCCACTATATCACGGAAATCTACTGAATGATCGCCATTTTCATATAATCTAGTTGTTTTTAAATCACTTACTTCAGAAAGTTGTTCTTCAAAAAAGCGAACATATAAGACAGAAGTTACAATTTTTTGGCCATTATATTCATATTCAACTTCAGAACGATTAAAAAAATCTTCCGAAGTATTTGGTTGAGCCTTTACTAATTCATACCCATGACAATTATAAATTAACAATTCTTTCACCCTCCAAGATTTCCATAGTATTAGTTTAACATAGGATACATACAGATTTGCAGAATTTTTTAACTAATCTTTTTTTTCAAATTTGCTAAAAAATAAATCTGCTTCTTCTTCAACCTCTTCCATTTTTAAATCTTGAGGTAGTGGAGGTAATTCTTTAATGTTTTTTAGACCAAAATAATCTAAAAACTCAGAAGTAGTTCCATATAAAATTGCACGTCCAGTACCTTCAGCCCGTCCAACTTCTTTAATTAAATATTTCGAGACAAGAGTTTGAATTGGTTTTTCAGTCTTAACTCCACGAATATCTTCAATTTCTGTCCTCGTAATTGGTTGTTGATAAGCAACAATCGCTAAAGTTTCTAATGCTGCTTGTGACAACGAAGAGTTCGATGGACTTTCAACTAATTTTTTGAAAAACTCACCATGTTCCCTCTTTGAAGTAAGTTTATATCTGTTCGCTAAAATTCTAATTTGTAATCCTCTGTTAGGATTTTCATATTCTTTTTTTAGACTCTCAATTAATTCTAGAGCATCTGTTTGACTTAATTCTAAAGTTTCCGATAGCTCGACAATCGATATTCCTTCATCGCCAGCTACAAATAAAAGTCCTTCTAGAACTCCTACTAAATTTTTTTCCTGTTCCATTACAAGTACACCTCAGCTTGCTTATCTTCAAAAACCTCCCGTGATGTTAGAAAAATTTCTGAAAAGTTTTGTTCCTGTTCTACTACAATGTCTTTTGTTTTCATTAACTCCAAAATCGCTAAAAAAGTAACTACAATACTTTCTTTATCATTATATGGAAATAAACTGATGAAATTAGTTCTCTTTTTTATACTTTTTAAATAAGTAATAATTTCATCCATTCTTTTTTCGATTGATATTTCTTCACGAACAATTTTAGTTTGAAGCGGTTCTTGTAGCTTTTTACGTTTAAAAAGCTTTTGAAGTGCACCAAACATATCGTAAATCGTAACATCTGTCGGCATGACAATATCTTCTGGTCTAGGTCCATATTCGGACAAATCAACTGGATTTCGGGTAAAAATCATCGCACGTTCTGATTCTTTTTCCTGAAATACGATCGCCGCTTCTTTAAATTGCTTATATATAATTAATCGATTCATTAATTCTTCTCTAGGGTCTTCTTCAAGTACAGCATCCCAATCAGCTTGTTCTTCATGATTTGGTAAAATACTTTTACTTTTCATCGCAAGTAATTCAGCCGCCATCACTAAATATTCACTTGCAATATCCAATTCTAATTCTTTCATTGTATGAATATATGAAACGTATTGATCTGTTATTTCAGATACAGGTATATCATAAATATCAATTTCAAATCGTTGAATTAAATGAAGTAATAAATCTAATGGCCCTTCAAATGCATCAATTTTAACTTCATATTGCTTCACAAACTACTCACCAACTTACTTTAAAATAAAAATATACTCTATAACAGTATAAAGTATTATTTCATAAAACTATATAACAGAAAAGGTTTTTTCATCGATGAAGTTACTTTGTTCCTAAATTTTTAGTTTTGCGCCTATACCATTTTCTTAAAATTTTCATAAGATATCAGTGCAAGAAGAATTATTTTTTTGGTAAGGAGGTTATTTCATGAGTAAAGGTGCTGTTTCTCCAGAGTTCGGCGGTTTCGGCCACGGCAGAGGCTTTGCTTTAATCGTAGTATTATTTATTTTATTAATCATAGTTGGATGTGCTTTCGTCTGTTAATTTAACCCCGTGAATAAACAAAACGTGAAAGTCTAGACATTGCTCTAGGCTTTCTTCTTTTTAAATAATTCCATTTCTGATAAAATTTTAGTAATAAAGAGGTGAAAAACTTGGTCCATTATAATAAAAACGAGCGATACATAAAATATCTATGCCATTTCCATTTTGATCAAGATTTTTTTGAATGTCATGAAATCCTTGAGGAACAATGGAAACTTGAATTAAATCATCAATATAAAAAGGTCTGGTTAGGTTTAATAAGACTCTCAGTAGTGTTATATCATTATAGAAGAAGAAACTTTACTGGTGCTAAAAAATTATTTCGACACGTCATTACTTTTTCAAATGATTCTAATTTATTGGAAATGGCTGGTATCGATCAATTACAATTTCAACAAATCATAACAGATTTACGGCTAAACCTTCAAAACGAAAAGGAATTTCTCCCTTTCGATCTCCCAATAAATGACCAAAAATTGTTTGAAAGATTCCAAAATCAAAAAGAATATTACTCGTCTTTTACGGCAGATTTAATTAATAAACATTCTACAAGAGATCGAACAGATGTCATTTCGGAAAGATTAAAGCAATTAGAACTACGAAGAAATATTTAGCGTTATAGGAAAAGGTGCTCAAAATTTTGGGCACCTTTTTCAGTATGGTCGGAATAGAAGTTCGTACATGCTCATGACTGGTTTATGAGGAGGCATAATACCTTTTTGTTGCTTCGTACTTCCTCATAACTGGTTCATGTGGAAGCATAATACCTTTTTTGTTGCTTCGTACTTCCTCTTAACTGGTTCATGAGGAACCATATTAGCTTTTTGTTGCTTCGTACTTCCTCTTAACTGGTTTATGAGGAAGCATAATACCTTTTTGTTGCTTCGTACTTCCTCATAACTGGTTCATGAGGAATCATAATACCTTTTTGTTGCTTCGTACTTCCTCATAACTGGTTCATGAGGAAACATATTTGCTTTTTTGTTGCATCGTACTTCCTCATAACTGGTTCATGAGGAAGCATAATACCTTTTTGTTGCTTCGTACTTCCTCATAACCGGTTAATCAGTATGAAAAAATAGCAGTAAGTTGAAAAATACTTACTCATGACTTCTTCATAAATAAGCACTTTTTTCTACAAAAAAAATGCTCAAAAAAATTGAGCACCTTTTCTATAATACTTTCAAACTAACATGACAATGTTCAATAAATGAAGCTACTTCCTGCGTTGTTACGATTGTATAGTCTATATACTGAGATCGAATAGCATCGTAAAGTGAAGTTGCAATACCTTGATTTCGGAATGAAGGGTTTACACTTAAATGTTTAATCAAAATAACCTTATCTGGTAGTAGTTGTATTCCAATAATCCCAACAATATCGTCTAATTTCCAAAGGAACAAATGATTATCATCTTTAGTTTCATAATCTTTAATTGTATTTACTAAGCTCTTCACATTCTTTTCATTCGGCATAAACGAAAGCAGGCCCATTGCAATTTTCTCATATGTTTTCTTATACCTAATTAACATGTTAACCCCTCTTAAAAATTATTAAAACTCTAATTAGCTTCTAAACCAATACATAATATATGATTGATTATCCCTCTATAGTACGGTAAATATAAAAATTCGTTCCAAATATATCAATATTTCAAATATATAATTCTCACATTTTTCTGTCAAGTCAGAAAACCAGAGAGAAGGAAAAACGGGATAAATGGTATAGGAGTAATTTAAAATGATTTAGCGTACTAGCCAAGTATTCTTCCTGCCAACCCAAACTTATAGGCTTTTGTCACCAATTAGATAAATTTGAATAAAGTAAATTTTAGTTAAAGTTATATAAAAGGGTGATCATTATGAGGTTGGATTTAGATTATACATCGCCAAGTATTCAATTTACTTTTGATATAAATAAAAACCAAGCCTTTGTGAAGGATAGTCAAAACTTTATCAATCAATTAAGTGTTAATAACTTGAATACTTTGGATAATTTGTCTTTATTGGATATCTATTTAAGTGTAAATAATGTTGTAGAACCACATTATCATCAAAATTCATCAGAATTAGTATATTGTATTTCTGGAGCCGCAGTTGTATCGATTTTGAATCCTTATACAAAGCAACTATTAAATTTTCCAATCACGCCTGGTCAAGTTGCAAACGTACCTCAAGGATGGTGGCATTATGAAATTGCAACTGTTGACAATACTCATCTATTAGCAATATTCAATGCACCTTCCCCTGATGTAATTTTATTCTCTGATTTATTGAAATTTACACCTTCAAATATCGTCTCACATACTTACTGTCTTGATGAAAACCAATGGAAAAATGCTACAGCAAATTTACAACCTTCTATATTTATAGGACCACCAAAAAACTGTAATCGCCAAGTTCAAAACCAGCATGAATTTGCAAATCAACAGAACCAAAATTATTATCAAAATTCCTATTACAACCAGCATTATTATCAACAGCCTTGAAGATCAAGATGGAACAGTTAGTGCAATTAAACTCAAGTGAACAGCAATTAAATCGGAGTTTGTGCAATAAAAAAAGCCAAAACAGCAATTAAATTTAGGGAATCTGCAATTAAAAAAATCATAACTGCAATTAAAAATATGAAAACTGCAAATATGGCGATGAACCATGTGGAATTTGATTATAAGAATCAAGAATAGTGAAGAAATAACATGAAAATAGAATGAGAAACAATAAAAACGAAACATCTTTGAAAAAAAAAAAAATCTTCTAATTTAGAATAGCGAAATGCTATAAAATATTTCACCGTTTAACCAAACATGAACATGTTAAAAACCACAAGGAAAAATTTTTTCCCTTGTGGTTTTCTTCATTTGAAGTCTTTTTAAAATGACCTCACATTGGTTTGACTATTCTTCGTCCCAAACTTTAACTTCTTGCATAACATCGCCGTTACGCATTCTTAAAACTGTATCCATACCTTCGATTACTTGACCGAAAACTGTATGTACGCCATCTAAATGTGGTTGTGGCTCGTGTACGATAAAGAATTGGCTACCGCCAGTATCTTTTCCAGCATGTGCCATTGATAAAGCTCCAGCTTTATGTTTTAATGGGTTACCAACAGTTTCACATTTAATTTTGTATCCTGGACCACCTGTTCCATTACCGTTTGGATCTCCACCTTGCGATACAAATCCAGGAATTACACGGTGGAAAGTTAATCCATTGTAGAAACCTTCACGGATTAATTTTTCAAAGTTTTCAACTGTACCTGGTGCATGCTCTGGGAATAATTCGATTAAGATTTGTTCACCATTTTCAAACGTAATACTTGCTTTTTTCATAATAAAAATCCTCCTTATGTATGTACAACTTTATAAGACTTAATTGTCCTATATTTTTTCATTACTGAATAAATTAGTAACGCTGATATTATCATACAAAAAACAAAAAGTAATGACAAGTTTTCGAAAAGTACTATAATAGGGTTGTAAGATGTAAAATTTGGATTATTGTAAAGGGAGTGTCTCTTTGTTAAAACGAAAGTTATTAGCGTTCACCATCTCAATGGGATTAATAGCTATGCCTTTATCGGTATTTGCTGATTCTGTTCCTGGTGATACGATTGTTACTCTTGGACAAAATTTGTCTGAAACGCAAAAGAAATCATTATTAGCTGAAATGGGTGCACCATCTGATGCTAGAATTGTGACTGTTTCAAATCAAGAGGAGCATAAATATTTAGATGGTACTGTACCTAGTGCTCAAATCGGTACTCGAGCTCTTTCATCTGCTATGATTACAATCGGTGAAAAAAATACAGGCATCGTCGTTCAATCAAATAATATTTCATGGGTTACTAACTCAATGTATACAAATGCCTTAATCACAGCTGGATTAAAGGATGCAAATATTGTAATTACTGCACCATTTCAAGTTTCTGGTACAGCTGCTTTAACTGGGATTATGAAGGCTTATGAGCTAAGTTCAGGTCAAGTTATACCTGATGATGTTAAAAAAGTAGCAAATGAAGAAATGGTTAAAACTGCCGAACTTGGTGATTCAGTAGGTAATGAAAAAGCTGTACAACTTGTCACTAAAGTGAAAGAAGAGCTTGCTAAAAATCCAAACATGTCTACCGATGAATTAAAATCATTAATTGATCGATTAGCAAAGGATCTTGGTATTACATTAACTGCTGATCAAAAGGCTAGTTTGATGTCTTTATTTGAAAAAATGAAAGATTTAAATATTAATTGGGATCAAGTAGGAAACCAATTAACAAAAGCTAAAAATAAAATTTCAGATTACCTAAATTCTAAAGAAGGTCAATCTTTTATTCAAAAACTTAAAGATTTCTTCTCCGCATTATTTGATGCGATTCTTTCATTCTTTAAATAATAATGAAACAAACCCGGTTACTTAATATAACCGGGTTTGTTGTGTTAAAAACGAGCTGCAAAGAAAGGGTGCGATTGTACAAATAAATCGTGGGGTGCAAATAAAATCTGAAAATCGCAATTAAAATTAGTGAAACTGCAATTAAAATTTGAGAACTGCAATTAAATTTAACAAAACTGCAATTAAATTCCATAGAATCGCAATTAAAGATAATAGTTACCCATACCAGTTCAGGTAATATGAGTTAAAGATCATACAATATCAGCTTATTTCAAATGGATAGCCCTATTTTTTTCTTTTTCCAATAAAATCTGATAAAAAATTTGGCTATTTCTATAAAAAAGATCGAATTTATCGACTACAAATGAAAAGCGCTGTAGAAATACCTCCCCAGCGCTAATTTTGAGGCCGTCCTATTTGTCAGTTAATCTGACTCTTAGGACAGCCCCCTATTTTATTTTATACGGATATTAAATGGTAGCATCACCAATTGTTTTCCCACCTTTTTGATGTTGACTTTCACTAGCTTTTGTACGGACAACTAAATGCCAGAAGGCTCTGCCATCAAATGGGATAAATGGCCAAAAATAAGGTGTATTTAAAGTATTGAGACTTGCTAAAAACAGTATAAATAATGTCGAACCAATCATAAAGCCTTTAATACCTAATATTGCAGTTAAAATTAATATAAAAAATTTGGCCAATTTATTTGCAAGTGCTAGCTCATAACTTGGCGTCGCATATGATCCAATCATTGACACAGCTGTATATAGTACTACTTCCGGTTGGAAAAGGCCAACATCAATTGCGACTTGCCCAATTAATACGGCTGCAATAATCCCCATCGAAGTGGAAACTGCATTTGGTGTATGTATACTTGCCATTCTCAGGAATTCAATCCCCATATCGGCAATTATTAATTGTAAATAAATTGGAATATTACTTGTTTCTTTTGGACCAATATAACTTAATGATTTTGGTAATACCTCTGGGTAATTACATAATAGTAACCAAAACGGTAATAAAAAGACTGACATAAAAATTCCTATATAACGGCACCATCGAAGGAATGTTCCGACTGTAGGAGTTTGTCTGAATTCTTCAGCATGTTGCATATGGTGGTAATACGTTGCAGGCGTAATAATTACACTCGGAGATGTATCCACGATAATACATACATGCCCTTCAAGAATGTGGTTTGCTACAACGTCAGGTCTTTCAGAATATCTAACTAAAGGAAATGGATTATATCCTTGCTTTAAAATAAATTCTTCTAATTTCTTATCTGTCATTGTAAGACCATCAACGTGAATACCTGTAATTCGATCCCGAACTTCTTTTACAAGTTCCGCGTGCGCTAAACCTTCTATATACGATAAACATACATCTGTCTTTGAACTTTCACCTACCTGAAGAATTTCATTTCTTAAATTCTCATCGCGAATACGTCTTCTTATAAGGCCAGTATTATTAATAATGTTTTCAGTAAAACCATCTCGTGATCCACGTACTACTCGCTCGGTATCTGGTTCTGTTGGACCACGTCCAGGATAACTCCTAACATCGACTGCAAGTCCTTTATCTTCTCCATCAACTAATACTACAATTAAACCAGATAATACTTTCTTTATAACATCTTCAAATGTTAAAACGATCTCTACTGATTGATGGACAATTGTATCCTCAATATTTTTAAACATTGATTTATTTTTCTCGACTTTTTCTAACCCAATTAAGTCATCTAAAAATCTTTGAATAAAGCTTGTATCCGTTAATCCGTTAACATAATATAGATTAACTTCAACTTTATTTACAAAAATCACACGTTTACCGACATCAAAACTTACTCCAAAACCTATACGATCACTTATTGTATGAGCATTTGTAACTAGTTTATTTGTCAGTTTTGTCGGCTCTTTTTTCGTAGTCATTGGAGTTCACTCCTCTCGAGGATATATTCAATAGCTTTTCTTGTAATGGGTGAACCGATTTCAATATCATCTCTTCCACCCATTTTTCCAATATCGCCGATTCCTAAAATGAAGGGAATATTTAGTTGATCTAAATTGTAAACGGTGTCTCCATTTATTCTTCCGATTTCAATATCAGGCACTCCATACTTATCGACACCGTATTCAGTTAAATTCCCTTCGTTATCAATGCTTACATCCACTTTTGTCCATTCTTGATGATGTGTATTTGATGCTACTGCTAGTGCAGCAATAACTTCAATATGTTTATCACTCGCCACATATTTTAAAGCTTTCTCTCCAGGACCTTCTCCCATAAAGCCACTGTCATCAAACAATACAAATACTGGTTCTTTTTGTGCTTGCATTATGATTTCAACCATTCTCTTTCCAGAGAACTTAGTGGGATTACCTTGCGATTGTGATATTGTGCATCCGCCAAATTGTTTTGCCAAATACTCAATACTCCGATGTGCATAAACATCTCCGTCGGTTACGATAATGATCCTTTTCTTTTTCATAAGTTAACCTTTTGGCTTAAAAATAAGTGCAATTATAAATGAGAATAAAATTGCTGCTGAAATTCCAGATGAAGTAAGTGAAAAGATCCCCATTCCAATACCAATAAATCCGTGATCACTTGCTTCTGCCATCGCTCCATGTAATAAGGAATGCCCAAAACTAGTAATTGGAACGGTTGCACCTGCACCAGCAAATTTTATTAGCTTATCGTAAATTCCAAATCCATCTAAAATTGACCCAATTACTACAAATATGCACATCACATGCCCTGGTGTTAATTTTGTAAAATCAAAAAATAATTGGCCAATTACACAAATTAGACCTCCTACTATAAAAGCATTAACAAAATCCATCTGAACACCTCCTAACAGCTTTCGAAAACGACAGCATGTGAAATAGTTGGAATTGATTCTTTCTGTTGAATCATTGTTGGGCTTAAAAGAGCGCCGGTTGCCGCTACTAAAATTCGTTTATAAGTACCTTTATTTAACTCTTGAAATAAATGACCATATGTTACAACTGCTGAACAAGCACATCCACTTCCCCCAGCAAAAACTTCCTGATTTTCTCGATCATAGATTAGCAATCCACAATCATTATATTTCCCTGCCATATCATATCCTTCTTCTCTAACAAGTTGTTCGCAAATTGGTGCGCCTACTGCTGAAAGATCTCCAGTTACGATAAAATCATAATCATCAGGTGTCGTATTTGTGTCCTTAAAGTGTTGTACGATTGTATAGGCTGCTGCTGGTGCCATTGCAGAACCCATGTCGAATGGATCTGTCAAACCTAAATCCTGAACTGTACCAATTGTGGCGCATTTTACTTTTATTTTGCTTTTTTTATTCGAAAGGAGAACACTTCCTGCTCCAGTTACTGTAAAAGTTGCTGAATCTGGTTTCTGTCCACCATATTCTGTCGGATATCTATATTGCCTTTCAGCAGTAGCATTATGGCTACTTGTTGCTGCCAATGCCATTTTTGCATAACCACTATCGATTAACTGTGCGCCAAGTGCAGCCGTTTCCATTGATGTTGAGCAGGCACCAAACATACATAAAAAAGGTAGTTGCAATTCCCTTGCCATAAAGTTCGCAGTAACATTTTGATTTAGTAAATCTCCTGCTAAAAATACATCAATATCTTCTACGGTTTTGTTTGCTTTTTTTAGAGCAACCGAAATTGCATTTCTCATTAATGCTCTTTCTGCTAATTCCCAATTATCTTCATTACAATGAAGATCTTCATAAGCATAATCAAATTTGCCACCTAACAGTCCCAAGTTTTCTCTTGGTCCTACAGCAGTTCCAGACGCTTGGACATAAACACCATTTTGAAACTCCCAAGTTTGTTTACCGACTAAAGCCATATGTACTCACCTCCTAAAAGAATACTTTAAATGCGTATCGTATCATTCCAACGACGTATGCCGAAACAACTCCATAAACAATTACACAACCAGCTAGTTTAAACATATTTGTTGCAACCCCTAAAACGAGACCTTCACTTCTATGTTCCATAGCAGCACTCGTCATAGAGTTGGCAAAGCCTGTTACAGGAACAGCAGATCCTGCGCCTGCAAATTGTCCAATTTTGTCATATATACCTAACCCTGTAAGTAAGCTAGAAATTAAAACAAGTGTAGCTACTGTTGGATCACCAACATTTTTTTCAGTAAAGTTAAAATAGTTAATATAGATTTTCGTAATACACTCACCTAAAAGACAGATAAATCCTCCAACTAAAAACGCTTTAATACAATTTTTTAATACCGGTTTTTTCGGTTGGTATGGTTTTATATTCTCTTTATAATTAGCTTTTAATTTCCCACTCATTTCATCCATCCTTTACTCTATAAAATAAATCCAATGAAATAACGACCCAAAAACTTTACCTAGTGCAATTGCCATTAATAAGTACACAATTTTCTTTTGAATGCCAATTCGTTTCGCTAAGATTGGAAAAACGTTTAATACTTCGGTTAACGCTGCAGCTAACATTCCAATAAAAATACCTGCTAACAGCCCGATAAAAACTGAAAAGATATTCGGCAAATTAAAAACGGTATTTCGTAAACTAATCCAGCAACCAAAAATTGCCCCCAAAATAACTGCAAACTCATAAGCTCGAATTTTTTTAATCGTTTTTGTTAACTGCGTTAGTCTTGGAATAATACCAATAACCGATAAAAATGCTACAAAGCCAGTACCAACGGCAATACCTCCTGAAAAACCTACAAACACTGTAAACAAATCTCTAATCATCGGTATTCACACTTTTGTTTGGCTTTTTATTTTCGTTTACTAACACATATTCATCCATTGAGCGTTGATACTGATACATTTCTACTTCAAGAGGACTCGGTTCTTCGTTTAATCTAGTCTTAAACCATTGATTAAAAAATAAAATCATCCCAATTCCTAGTCCAAAAGAATATGGTACTTGAAGTAATAAAGGCTTATGATTATGTTCTCCTGTAATCATATAGTAAATTCGTTGTTGAACCTGTTGCATGCTAACATCTTCGTGGAAATAAATAATTGCTAATGAAGAACCTGTAAATAACAAGATCCAAACGAAACAAAACAGAAAAAAACGATCCTTTGAAACTTCATTTTTAAGTTCTATTATGCACATTGTCACTCCAACGATCTCGAACGAAATATCAGGCTCAATTTCAAGAATTAATGGTAAAAGCTCTAGAATATCAATAACTGTATGTGTACCATCCTCCCTTTTTGATTCATGTACAATGATGTTTTGAATTTTGGTTAAATCAACATTAATCCCTTGTAATCGTGCAATCTCTCCTAGATGTACACTTTTACCTACTTGTACAACGATTCGATTGAGTAATTTAATATATAGAACCTTATTCATACTTTCCCCTCAGTTTCAAAGCTTTATGAATTCAATTACAACTAGTATGTGAAAACTTCCCAAAAATATAAGTCCAGTAAGATTGATCTGAGTAGTTCGGTAAGTAAAAATAGGAAAAGTTAGTCGTCAGCCCTTTTGAAAAAAAAGCATCTGAAAGGGGAACTTGAAGATGTTCATTATTATTTGAAACTAGAGTTACAGTAAAAACACAAAAATAAAGACAAAATAAAAAAGCTGAAAAATCGTATTATATTTCCTACGATTCTTCAGCTTTTTTAGCTCAAGATTTTATTTAATTTTATCTTTCATCTGTTGGAGAATCTTTTTCTCTAGTCTTGAAACTTGGACTTGAGAAATTCCTAATCGTTCAGCAACTTCTGATTGAGTTTGATCTTTATAATATCTTAAATAGACAATTAATCTCTCTCGATCATCTAGTTGTTTTATCGCTTCTTTTAATGCAAATTTTTCAAACCAATTTGTTTCATGGTTATCAGCAATTTGATCTAACAATGTAATAGGATCACCATCATTTTCATACACCGTTTCATGTATTGATGAAGGAGCTCTACTAGCCTCTTGTGCAAGTACAACATCCTCTGGTGTAATTTCCATATGAGTAGCAATCTCGTTAATTGTAGGCATTCTTCCAAGCGTTTTACTTAATTCTTCTTTTGCTTTTCGAATCTTATTATTCGTTTCTTTTAATGAACGACTCACTTTAACCGTTCCGTCGTCTCGAATAAATCGTTGGATTTCTCCGATAATCATCGGAACAGCATATGTAGAAAATCGTACATCATATGATAAATCAAATTTATCTACCGATTTCAATAATCCGATACAACCAATCTGAAATAAATCATCTGGTTCATATCCACGGTTAATAAAGCGCTGAACAACTGACCATACAAGTCTCATGTTGTGCCCGACGATGCTGTCTCTAGCCAATTGATCTCCAGCCTGACTACGCTTAATTAACTCTTTTAATTCATGATCCTTTAACTGCGCACGGGGTTGATCTTGCTTGACTTCTACGTCCATAGGCGATTCTCCTTAATTACTTAAAACATTGCTATTTGATAAGTACTTTTTAACCGTAATCGTTGTACCAACATTGATAGTGGACACAACTTCACATTTATCCATGAAATTCTCCATAATCGTAAATCCCATGCCGGATCTTTCTAAATCTGGTTTTGAAGTGTATAAAGGTTGCATTGCTTCATCTAAATCAGCAATACCTATCCCTTCATCTCGAATTGTTAAAGTTACTGTTTGATCTTCTAGAAGAACTGAAATGAATACGATACCTTCAGGATTATTTTCATAACCATGAATAATCGCATTTGTAACAGCCTCAGATACTACAGTTTTAATCTCAGTTAATTCATCTAATGTAGGATCTAGCTGGGTAATAAATGCAGCTACAGTTACACGAGCAAATGATTCATTTTGACTTAATGCGGAAAATTGAAGGTTCATTTCATTTCGCATTATGCCACCCCCAATACATTAAGTCCATTTGACTCATCATCAGCTAAATGAACAATCTTAAATAAACCAGACATATCAAACAACCGCTTAATTGATGGAGAAATTGAACATACAACCATTTCTCCACCTTTATTTCGAATAACTTTATATCTACCTAAAATGACACCTAAACCAGAACTATCCATGAACGTTAGATGTTCAAGATTTAATAAAATATGTTTGATAGTCTGTGACTCTAATACCTCATTTACTTGTAAACGTAAATCCTCAGCAGTGTGATGATCTAGTTCCCCTGCAAGTCTTACACAAAGGATTGCATTTTTCACTTCAAGTTCAATATTAAGACTCACTACAATAACCTCCTTATTTGACGGTTATTCTAGAGTTTCGTTAAAACTAAACCGAATTCCTTCACGTGTGACAAAACTAGTGGCAAAACGCCAAATCTTTTAGTAATACTCGAAATTAGTCGGAAAAAATCAGTTGAATCCTCCAACAGTACGCTTAAATAAATCGTACCAATTAGCTTTATTTACTGATTTATTAGCTACCAAGTCTGTTTTAGATAAAACTTTACTACCTTGTTTTAATATTAAAACTCCGACAACTTGCCCTTTTTTAATTGGAGCCTGAATATTTTTGTTCAGCTGAATATCTTTCGTAATTTTATTCATCGCTTCACCCTTCTTCAATACAACTGAAACTGGGCTTTTAGTGATAACATTTACACCTTTAGACTTACCTTTGCTTATACTAAGCCTTTCGATATTCTCACCTTGTTTAATTAATTGTTTTACTTGATATTGATTAAATGCATAATCAAGTAAATTTGTCATTTGTGCATTTCTTTCTTTAGAGGTTGGTGCACCCATAATTACGCTAACTACTCGCATGTTGTTCTTCTTAGCAGTTGCTGTTAAACAATATTTTGCTTCTGCAGTAAATCCAGTTTTCAAGCCATCCGCTCCTGGATAAAAACGAACTAGTTTATTTGTATTAACTAGCCAAAATTGTTTTTCAGTATCTTTTCTCAAGTAATCTTCATAAGTACCAGTAAACTTTGTGATTAGTGGATATTTTAAAAGCTCTCTTCCCATGATTGCCATATCATACGCAGATGAATAATGACCAGGTGCAGGTAGCCCAGTTGGATTTTCAAAATGTGTATTTTTTAATCCTAACTGTTTTACTTTTTTATTCATTAGAGCGACAAAGGCCTCTTCTGTACCTGCAATTTTCTCTGCCATTGCGACCGATGCGTCATTTCCTGATGCAATTGCAATCCCTTTTAACATTTCTTTTACTGTCATCTCTTCGCCAGGTTCTAAAAAGATTTGTGATCCACCCATTGACGCAGCATGTTCACTTGTCATTACTTTATCATCTAATCTAAGTTTTCCTTTATTGATTTCTTCCATAATAATAAGCATTGTCATAATCTTAGTCATACTTGCTGGTGGAAGCTCTTTTCTAGCGTCTTTTTCATATAAGATTTTCCCAGTATCTTGTTCAATAATTACGGAAGATAATGCACTTTTTGCTAAACTTACATCATTATTTTGTGTCTCTCTTGCATCTACTTTAGGTAGTGATAAAGAAAAGATCATAACACTACTTAAAAGAGTTAGTAATACCCTTTTCATCTATAACCCTCCATTCTTTTCATACATATTTTTTCCAAATATAAGTAGTTTAATCAACCTGTGAAGAAAATATTAGAAAGAATGGAACTATTTACATACATGAGAACATATGATACAAGTAAAGTGTATTAATTACACTCATACACTTAATACACTCCATACACTTAAGAAAACATTTGAGGTGATGATCTCTTGATTATTATTTTAGACCCAAGAAGCCATTTACCCCTTTGGGAGCAAATTGTTCTACAAACAAAAGAACAAATGTTAAGAAAGATTTTGGTAAATGGCGATAAACTTCCTTCCGTACGTGAATTAGCAACTACATTGGTGATCAATCCAAATACTGTTAGTAGAGCCTATCAAGAACTAGAGCGCACTGGAGTCATCGAAACGATAAGGGGTAAAGGAACATTTGTCATTGGTTTAACAAAAGAGACGGTTTCAACAGATTCCCTTTTAAAATATAAAAATAAACTTTCCAATTTATTAATTGATTGTTTAACAGATGGCGTAAAAGAGGAAGAAATAATGAAATGGGTAAAAGAGTTTTATTCTAATAAAGGAGCTGAATAGTTTGTTGAAAATCCATCATTTAAGTAAAAAACTCGATGAACATGAAGTGTTAAAAAATCTAAACTTTCAAATAGAAAAAGGTAAAATCACAGGCTTAATCGGTAGAAATGGAGCTGGTAAAACGACTCTTTTAAGGACAATCGTTGGCATTCTATCACCAGATGAAGGCTCAATAAGTATTGACGATAAAGAGATTAACGAATCACCTAATACTAGAAGACAAATTGCATATATGAGTGATTCTACAAATTTCATTAATCAATACAGTGTGAAAGAGCTTATTACGATCTATGAAAATTCATATCCAAACTTCAATAAACACAAATTTCAAGAAGCATTAAATAAATATAAATTACCAAATACATCTCTGCGTAAATACTCAAAAGGGATGAAAACACTCATCTATTTATTATTAACCTTTTCAACAGATGCAAAATATGTCATTTTAGACGAACCAACTAATGGTTTAGATGCAGTCGTTAAACGGACTGTTTTGCAATTAATCATTGAATATGCAAGCACAAACTCAGTCGGAGTGATTATTTCTTCACATCATCTTGCTGAGCTAGAAAAAATAATTGATCAATATTTATTTATTAAGGATGGAAGAATTAATTCAATCTCTACAATGGAAGAAAGTACGAGTCAATTTTACAAATTACAAGTAGCATTTGAAGATGGTTTACCTAAAATATTTGAAGATGACCCGTCTATTACTGTATTCTCAAAAACTGGCAAAGTAGCAATCATCATTATTAATGGAAATAAGAACGAATATATAAAACGAATGGAAAATGAAAATCCACTTCTTCTAGAAGAACTTCCATTGACATTAGAGGATTTATTTTTCATAAATGATGGAGGGGACTTATATGTTTAGTAAAGCATTGTGGCTAATAAATTCCAAACAATCTAGACTTGCACTTATTTTATTATATCTTGTCTATCTGATTATTCTTCCATTTAGCTATTACAATAACACTGATGAATTACATCGAGCATTACTAACTAATCCTAGTGATCCGTACCTTTATATATCTGACTTTAGTATGCTAGCATTTATTTCACCGATCATTGTATTAATATTAAGTATTTTATTAATAGGAATTGGACGAAATACAGGAGGAATTGATTTTCAATTTTCACTTCCTTACTCACCAAGACAACTTTATTTATCAAAATGGGTGTTTGGAATTACTCATATTTTTATGGCGACTGTTGGATTAATAATTTTAACTCTATTAATCCATTACAATACGAATCTACACAAATATATTGATGCTTCATCATTTGTATCCATTTTTACTGTCATATTCCTATTTACGATTGCTTTTTTTACAATAGGTCTATCAATTGGAACACTTACAGGTCATTATTTTTCTCAAACACTTTTCACTATTTTTACGATTTTCTCACCAAGTATTATCTATTTTAGTATTTATTCAAACTTAAATGGGATCTTTAACTATAAATTACCTGACATTAGCTTTGAAAAAACGATTACTAGTTGGTCTATTCCATATCAAACAGGTCCACTATCAATTTCAAAGGATTTTAATGAACAAATTGTTCATTATCCAACTATAGATTACGGAAATTTATCGATCATTATCCTCTATATCGTTGCATTTCTAATAATCGGTTTATTATGTTATAACAGATCTGCGAATGTCAATAATGGCAAATTATTCGTTTATAAAAAATTCGGTTTATTCGTAAACGTCTTATTTGTATATCTTTCAGCGACATTAATCGCTTTATTAACATCTACAATTGCCAATGGAAATAACACGATTATTTACGTGATTGGATTAATAATTGGTACCGTTGTTGGCTATTTCTTCTATAAACGATTAAATAAATTTTTTGATTAATGTTTTTCAAAATCTAAATATCAAAAAACAACAAATTAAAAAGCGCTGGTTCTTAGAAGAATCAGCGCTTTTTTTTATGCAATAAAGTTTAATGCAAATCGTACAAAGAATAATGCTGAAATTGCCACCATATATGGTGTGATTTCAGTTTTCTTACCTGCTGCCATTTTTACTAATGGATAAGCAATAAAACCGAATGCAATTCCGTCAATAATACTATATGTTAAAGGAATGAATGCTAAAATTAAGAAGGCTGGTATTGCCTCAGTAGGATCATCCAATTGAATATCTGTAATATGTTTAACCATTAATGAACCGATTATGATTAAGATTGGTGCAATCGCAGATGTTGGAATATATGCTATTAATGGCATAAAGAGTAAACATCCTAAAAATAAAAATCCAGTTACAACTGAAGTAAGACCTGATCGACCACCAGAACTAATACCTGCACTACCTTCAACAGCAATAACTGTTGGGCTAGTTCCAAGTAAACCGGATAAAATAATACCAAACGCAGTTCCTTGAACAACCTTTTGTTGCTTATGCTCTTGGTTCATCATGCTTAATTGACCATGAATAATACCGATTGATTCGAATAATACAACCATCGTTAACGAAAATACTGCAATCCAAAATGGAAAACTCAATAAATGAGTAAAGGTCAGTTGTCCGACAACTTCACTAGCAGATTTCATTGTAATATTTGTTGTATCATGTGCTTTTTCAATTCCACCATGTAAAATGAAAGAAATGATTGTACCTAAAATAACTGTAATTAAAAAGTTTGCAGGTACATTTTTAATAAAAAGATAAATCGCAATACCTAGTGTAATAACTGTTGCTAAAACATCCACGTTTGTAAAATTTGCAATCGATACGAACGTACTTTCATTTTTTACAACAATCCCACCAGCTTGAAGACCGATAAACGTTAAGAAAAATCCAATTCCAACTGTAATTGCACTTTTTAGTGATAATGGAATCGCAGTTGTTAATTTCTTAATTAATTTTGTGAATGATAAAATTGATAATAAGATTCCACTTACAAATACAACAGCAAGTGCTTCCTTCCAATTCATTCCCATTTCTCCAACCATTGTATAAGTAAACAATGCGTTGATGCCCATTCCCGGAACTAATACTAAAGGTGAATTACTCCATAATCCCATCATAACGCTTCCAAAGAAAGCTGACAAAATTGTGGCAATCATTGCACCTTGGAACGGTATACCTGCATCATGCAAAATTGTACTATTAACGGATAAAATATAGACAAGTGTTAGAAATGAAACTGCACCTGCAATCAACTCCGTTTTAATGGTCGTACCGCTACCTTCAAGATTAAACTGTTTGTTCAATAAATTTTTCAAAGAAATTCCTCTCTTTTAGTGTCTCCCTCTCCCACCCATGCAACAAGGCACGATTACAATTATACTAAATTTAATCAAATAATTAAACAAGAAAATAATTTTCTTTAGTGTTTTGATTTACAAAAGCTTCATAATCACAACAATACTAACAGTTTCTCATCTTGTAAAAACTTATAGTTTTTTAGTGTTTCGTTTATGAAAATTTTTTTGATGAGCAAGTTGATTGGAAATAAAAAGTACTGGATTCATATAAGAAATACACGGGCTTGAGATCTCAAGCTGTTAGGCAACAGCTTAGGTCCCTATTGCCCGGAGAATGCGAGCATCTTTTGTAGTAATCTCCGGACTTGAAACAATAAATATTAAGCATTTCCGTAATAATCAGCTACATAGATAAAACCTTTTTTTCGAAGGATATAATTTTCTTCATTTAAAGAATAACATTTTGCTTGTTCATTTTTTAGGAATTCCTTATCACCTTGATTATGTTCTTGGTCATCTGCACTTTCAGACTTCAAGGCTAAAATAGGATGACCATCAAAAAATACATGAGTCCTCAATGCAATTGATGGTGAAGAATGTAACACAAAAAATAAAATGATAGGTATTAATATTACCGGACTAAATATCAGCATTATTTCTTTCCACGTCGTTTGCCTCAACTTTACACCTCTTATTAGAATAACTTTATTAGAATAACTATTTATTATTCTTCTGGTTAAATTTTCCTTCATTATGTGATAATTCGCTAAAAACTTTATAACTCCTTTTTTCGACAATCACCTTCTATTTGAAATAAAAAGGCCGATTATAGATTAGTACTTATGTAACTTAAATATGCATTAGTTGTATACCGATTATGTTAAAACAATATAAGGATTCACTAATTTCTCCTATATTTTTCTTGTTTCTTCTCTTAAGATAGAACTAGAGAATAAAATAGGAGTGTTTTTTTTTGAAGGAATTATTTAAGAAAGTGTCAGCAACAATTGGTTTTACTTTGCTAGTTACAAGTCCCATTATCTTCCCAATGTTGTTATTTATATTTGGGATGTCAACTGACGCCGATGGTACTGGGGCTGGTGGGGAATTATCAGGATCCTTTTACTTTACGATGTACTTGTTAATCTATTTTATTGCCATCATACTGATAACTGCTATTATTACTAAATTGATAATCAATAAAAATATTGTATTTAAGCTTATTAGCTGGACTGTTTTGTTGTTTTTACCCTTTATTTTACAGAAATTTTCATTCACTGAAATGTATGGCTTCCTATTCATTCCAATTGGGGTTATTTTATTAATCACTTTTGCAATCTATAATAGACTTGATACGTGGAAGAAGCCTTTTGTATGGTTTTTAATCATCTTTCCATATATCATTTTTGTACTTATGTTATTAGGAAGCTTAAGCTTAAGTATTTAGAAAAATAAAGGCTTAAAAATAAGCAAAAACAAACCCTTGCGTAATATGGCAAGGGTTTGTCAAAAGTAGCAATAAAGCTAAAGTTCCAATCAATTAACTTAAAAATTTCTCTATTCATTTTTAATCTAGAACTTCTCCCCAGTCATAATTGACATAAAATCCTTATAAAACCCTTCATAATCGAGGCCTACTGCGATATGTTGTTTCGGTCTTCCATCAAATTTCTCAGGAGTATCCGTTACTCGAAAATCTGCAATACTTTGCCCCCTAGCTACATCGGTTGAATCAATTACAACAGCCGAAGTATAGAATTTAAATAAATCGCTACGTATGACTGCCATGAGCGTTACAGCATCATGAACTGGGCTCCCTTTTATGCCGGGTACCTTCTTTTGATAGAAGTTGAAATAATAATAATCTAATAATGGTTTTACAAGATCAGTCTTCCCTTTAGAATGAATATAATTGGCCATGGAAGGAGTTACGATGGCATTTTGCGTTACATTTAATGGGAAAATATATGCACCACTTACATATTTCATAACGATATTAGCTGCTATCGGATCACCATGAAAATTCGCTTCTGCTACTGGTGTAACATTTCCAGGATAAAGAAAAGCTCCGCCCATAATATAGTAAGAATTCACACTTTTCATCAAATCTTCGTATAAGATAAATAGGGTCGCTAGCGAGGTTAACCTCCCAGTATTTACGATTATTAGTTCATCCTTATATTGTTCAATCAAATTGATCACTTCACAAAAGTTCTCTAAGTTCTCTAACTTTAACCCTGGATCAATTGGACCTAAACCAAACGGTCCATGTATATCAAGATAATAGGTCGGGATTTCTCCCGTCATTGGTTTCTCAGCACCCCCATAAACTTTAATATATTCTTTTCCTGACCTTTTAAGTAAAAACCGAACATTCCTTGTCGTTTCTTTTTTAGATACATTCCCATAATCCGCTACAATCCCAATTATATCAATATCTTCTGTTAATCGTGCATAAACCAAAGCGATCGCATCATCAATTCCTACATCACCAAAAAATAACACTTTCTTTACCATTAGCTTAGCTCCCTTTAAATCAAAACTTTGGAACATTTTTTTATTATTAATTCCTTTGATATAAAGGTATGTTGCTATCTTTTTGAAAAGTATATAAAAAAGATCGTATATGATTAACTTGAAAAGTAACCTGCCATTAAGAAGAACAAAAAAAGCTATTCTCATCACTGAGAATAGCTTTTAAATATTTTTAAGCTTCCATAATTAAATCATAAACTAATGTAGGTTCTTCTACTTTTTCAGTAGAAATTTTAATGTTTTCTAATAAGTCTTTTTCAACTTCACTAATATCTTCTGTGCTTGAATATACAGTAACTAATGAATCTCCTTTTTTAACTGCTTCGCCTACTTTTTTGTTTAGCATTAATCCAACAGCTAAGTCGATAACTGATTCTTTTGTTGCACGTCCTGCGCCTAATTTCATAGCTGCTGTTCCAACTGCATCAGCAACGATTTGTGAAACATACCCGTCTTGCTTTGCTACTACTTCTTGTACATATTTAGCTTGTGGTAGTTTTGATGGATCATCTACTACTGAACCGTCTCCACCTTGAGCTACTAAAAATGCTTTAAATACTTCTAAAGCTTTTCCGTTTTTCATATTTTCTAGAAGTTTAGCTCTTGCTTCTTCTAATGTTTCAGCTTTTTTAGCTAGTACAACCATTTGGCTACCTAATACTAAGCATAATTCTTCTAAATCTTTTGGACCTTCACCTTTAAGAGTGTCAATTGCTTCTTTCACTTCTAATGCATTTCCAATCGCAAAACCTAATGGTTGGCTCATATCAGAAATAACTGCAACTGTTTGTCTTCCAACGTTGTTCCCAATCTTAACCATCGCTTTAGCTAAATCGCGTGCATCATCAATATCTTTCATAAATGCACCTGCACCAGTTTTAACATCTAAAACAATAGCGTCTGCACCAGCAGCGATTTTTTTACTCATAATTGAACTTGAAATTAATGGGATTGAGTTAACAGTTGCTGTTACATCACGTAGTGCATATAACTTTTTGTCAGCAGGTGTTAAATCTCCTGTTTGTCCGATAACGGCTAATTTAATATCATTTACTTGTTTCATAAATTCTTCTTCTGTTAATTCAACATGGAAGCCTTCTACAGCTTCTAATTTATCGATTGTACCACCAGTATGACCTAAACCACGTCCGCTCATTTTGGCAACTGGAATATCTAAAGAAGCTACTAATGGACCTAATACAAGTGTAGTTGTATCACCTACTCCACCAGTTGAATGCTTATCAACTTTGATTCCTTCAATGTTAGAAAGGTCAATTGTATCACCAGAATGTACCATTGCCATTGTTAAATCACTATATTCTTTTTCAGTCATACCTTTTAAGAAAACTGCCATTGCAAAAGCACTCATTTGGTAATCAGGTACACTACCATCAGTGAAACCTTTGATTACAAAATTAACTTCTTCTGTTGTTAATGTTTTTCCGTCACGTTTTTTTTCGATTAAATCTACCATTCTCATTTTCGAAACGCCTCTTTCTAATTTGTATATATTACTTCTAATGAAAAGTGACTTCCACATAATGTAGAAGTCCTTTTATATTCGTTAACTTTTGAATTAACCGATTTTACGAATAATCTCTTTTACTAATGATAAAAATGAAGCTCTTACTCTTTGTGTTGTTTCAATAACTTCTTCATGGTTTAGCGGTTGATCTAAAATGCCTGCTGCCATGTTTGAAATACATGAAATACCAAGTACTCTTAATTCAGCATGACGTGCCACAATTACTTCAGATACAGTTGACATCCCAACAGCATCAGCACCTAATGTTCTAAACATGCGAATTTCAGCTGGAGTTTCATAAGATGGTCCTGTCAGTGCAGCGTAAACTCCTTCTTGAAGTTTTACATCTACTTCACTAGCAGCATTTTTTGCAAGCTCTCTTAATTCACGGTCATATGGATAAGACATATCTACAAAACGAACGCCTAGCTCTGGGTTATTTGGTCCAATTAGTGGACTAGTACCAGTAAAATTAATATGGTCTGTAATTAACATTAAATCTCCAGGTTCGTATGAAGTATTAACTCCACCTGCAGCATTCGTTACGATTAATTTTTCTACACCTAATTCTTTCATGATACGTACAGGGAATGTAACTTTTTCCATGCTATATCCTTCGTAGTAGTGAACTCGTCCTTGCATTGCTACTACTTCAATACCGTGTATCGTTCCAAAAACTAGTTGTCCTTCATGTCCTTCAACTGTTGATGTTGGATATTCAGGAATTGTATGATACGGAATTTTTTCTTGATTTTCAATTTCATCAACAAGAACTCCTAAACCTGATCCTAAGATCAATCCAATTTTAGGCTGTCTGTCAACTTTACTTTTAATAAAATCAGCGGCTTTATCGATATTTTCTTTATTCATATGTAACTCCACCTTATCTCAATTTTTCAAAAAAACTTGATCCATGTGATGGCATTGAAACTTTAAAGTTTTCTGCAATGGTTGCCCCAATATCTGCAAAAGTTTTTGGTATTTCTAATTCTTTACCTTCTGAAAACTGTTTACTATAAACTAGTAATGGAACATATTCTCTTGTATGGTCTGTACCAGTATATGTCGGATCATTTCCATGATCGGCAGTAATCATTAATAAATCATCTTCTTTTAATAAATCAAATACTTCAGGTAATCTTGCATCGTATTCTTCTAATGCTTTACCGTAACCTAGTGGATCTCTTCTATGACCGTATACTGCATCAAAATCAACTAAATTTAGGAAGCTTAAACCAGTGAAATCCATTTTTAATGTTTCAACTAATTTATCCATACCGTCCATATTTGAAACAGTACGTAATGCTTTCGTAATTCCTTCACCATCGAAGATATCAGCAATTTTACCGATTGAAATTACATCAAAATTCGCATCTTTTAATTCATTCATAACAGTACGTCCAAATGGTTTTAATGCATAATCATGGCGATTTGGTGTACGTTTGAAGTTTCCAGGCTCACCTACAAATGGTCTCGCGATTACACGACCAATCATGTAAGGATCATCTAATGTTAATTTACGTGCAATTTCGCAATAACGATATAAATCTTCTAAAGGAACAACTTCTTCATGAGCTGCAATTTGTAAAACAGAATCAGCAGACGTATAAACGATTAAATCGCCTGTTTTCATATGCTCTTCACCAAGTTCAACTAATATCTCAGTTCCAGAAGCAGGTTTATTTCCGATTATTTTACGATCAAAATGAGTTTCCAATTCGCTTATTAATTCTTTAGGGAATCCATCAGCAAAAACTTTAAATGGCTTATCAATATGAAGACCCATGATTTCCCAATGTCCAGTCATTGTATCTTTTCCAACTGATGACTCTTCCATTTTTGTGTAATAAGCAAGTGGCTTATCGGCCTTTGGAACCCCTTTCAATTCTCTAATATTACTTAATCCTAGTTTTGCCATGTTCGGCATATGTAAACCATTCATTTCTTCAGCAATATGGCCTAGTGTATCTGAACCAACATCATTAAATTTTTCTGCATCGGGAGCTTCTCCGATCCCTACAGAATCCATAACAACGAGGAACACTCTATTAAATTTTCTATTCATTTGTTTTCCTCCTAACTCATCGAAACAAACTGAAACATAAATGATAGCGTCAGATGTCTGACAACTAAAGTATACTTATTGTCCTAATTCTTTTCAAGAATTATATTTTCCAATTTGTGTCTATTGATACTATATTTCCCCAGAATACTGTTATTTTGACATAAATATTTCATAATTTTATTCTTTTTTAGCCGCTAATAAAAATGATATGCTAAAAATTCCTCTTACATACTGTATTGAAAAAATAAAAAGCCCAAGCTTATAAGCTGGGCCTTTTAGCGTATTATGCTGTTTGATTTTCTGAACTTGCAACTTGATGTTTTTGTGCTTTTCTTTTAGCAACTATTGTACCAGCTGCAATTACGATTGCAGTCATGACAATTTTGAACGCTATAATAATTGTTTTACTTTCAAAAACATCATGAATCATTTTTTCATGAGTAATCATACCGGCTGCAGTCCAAGCTAAGATACCTGAACCAATTGTTGTAATAATTGGGTATTTGTTCATAATTTTCATTAATAATGAGCTTCCACCAACAATAATTGGAATTGAAATTAAAATACCAATTACGATTGCAACTAAGCTACCATGTGATACACCAGCTAAAGCTAAAACATTATCAAGACTCATTAACGCATCAGCAATGATGATTGTTCGAACTGCTCCCCATAATGTAGCACCACTTTTAACTTCGCCGTGTCCAGAGTCATCGACTAATAATTTAAAAGCAATCCATAATAACATTAAACCACCGATTGCATAAATAAACGGAATTTTTAATAAATACACGATTACTGCTGCAAATACTATACGTAGTCCAATTGCACCTAATGTACCAAATAATACTGCTTTTTTCTTTTGGTCTGCTGGTAAGTTTTTCGCTGCTAATGCGATAAGAATAGCATTGTCACCACTTAATAACAGGTCGATAAAAATTACATTCAAAAGTACGCCAATACTTAATCCACCTAATAAATCCATGACTCTTCCCCCTTATGAAACTACTATTTTTAATTAAACAACCTGTACCCGTGACTACAAAATAAAAAGACCTTTGCCAATAGTTGTAGTTCTACGGCAAAGGTCTTGCTGAGCATACATATGTATGCCAACAAAGCCGATGAGAATTTCTTCTCATGTAATGACGACTTTGTTTCAGGATCTCTCCTGACGCTACTCCCCTTTGGAGTATTCGATTGTTTATTAATAATATAATAGTATTCTAGCTAGTCCATTATGTCAATAGATTTTTAATTGGTTTTTAATTATCGTTTTTATGCTTTCATTTCAATGTAGATAATTAACTTATTGTTTTGTCAATATTTTTGGTCCATTACTTGTAATCGCTAAAGTATGTTCATATTGTGCTGAATTTTTTCCATCTCTTGTTCTAGCTGTCCAGCCATTTGAATCCATTGTTGATTGCCATGATCCTAAATTAATCATCGGTTCAATCGTAATGACCATCCCCTCACGCAGTCTTAAACCTTTACCAGCCATACCAAAATGAGGAACATATGGCTCTTCATGAAGAGTTGGTCCTATGCCATGTCCAGTAAAATCACGTACAACAGAATAACCTAATGACTCAGCATAAGATTGAATCGCAAAACCAATATCACCAATACGGTTTCCTACTACAGCTTGCTCTATACCTTTATATAGGCATTCTTGCGTAACTTTTAATAAGTCTTTGTTTTCTTTAGCTATATTTCCTACACCATATGTCCAAGCCGAATCAGCAAGCGCACCATTTAAATTTACAACCATATCAATCGTTACAATATCTCCATCTTTTAATGGTTTTTTACGAGGGAATCCGTGGCAAATCTCATCATTAATTGAAGCACAAGTTGCATATTTATATCCTCGGTAACCTTTTTGCTCCGGTTTCGCACCATTTTCAGCTAAAAACTTTTCTACAAATTGATCGATTTCCCAAGTCGTAATCCCAGGTTTAATCATTTTTGCAATTTCCTTATGCGTAGCAGCTAATAAAGTACCTGCTTCATCCATTAAGTTAATTTCACGTTCAGTCTTAATCGTAATCATTTATTTCATCCTTTCAAGTCACCTAAGTTTCAGTTCATACATGATTAATTTAATATATTATGCTTTTCACATTATAACAATCATTTTACAAGAAAAAAGAGCTTAATTTAAGCTCTTAATGTGTAAACAAAATTTTAAAAATCTGAGGTTCAGACTGATTGCAAGCGCNNAGCAACGAAGAAAGCGAGCGTTTTGCGGGCAGTCTGAAATTAGGCTCTTGGATGAAACTCTTTATAAACATCCTTCAGTCTATTTTTCGTTACATGTGTATAAATTTGTGTTGTCGATATATCCGCATGTCCTAGCATTTCTTGAACTGATCTTAAATCAGCGCCATTTTCTAATAAATGTGTTGCAAATGAATGACGTAAAGTATGCGGTGTTAATTCATGTTGAATATTTGCTTTTTCAGCTTGTTTTTTTAAGTTTTTCCAAAATCCTTGTCTAGACATTCTATTACCATGATGATTTAAGAAAAATGCATCATTATTTTTTTTACCCTTTAATTCATTTCTTGACAATTTTAAATAATTTTCAATTGATTCAATCGCAAGCTTACCTAAAGGAATAATTCGTTCTTTACTTCCTTTACCTAAGCATCGCACAAATCCCATAGTTAAATTAATGTCAGATAGATTTAATGATAATAACTCTGACACTCGCATGCCAGTAGCATATAACAATTCTAACATTGCCTTATCTCTTAAACCAAATGTAGAGTGGTCAGGTACTTCTAATAAAGCCTCTACTTCCTGTAGTGATAAAACCTTTGGAAGTACTTTTGGCGCTTTTGGAATTTCTATTAATAGTGAAGGATCGTCTTTCATACCATCAACCTCACGAATTAAAAATTGATGAAATGAGCGAATTGTTGCTAATTGACGAGCCATTGTTCGAGCTGTTAAATCTCTTTCTTTTAAATATTTTAAATAACTAATAATATGTAACCTAGTTATATTTGAGAGACCATTTATATTTTCAACAACGTCTAAATATTTTCCGTAGCTTTCTAAATCCTTACTATATGATAGAATTGTATTTTTAGATAAACCTTTTTCAACTTGGATAAAATGGATAAAATCCTCCGTTGCAAAATCAAATTCTTTTTTAAAAGGTGTTTTATCAGTCGTTGTCACATTTCATTACTCCCCGTTTTGATAAAACCGTACCAATTGGTTAAAAGCACCATCCTTTTTATGAATGTCCACCTTTAACATAGAGCCTTCTGGTCGGTCATATCGATGCATATTTTCATATTCAGAATGAATCCATTGAATAGCAAAATAAAATAAAATTGTACATGTAATAAATAAAATAGTAACTTTTATTACATTAAAAACAATACCTGCTCTTTTTTTCATATGACCACCACCTTTTGCTAGAAGTAAAGACATCATTACTACATACTATGCAAAAATAGGACAAATCATACTTCAAAAAATCAACATTAATCATTCAGTGTCATTTTTTAGAACATGAAAAAGAGCAGACTCTTTTTATTGAACTGCTCCGTCTTTTAAGAATCAAAAATAAAATGATTTTAATTAAATTAAAATCATTTTACTACTCTTCGTTTTGATCATGGCAACGATGACATACACCATGAAATGATAATCGATGATCTTTAATTTTAAAATTCCAACGTTCTTCAACTGTCTTTTCAACTTCACTTAATAGATTTTCATGAATTTCATCTACTGCTCCGCAAACCGTGCAAATTAAATGATGGTGAAAATGTTGTGCACCTTCATGTCTTAAGTCGTATCTTGAAACGCCATCACCAAAATTTATTTTATCAACAATTGTTAACTCAGTTAGTAATTCTAACGTACGATAAACAGTAGCAAGTCCAATTTCTGGCGATTTTTCTTTCACTAGGAGGTAAACATCTTCTGCACTTAGGTGATCTTCTTCGTTTTCTAATAAAACACGAACAGTGGATTCCCGTTGTGGTGTTAATTTGTATCCTGCTAAATGTAGTTGTTTCTTTATTCGTTCAACTCGTTCTTCCATTCTTTTCACTCCCTCGCCACTTGATAATAATTATAACAAAGAAAGAGAAAGTGTCAAAAATTATTTGTTAATTTTTTGAAACAATTATTTCTGAAATGGCTTTTAAAAAATAAGTTGAACCATATGCCTCAATAATACTTGCAATACTTAAGCAAACAGCAACAACTCCAAAGACAATAGAATACGAGACTAACTGTTTCATAATTGGTTCATTATCATTTTTAATAAATTGTTTTCTAATCATTCGAATGGATAGCTGAACTGCTAAAACTGTTAATAGTATATATAATGGTAAAACGATAACATTTTGTGGAAAAACAGAAGAAAATGCTAATAAAATACCATGCCAACCTAACTGATTGACTAAAAATCCAACTGTAAATCCAACTACCAATCCTTTCATAAATAATAGAATAAGAATGATTGGTAATCCGATGATTGAGATCCCTAAAACCCAAATCAATGCTAAAAACTTCAAATGAGAAGAATAGCTAGAAAGGAACACTTCATTTCCGCTAATATAATCACCATTATTTACTTGTCCAAAAAAATGTGTAATAAAGGATAGAATATCCTGCTTTTGACTCACATTCATACTATTTACGATGACTGCTCCAAATACTACACCAAAAAGTAAGATCACACTAACAAAAATATAGAGTGACAAATAATCTTTAACATGTTTTTTCATCGTTGTTTTGACTGAGCTTCTTGTCATGATATCATCTCCTGGACTATATTCTCTCTTCATTTTATGAATGGACAAGTAATTTATTCTATTAATTTATAAAAGTTGAAAAATTAATAATAAAGAAAAAGTGGTTCTTGTTCCTATATTATGGAAAGGAATGATCAGTTCCATGATGCTTGCTTTTCGTACGGCGATTATCTGATTGCGAAATGGAATTATTTCAACAAATAGAAAAAAGCTGTTAAAGTCAGGCAACGACTAAAACAGCTTTGTTTTAATTTAATAATTCAATTTGTTTTTTTATGATATGACCGATCGATTTTGCATTTTCTTCATTATTTCCATAAATAGTTGAATGTGTATGGCCTTCTAATGTTTGACGGCTACCTTGATTCGTTGTTTCACAATATTCATTATGATATTTTTCAACTTTATGTAGTAATTCCTTTTTTTTCTTCAGATTAAGCTGTAAACCACTTTGATTGGAAGCTGTTAATACTATTAAAGGAATATTCATTTTAATTTTCAATGCGTCCTTTATACGTAAGTTACTATAATTTAGGTTTTTCCACTCACTAACAACAGTCTTCCAATGCTTATAGCTCTTAATTGCGCTAATCATTTCGAACTGATTATCTGGGGTAGTTTTCATTATTTTATTAATTAGCTTATTTGGTATTGCCTTAGTAAGATTAAATTGGTTTGCATTTTTCATCATTAACGCAAATTGATATAGTAACTTATCATATAATTTCTGTTCATGTTCCTCTAGAGTCGGATGTGTTGGATCGAGTAAAATCATAGATTGGATAGCATTTGGAAAAAGGCGAGACAATTGGAATACAATATATGCTCCTAGAGAATGTCCTACAGCAATTAATGGACTTTTAATATTTAATGCTAATAAAATATCATAGCATTCAAAAGCTTGTTGTTCTGTTGATCGTTCTGTAGTCCATATTCCACTTTTTCCATAACCTAAGCGATCGTATGTTATAACTCTGGCATATTTACTCAACTCTTCTTGTAAATACTTCCATTGATGAAGAGTATGCATCATTCCACATTCTAAAAGAACTGTGACTTTGCCATCCCCTTTTACTCGAACGTGATATGTGCCAAGCTCACCATTAACAAACAATATTCTCACCTTCATCGTATTTGATTAGTTGTCTTATTGTATACATTTTTCCTGTTTTCTATTTTATCTTTAATTCTTTAATTTTTGCTTAATAAAAATGTTTTTTTTTCGAGATAAGCATTAGAAACGTTAAAAAAAGACGTTAAAAAAATTAACGTCTTTAGTCTTAAAGTTTTTAAATTGTTTCTTTTTTTCCTTCGTAAGCTTCTTTTACTTCTTCGTAAAATTGAGCTTGAGTTGCAGAAAAATATGGTGCTACATAAAATAAAGCTAGCCCAAAAGTAATGATGATTAATAGAAGCCAACCGATGAATGAAAGCCATAATAAAAATAATTTCCATTTATATCCATCCATCATTCTTCTACTTAATGTAATTGCATCCAATGCACCCATATCTGGATGATCTTTTAAAATATATCCAACTTGTGAATAAGCGATTGATTTAATTATACCAGGTACTATTAGTAAAATAAGCCATAGGATTGTAAATAAAGCTACTAAAAATCCAACGATTATTCCTCTTATAAATTGATGTCCACTATTAAAATAGAAAAATAAGTCCGATAAATTTTTTTCCTCATCACGAATAAGGTTTAAAAAGTAAACAATTAATCCATAACCTAGTAATGTGTTTACGACCCAAGTGATAATATCAATGACTGTTTGCACTCCTGCGGGAATTATCACTTTATCATCCATTGGATCCAAAAATAAATTCCCACTGTAATGGTAATTGACTGGTCCATTAAGTAGCATATGAATAAGTCCTTGTACTACCCAAAAAACCACAAGTGTTAAAATCGCTTTACCCCAATTACCAGATAGACGACTTTTAGCTGTTTTTTTAATTGATGAAATTCTCATCTACTCATCCTCTCAAAAAATGTCACTTTATTTTACCATGTTTATTTCCATATTTTGAGAATTATTTTTAATTTTATTTTAATTTTTTTGTAATAATTGTAAATATTGGACTGCAAAACATGTTTTTGCATCATGGATTGAACCTTTTTTTAGTTCCTTTAGACACTCGTCTAGTGTTAGCTCAAAAATTTCAACAAATTCATCTTCGTCTAAAGCAGCACTATTTTCTAGTTTCTTTAAACCTTTTGCTACATATATATGTATGTACTCGTCTGCAAACCCCGGTGAAGTATAAAAAGATTGTATATGCTCCCAATTTGCTGCTTCATATCCAGTCTCTTCTTCTAGCTCTCGTTTAGCCGTTACAAGTGGCTCTTCGCCTTTTTCTAGTTTTCCTGCTGGAATTTCTAGAAGACTTCTTTCTAGCGCTTTTCGGTACTGCTCAACAAAAATAATTTTTCCTTCATTTGTAATTGGAATAACAGCCACTGCGCCGGGATGCTTTACGATTTCACGCGTACTTGTATTTCCATTCGGTAATTCTACCTTTTGATGATAAAGAGAGATAACTCTTCCTGTGAATACTTTTTCTTCCGCTAGTGTTTTTTCTTCAAATTTTTTCATTTTTTTCATCACCTTGTTCTAATTTATATGGTTGTCACATACATTTTATCATTTATTTCATTAAAATACTTTCTGAAATGAGGTAGTCTGATGAAAATGTGTATGACGGAAAATTCTGTTGTCCTTGTAGGCTCCAAAACAGAAATTTTAAAAACCCTCGAAGTTATTGGTATGCAATATAAAACCGTTCAAGAATGGATTCAAAACTCCAATGGAAAGCTTCTATATGTTGTAAAATAATTCTCTTTTCCCTACAATTATATTTGGAGGGATTTATATGAAAAAACGTAAGCTTGGTTCTACTTTATTAGAAATATCCGAAATTGGTTTAGGTTGTATGTCTCTTGGGACAGAAGAAAATGAGGCGATTTCAACAATTCATGCCGCAATCGATGCTGGAATCAATTACTTCGATACAGCTGATTTATATGATTTTGGTAAAAATGAAGAAATCGTTGGAAAAGCTTTAAAAGGTCGTAGAGATCAAGTGGTTATTGCAACGAAAGTCGGAAACCGCTGGAATAATTCAATTGATAATAAATGGTATTGGGATCCATCTAGAGCATATATTAAAGATGCTGTTAAGGACAGTTTACGTAGATTAAATACAGATTATATCGATTATTATCAGCTTCACGGTGGAACAATCGAGGATCAATATGAAGAAACTATTTTTACTTTTGATGAACTAGTAAAAGAAGGCTTAATACGCCATTATGGAATCTCTTCAATTCGTCCAAATGTTATTAATCGATTTGTAAATCATTCATCTATACAAGGTGTTATGATGCAATATAATGTGCTAGAGCGTAGACCTGAAGAATTTTTTCCGTTTTTCGAAAAACATCATATTTCTGTCATTGCACGCGGTTCCGTAGCAAAAGGTCTATTAACAAGTAAATGGGAAAAGAAACTATCTAACAAGGGCTATATGTCCTATACAGAACAAGAATGTAATGAAACAATCCAAAGGCTTCTCCAACTTCTAGATGAGGAACAATCCTTACATAGCTTAGCTTTACAATATGTTCTTTCTCATAAAGCAGTTTCATCGTTAGCTGTTGGAGCTCGAAATAAAGAACAATTACTAGATAATCTTAACGCATATATAGCAAAACCATTAAATTCACAACAAATCGCCAAAATAAAAGAAATTTCACTTCTTACGAAATACGAGGAACATCGTTAAGCCACTCCTTCCTTCCAAGGAAGGAGTGTTATTTCTTCCATTTACTTGCTTTTCGATCGATTTCATCTAAAAATTCTTTTCGTCCCCTTTTATATTCTGTTTTGTTTTTAGCAAGTTCTTTTTTTAATTTTATATATTCCATTGCTTGATCAGTATGCGCAATCATATATTCCCTAAATGCAATATTTCGTTCAACAGCAGCATTTCCTTCTGGGTATACTTGAATATGAAAACTACAATTATCATCACATTTGATAAAAAATCTTCTGTCTTGATTAGATTGATCCCCCAATTTTTCGTAACCTAACGTTTTTAGAACATCACTATACTCATCAAACTTTTTTAAGCATTTAACTACGATCATTAAGTCAATGATTGGCATCGCAAACATATTCGGAATTGAAGTACTCCCTATATGATAAATTGCTGCTTTCTCCGGTAATAATAGATCAATTGCCTTTTTTTCTGACTGAAAATCTTCTTCCCAGGAAGTACGATAAGGTACAATTTCAATATTCTTTTTCATAGTGAACACCTACACTTTTTTCATTAATCTTCCTTTTATAGCATTCGTTAAAGGTCACTTAATTATTGAAAAAATTAATTGGGTGAAATAAGTGTATAAAAATAGATTCTATATCATCATGACTTTTCACCTATCTCCTACTACCTAGAATGAAACTTTTTCTGTTTATATAAACTAATCCCTTTAACCTAAAAATCATTTAATAAATGTTTAAAAATCATCATTTAATACTAAATTAAATTTTGGTTAAAATACTCACAATTTCTACTTTTATTGGTTTCTTTGCATTATAATTATTTTAGTTACTAAGATATTTAGTTACGTTAACTTTTTATAGTACTTCCTATTTTAAGGAGAGAATGAAATGTCAGAAAACCCAATCATTCGAAGTGAATTTATTCCGTCTCTAATAATGGAATTTAGAAAATTTAGCACTTCAATCGTTCTTTTTAATGAAGGGCTTGCCTCGAACCTGCATTTAAATGCGACTGATTTACGATGTCGAGAGTTACTTTGTCATACTGGTCCAATTTCAGCTGGAAAGTTATCTCAATTAACACATCTAACTACTGGTGCTATAACAGGAGTTATTGACCGACTTGAAAAAGTCAACTTTGTTGAACGTATTCAAGATCCGAATGACCGTAGACGAGTAATAATTCAACCTGTGTATGAACGTGATGATGAATTAGCAGAGCTTTTTAAACCATTATCTGACTCTCTTTCTAATATTTTTAACCAGTATGATGACAAAGAGTTAACATTATTATTTAAATTTTGGAATGATATTAATGATTTGATTCCAAAAGAGACTAAAGAATTAAATAAGGGGGAAACTTGATGGTTTCAAAAGACAGCAAGGTTGGCTTTGTCGTAGCAGGTCTATTATTAGGAATGCTCATGGCGGCTATGGATAACACAATTGTTTCAGCTTCGATGCCGACAATTGTTGGAGAACTAGGTGGTTTAGACCAATTTATTTGGGTAACCTCTGCATATTTGGTTGCTACTATGGCAAGTATGCCGATTTTTGGAAAGTTATCCGATATGTATGGACGTAAACGATTTTATTTATTAGGACTTTTAATTTTCTTAATTGGTTCTGCATTATGTGGAACAGCAAATAGCATTGTTCAATTAAGTGTTTATCGTGCGATCCAAGGAATTGGCGGAGGTTCATTAATGCCAATAGCCTTTACAATTATTTTTGATATTTTCCCTCCTGAAAAACGAGGAAAAATGACTGGTTTATTTGGTGCAGTTTTTGGTCTTTCTAGTGTATTTGGACCACTTTTAGGAGCGTATATTACTGATCAAATTGATTGGCGCTGGATTTTCTATATCAACTTACCTTTAGGTATTATTTCTTTATATTTAATCTCTCAGTTTTATAAAGAAAATCTTCACCTTAGAAAACTTAAAATCGACTGGTTTGGTGCAATTACACTTGTTGGTTCAGTTGTCAGTTTAATGTTTGCACTTGAACTGGGTGGTAATGAATACGATTGGAACTCTGGTCCAATTATTTCCTTATTTGCAATCTTTGCAGTATTGTTTATCGCATTTATTCTAATTGAAAGAAAAGTTGAAGAGCCAATTATTTCATTTAGCTTATTTAAAAAGCAGCTATTTGCGGCAACTCAAGGTGTTGCATTTTTCTACGGTTCTGCTTTTATTATTACGACTGTATTAATTCCACTTTTTGTTCAATCAGTTTATGGTGGTACAGCTACAAATTCTGGTATCATTCTTATTCCGATGATGCTTGGTTCAGTTGTAGGTAGCCAGGTAGCAGGACAATCGGTACGTAAATTTAGTTATAGAAGCATCATGTTAGTTTCAGTTGTTTTATTCTTTATTGGAATGTATTTATTAAGTACATTAGATACTAATACAGCTCGATCAACAGTAACGTTTTACATGATTATCGCTGGTCTTGGAATGGGTTGTTCATTCTCATTATTAAGTATGGCAACTCAACACAAAATCGAACCTCAAAAACGAGGCATCGCTACATCAACAAATACTTTCTTTAGAACATTAGGTATGACAATTGGTGTTACTATTTTTGGAACAATTCAAAACCACGTATTTAAAAATAAATTAAGTGATTTACTTGGTAATTTAGGTGCATTTGGCGGAAAAGTTGACTCACGTGCATTATTATCCGCTGATGCAAGAGCTAAAATTCCACCAGAAGTACTTCATAAAATCTCAGAAGCAATGGCCCATTCTGTTGCGACTACTTTTAAATGGACACTTATTCCAATTACTTTAGGTTTTATCGCGATTATCTTAATGGGTAAAGAAAAGTTAACTTTTGAAGTAAAAGAAAATAGAGCGAAAAAAGCTCAATAAAAATAATGCCAAATCCTAGATGGATTTGGCTTATTTTTTTCTCTAAAAAACTAATTATTTTTACATTTTTCAACATTTATTTACTTTTATTTATTATTTTAATCATTTCAACTTTAAATTCGTCATCTATTCTTATAGAGTAATAGATTTATATGAGGAGATGATTAAATTTTGAATAGGAAAAAGTTAATTTTAGCAGCAATGACATCAATTTTGGTATATTCGGGAGTTAACCAAGTTTCAGCACAAACAACTTCTGTGAACCAGAGTGCGTTTAAGTCATTTGGACCAAAAGGATTTGACCTTCAAGCACACCGTGGAGGACTGGGGCTTACAGTTGAATCAACTATAGCTTCATTCTCACATGCACTTGAACTCGGCGTAAGCACCCTTGAGCTTGACGTACAAATAACTGAGGATCATCAAGCTGTTATTACGCACGATCGTAAGATTTCTAGTACAAAATGTTCTGACACAAAGCCAGCATTCGTTGGCGATTCAGAGTACCCATACGTTGGTAAATACATAAAAGATTTAACGCTAGCTCAAGTAAGAACGCTCGATTGTGGTTCAAAAGGTCTACCCCAATTCCCTGGCCAGCAACTAAGTCCTGGTGCTCGTATGCCACTGTTAACCGAGGTATTTGATCTTGTAAAGAAATACAAAGCTAAAAAAGTGTGGATGAATATCGAAACGAAAGTTGAAGCTGGAGCACCAGAACAAACAGCTCCTCGAGAAGAATTTGTTCAAATCGTTGCCAAACAAGTACGTGAAGCTGGGATGTTGAACCAAGTGTCAATTCAAAGCTTTGACTGGGGTTCGCTCAAGCTTATGAATGAAGTTGAACCTCGATTGCCTCTTGTTGCGCTAACGAACGGACCAGAATTTCTACAACCTGGCAAACCTGGTAAATCACCTTGGTTAGGTGGAATCGATATAGATGATTTTGATGGAAATCTCGTTGATGCGGCTCATTCATTAGGTGTAGATGCAATTTCTCCAGTCCATGGATTCCCACAGGATGGCAAAATTACTGATTCGAACTACACGCCTTATATTACTAAAAGTATGGTTCAAGAAGCTCACCAGTACGGTATGAAGGTCATTCCATGGACAGTTGACGACCAGCCAACTATGCAAAAGCTTATTGATGATGGTGTCGATGGAATCATAACGGATTATCCTGACCGACTACGTGATGTGATGAATCAGTATCATTTTAAGTTACCTAAAAGCTACTCTGCAAAGTAAATTTAGTTTATTATTCTCTCATTATATAAAAATCAATGCTCTGTATAATCTAAATGTTGATTTTGAAAAAAAGGGTGTCTATTTAGGCACCTTTTCTAATAGAAGATATATATTTTTCCCACTCGCTATTTGTTTTCTATGGATCTTATTTAATTTTATATCTTTTTTTATTTGAAATAATTTATTTTTTAGTTTATTGATTTCATGTGATTTATGTCACAAACAATGATAATATCCCCCCATATAATGAAGTTAGTAAAAATTGTTAGGGGGATGAAAGATGTTTTGTAACCAATGTGAACAAACTCCGGTTGGTGGTTGTAAAATTGTAGGTGTATGTGGAAAAGATGAAACAATTGCAAGTTTACAAGATACGATGGTTTATGGATTAAAGGGAATTGCAGCTTATCGAACACATGCAGCTCAATTAGGGTATACTGATCCATTTGTTGATCAAGTAACACATGAAGCACTTTATATGACTTTAACAAATTCTAATTTTAACTTACAAGAGCACATAGATATGGCTATGAAAGTAGGTCAAGCCGCAATTCGTGTAATGGAGCTTTTAGATGAAGCTCATATAAAACATTTTGGAATTCCTGAACCTGTAAAAGTTTCTTCTAATAGAATTGAAGGAAAATGCATCGTAGTTACTGGTCACAATTTATTTGCATTAGAAGAATTGTTAAAACAAACAGAGGGTAATGGTATACATATTTACACTCACTCTGAAATGCTACCGGCACACGGTTATCCAGCATTGAAAAAATATCCACATTTAAAAGGAAACATTGGAAAAGCTTGGTTTGATCAACGTCGTTTATTTGAAAAATTCCCAGGAGCGATTTTAGCAACCACAAACTGTGTGATGCCTATAAAAGGAAGTTATGCAGACCGCTTCTTCTCATATGAAGTGGCGGGATTAGAAGGAGTAACAAAGATTATAGAGGAAGATTTTTCACCATTAATTCAACGTGCATTAGAGCTACCAGCAGCAAATATTGAATCTGAAGAAGTAATGACTACTGGTTATCATCACGAAACAGTTTTGTCTATTGCGCCAGAAATTGTAGAAGCTGTAAAAAATGGAAAGATTCAACGCTTCTTTGTTGTAGCAGGTTGTGACGCGCCAGGTAAAGGTGGAGAATATTATCGTGAGCTTGTAACTTCTTTACCAAATGATACAGTAGTTTTAACAACATCTTGCGGTAAATTTCGCTTTAATGATGTAGACTACGGTACTGTAACTGGTACAAATATTCCTAGATTTATAGATTTAGGGCAATGCAATAATTCAATTTCAACAATTAAAATTGCGGCTGCATTAGCAAAAAGCTTTAATTGTAGTGTCAATGAATTGCCAGTGAGTATTATACTTTCTTGGTTTGAGCAAAAAGCTGTTGCCATTTTATTAGGGTTATTTAGTCTTGGAATTCAAGATATTCGAATTGGACCAAAAGCACCTGACTTTATTAATGAAGGTGTATTGAATGTATTAGTTGATACATTTGGCTTAAAATTAATTACAAATGCACAAGACGATTTAAAAGCTATATTACAAGGCTAATAGCCAAATTGAACAAGGAACTTCTCTTACATGAGAAGTTCTTTTTGACGTTGAAACAAAGTAGTCATTTAAACTAGGAATGTCTTGTTGATTTCCTCTACAAAATGTTCACTTTCCATGGGTCATGAGCTAAAGCCTCCCCGTTGCTGTGGGTCTCACCCTTCCTTCATCTCCCATAGACGGACAATAAAAAACAACTATTACAAAAATAGTTGTTTTTTATCCACCAATATATGACATTTCAATTTTACGATTTTTATGACTTTCTTCTGTACGGATCTCAGAGTATCTGTCATCTCGTTTTTCCCAGATTGATTGAATTGTTGCTGAAATGGATTTATCTGTTACGCCAGAACGCAACATATTCCTTATGTCATACCCTTCTGAAGCGAATAGACAGGTGTATAGCTTTCCATCTGTAGATAGGCGGGCTCTCGTGCATGAACCGCAGAAGTTTTCTGAAACTGATGAGATAAATCCTACTTCGGTATTCGTTCCTTTATATCGATATCGTTTTGCTACCTCGCCAAAGAAATCCTGCTCTATTGGCACCAACTCATATTGTTCTTGGATCATATCGAATAATTGCTTCTTTGAGATAACGTCTTTAAAATTCCATCCATTTGTACACCCTACATCCATATACTCTATAAATCGTAATGTAATATTATTCTCTTTAAATAAACGCACCATTGGTAATACTTCAGTATCATTTAGACCTTTCTTTACTACCATATTTACTTTGACTTCTAGCCCTGCTTCCCTAGCTGCAAAAATTCCGTTTAAAACGGTGGAGACGCTCATATTCATATTATTTATCTTCATGAAAACTTTATCTTCCATAGAATCTAAGCTTACATTTACGCGGCAAATTCCGGCTTCTTTAAGTGCTTTGGCGTTTTTTGCCAAAAATACACCATTTGTTGTTAATGTCACATATTTAATTCCTTCAATTTTTGAAAGATGTTTAACCAGTGTTGGTAGATCTTTTCTTAAAAGAGGTTCCCCCCCTGTTAAACGAATTTTTTCCACACCTATTTTTGCAAATAATTTTGCTAATCGAACAATCTCTTCAAATGATAGGATTTCATCTTTACTCATAAAGGGATAGTCAACTCCAAATATCTCTTTAGGCATACAGTAGCTGCATCTAAAGTTACAACGGTCTGTGACAGATATTCTTAAATCTCGTAATGGTCGATTGCGAGTATCGAGAATATTCTTCATTTTTTTCCACCCCTTATTTTTTGTACGACTATATTAGCATACAAAATTATTTCACTGTATGATGTATGTCACAACCTTGTATTTAAACTATTTAGTATTTATGTTCTAGACTGTCTTGTTGGACGATTAACTATCAATTTGCCATATGAAGTTTCAACTGCTACAATGGCAATATTTTCATATTCTATCTCATTAGAGCTATATGCTATTCAATCACATGGTATTATAATAATAAATGTAATACATAAAATACTTGTTTAAATACATAAAAACATTTATGTTCAACTATAACGAAGCGGAGATACTTTGATGGAAAAAAATAATAATAGAAAAAGTGACCTTTCAATCGTTTCTAAAGACTTGGCTTCCTTATTACAGTCAATCGGATCAACTCGTGCAGTAAAAAAAGGCACCTTCTTATTTCAAGAAGGAGAAGATGCTAAAGAATTGTATCTTATTAAATCAGGAATGATCCAAATAAGTAAACTGACTCTAAATGGTGATGAATTAAATCTTCGCATTTGTCAAAAAGATGACTTAGTTGGAGAATTGACTCTCTTTTCAGAGAATGCGACTTATATGCTTAGCGCTTACGCTCTAGAAGCAGCAGAAGTGCAAGTCATTCCTATAGAAATCTTAGAGGAAAAACTAATTAACCACGCTCCATTGACATTTGAATTTATGAAATGGATTTCTACTCACCTTAGAAAAAATCAATCAAAGATTCGAGACTTAGTATTAAACGGTAAAAAAGGCGCACTTTACTCTACACTCATCCGTATATCGAACTCTTACGGGGAAGTTATAGAAAACGGAATTCTTCTAAATATTCATCTTACCAATCAAGAATTAGCTAAGTTTTGTGCTGCTACAAGAGAAAGTGTTAATCGGATGTTAAGTGATTTAAAGAAAAAAAATGTTATTAGTTATTCTCCTGATGGAAAAATTATTATTAAAGACTTACAATTTCTTAAAAATGTAATTGGCTGTGATAACTGCCCAAAAGATATATGTAACATAGATTAGTTCTCTTTAAGACTGTTAAAGTAATATGATTAAAAAATAAGTAACCTTAACTTAGGCTCTAAATAGTTAAGGTTATTTATTTTTTATTACTTTAATTATTTATAAAATAGATTAGTTCACCATAGATTACGCTTGTATAATTAGAAAATCTTCCTTCCTTATAACTGATTTCAAACATAATAACGCTTTTTTTAGCTAGTTGTGTGAAAAGAGTCACAGTTTTACTCAAATCGTTTTTATATAATGATGAAAATATATGGTCTAATACTATAGGGAGAGAAAAAAATTGTATAAACCTGATTATTTACTTAATTTGAAAAGCCTTTGTTTGTTTCAAGATATCAATCATAACCTCTTAAAAAAAATAGTTGTTGCATCCAATCTATACTTTAGGGAAACTAATGAAAATATAACTATTCACAATGAACAGAATATAATTATCATTTTAACCGGAAAAGTAAAAGTCCATATGAAAGAATCGAGTGGTCTTCAATATAAAATTGGCTACTTAAAATCAAGTGATGTATACTTTCCTAGTCTCTTTCTGGATACTCATGTTAACAATTCCATTCTTCTTGAAGTTACCCAGTCTACGACATTTCTAGAAGTCCCTTTTTTATTTATAAAAAAATTGTCTTGTAAAGATCCTGTTTTAAAACGTAATATTTTGCGTTCTTTTCATAAAAACCTACTAAGTACTTACGATGAGATTTTCAATTTGTTGAGTTAACGAATAGTTTAAAATAAGTTATCCATCCTTCCTCCTATTTGTGTGATATAGTTCACAACATTACTTTCGATTGATTGGTAATATTTAGTTAATAAATTTTATTATTGATCCATTGAAAGGGGCATCATTATATGAAAAGTTCTAAAATCCAATTACCTCTTCAAACATCAAGTCTCATCGTAGGGTTCATGGTATGGGTACTCATTTCTTCACTCATGCCAAATATTCGTCAAGATATTGAATTAACAAATGGGCAAGTCTCTTTAGTCACTGCCATCCCTGTAATTTTAGGAAGCATCCTCCGTATTCCAATCGGGTATTACACAAATCGATTTGGAGCAAGACCTATTTTCACCATCTGTTTTCTTGCACTTTTATTTCCTGTATTTTTCATTAGTCATGCTGATTCACTTTTAGATTTAGTTATTGGAGGATTGTTTGTTGGTATAGGTGGTGCAGTCTTTTCAATCGGAGTAACTTCACTACCAAAGTATTACTCTTCAAATAAACATGGTTTTGTGAATGGAATCTATGGATCTGGTAATATCGGTACAGCTATTACTGCATTTTCTGCACCTGTTTTAGCGAAATCATTTGGTTGGGAAACAACAGTCAGATTTTATTTAGTATTACTAATTGCTTTTGCGTTATTAAATTTTCTGTTTGGTAATAAAAATGAGAAGAAAGTAAATGTTCCGATTGTAAAACAAGTAAAAGAGGTTTATCGCAATTCAACTTTATGGTCACTAAATTTATTCTATTTCATTACTTTTGGATCATTTGTTGCTTTTACAATCTATTTACCCAATTTCTTAGTTAATAATTTTAATTTAAGTCCTGTTGACGCTGGTATACGTACGGCTGGATTCATTGCTCTAGCAACACTTTTCCGACCAATCGGTGGCTTTCTTTCAGATAAATTCAATCCTTTCAACATATTATTGTTTGTCTTTGGTGGGCTAACTTTCTCTGGAGTTCTATTATCTTTTTCTCCTACTATTAAACTGTACACTGTAGGGGTTTTATTAGTAGCAGTTTGTGCAGGGATCGGAAACGGTACAATCTTTAAATTAGTACCGCTTTACTTTACAAAACAAGCCGGAATTGTAAATGGTTTAGTTGCTGCTATGGGAGGTTTAGGAGGCTTCTTCCCTCCTCTAATTTTAACATCTGTTTTTAGCTTGACAGGACATTATGCGATCGGATTTATGGCTTTATCTGAATTTGCCCTTCTCAGTTTTGTTATTGTAGTATGGATGACTTTCCGTGAAAAATTGAAAACGGAATATAAAATATTAGAAAATACAGCCCAAGCAATGATGGTTACAAATGAGCAAGGAGTAATTCAAAAAGTAAATCCTTTCTTCACTAAAGTAACTGGCTACAATAAAGAAGAAGTCATTGGGAAAAAACCAAGTATCCTTCAATCAGGACATCACAACAAAGCATTCTATTCACAACTTTGGAAACAGCTCAAAGATCAAGGTAGCTGGCAAGGTGAAATTTGGAACAAGCGTAAAAATGGTGAAGTTTATTTAGAATGGCTGACGATTACTCAAGTGTGTAACGATAATGGCAAAGTGATTTATTATATCGGTCAGTTTAGTGATCTATCGACTAGTAAGAGTAAAATAAACTAACTTAAAATGAAGTTTATTCTATATCTATAACTTGTAAAAACATCACTGAAGTAGATTATAGATTTGATTCTTTACATAATGTGGTCCATTTAATAGGGACCACTTCTTTTTTGTATGAAGACTTATGTTTATAAAACTCCCCACCTACCTGTAATAAATGTCACAGGATCTTTCTTTGTTCTCTTCTATAATAAGGAATGAATCGATTATAACGATAAAGTAACGCAGAGGAGATATTCATAATGTTAACTGTTGAATTACACAGTATTAGCCCTGATCTATCTATAGAAGATGCTCTTCATTTGAGGGGATTTGGAATTCAAAAAGGAACGTATTTTTACACAAAGGGTAACATTAAATTAGAAGGTGTCATAGATTCTGATAAAAGATCTTTAAAAATCAATATTCCCCCACAATTAAATCTAAAACAATATACAATCGTACACCATATTATTAAGAATCTTATTCTAGTTCTTAATGCTGAATATAATGATTCTCAAAGTTTATTAGGCTACTTAACAAATGGAGAAGGAGCATACATCATTACAAATTGGGACTATTGGGTTGCCTTTCTTCAAAAAGCGAAACTACGTAGTTTAGAAGGAAAAAAAGTACAAGTATTCGATGAAACAAATAAAGAGATTGCCTCTGGTATGTTTATTAGCTACAAGATGGATGAACAGTCATCTAATATTATCGAATGTATATTGATTACACATTTTGGAGAGAGATCCTTTAAAGGAAGCAGTTTATTAATTGAAGCAACAAACGAGTGGTAACTTAAAAATACTTAACCTATTAACACACAAAATTTGATTAATAATCATCAATAGAAATCCCCCAGTTTTTTAAAAACCGGGGGATTTCTATTATTACGTCTAAAGCATACACTCTATCACTGTACCTTGATTATTTTTGATATTCTTTCTTTCTCCATTTTAAGTAGGTAAGAAAGCAAACGATAGAAGAAACAACTCCTATAACTGTATATAGCCTAACATGTTCATACTCTTCTCCATAAAAAGACTCAATCGTCCATTGAAGCATCACTACGTTAACAATTAAGGTTATAAATATGATTATCCAATATTTTTTATGCACCATGACGAACTTTCCTTCCGACTGCGTAAACAACCCCATCTACTACTTCTAATTCAATTAGTGGTAATTCACGCTGAGGTGGGCCAGCTAGAGGCTGACCATTGTCCACACTAAAAAATCCGCGGTGACATGGGCATAATAGCTTTGATTCTTCTTTATCATAAAAAACAGGGCATTGTAAATGAGTGCATTTATTATTATAAGCTTTTAGATTACCATCTTTTGTGTGTACTAGTATTGCAGGTTCATCGGCTGTTGGATAGTTAAATTTTATTGAACTATCTTTTGGTAAGTCTTTCAACTTTATAATCTTTTGTCTGTTTAAATCTTCTTTCTTGTTATTAAGGGCAATAGCTGAAAATGGAACAGTCGCTAATCCAAGAGCAACAGAAGCCCCTACAACGGACTTCAGAAAGGATCTTCTGTTTAATTTTAAATCTTCATTTCTGTTTAAATTATCGATTAAGTTAATCATATCATCATTAGATTCTTTTACATTTCGTTTACCTTTATTTTCTTGAGGCATAGGTACGTCTCCTTTCGCGATATATGTACTTAATCTGTATATACTCCAAAGAATTCTGGAACGTATTCCCACTTATTTCCTTCTTGTGGTTTTTTACCTTCAACGAGATTCATCTGAGATCTTTTTCTACGCAACTGCTGCATTTCATCAAAGTCTATAAAACGAATCGCATCACTAGGACATACGGAAGCACACATTGGTGCAATATCGTATTTTGAGCGATCGTAGCACATGTCACATTTGTACATTTTATTTTCTTTAAAATCGAACTTAGGAATACCGAACGGACAGCCAAAAGTACAATTCCTACATCCTATACATTTCTCTTCCATAGCTGAAAGAACTACACCTTCTTCTGTTATTTGAATGGCATTCGCGGGACAAACACGTGCACAGGCTGGATCTTTACATTGCATACAAAGCATCGGATAGGTTTGTCGACTTTCCATGAAATCAACATATTCTACATAGTTTCTTTCTTTTGCGTCATGATCACCGCATTCTCGGCAAGCTGCTTGACAAGAACGACATCCTATACATCGCTCAAATTCTAAATACATGATTTTATTCATCTATCCCCTACTCCATTCAAAAGTTATTTATATTTCTCAATCTTCAGTGAGCATACTTTAAATTCTGGCATTCTCGAAATCGGATCTAAACATGGATTGGTTAATTGATTGACCGCTAATTCTTTTCCCCAATGATATGGAACAAACACCGTATCTCTTCTCGTAGCTTTTGTTAATTTCGTTTTTACAAGCATATGAGAGCGCGGTGTGATCAACTTTACAAGGTCGCCATTCTCCAATCCATATTTGCTTGCAAGCGCTGGATGCATCTCAGCGAATGGTTCTGGACATTGTTCCATAAGAAATTTGACTCTTCTTGTTTGAGCACCAGATAAATAGTGAAACACTACCCTTCCTGTCGTTAAGAACAAAGGATATTCCTTCGTTGGAGTTTCACCTGCTTCTTTCCATTCAACACATGGGAGATTAGCTTTTCCGTCCGGCGTTCCAAACTGGTTTATAAACATCGTTGGAGTTCCTGGATGGTCTTCAGAAGGACAAGGCCAAAACACTCCGTCTTCTTTATCAATTCGATCCCATGTTATTCCGTAATAATCTGCTTTCCCATCTTTAGTGGCTAAGCGAAACTCTTCAAATACTTCTTCAGCATTTATATATGGAAAATATTTACCTTTACCCATTCGTTCGGCAATTAAACTAACAATCTCCCAATCTGGCTTTGATTCACCTAAAGGGTCACGAACTTTACGGATTCGAATTACTCGCCCTTCTAGATTGGTTGTTGTTCCTTCATCCTCTGCCCATGTTGTGGCTGGTAATACTACGTCTGCAAACTCTGCTGTTTCAGATAAGAAGAAGTCACTGACAACTAAGAAATCAAGCTTCCTAAACCCGTTCCAAATATGTTCAAGATTCGGCGCAGAAACTGCGGGGTTACTACAAATAACATGCATACCACGAATAGTACCTTTTTGAATTTCATCGAACATTTCATATGCAGAAACACCAGGCTTTGGCATTTCGCTTGAATCGATTCCCCATACTTTTGATACATACTTCACCGCTTCTGGATCTGTTAGCTTCCTATATCCTGGTAAAAGATCGGCTTTTTGCCCGTGCTCTCTTCCTCCTTGACCATTTCCTTGGCCAGTAAAAGTAGCAACCCCCGAAGCAAATCTACCTATTTGTCCCCTAAGCAATGCCATTGATGTATAAAGTGAAACATTATCTACACCTTTTGACTGTTGCTCAACACCTCTTGCAAACATAACAACTGATTTTTGAGATAGTCCATATATATGAGCGGCTTTTACGATCTTCCCAACCGACACGCCTGTTATCTTTGAAGTATACTCGGGTGTAAACTTTTCAACTGTTTTCTTTAGTTCTTCAAAATTATTACATCTTTCATTTACATAATCATGATCTACATAGCCGTTTTTAATGAGTAGATGAAGCATTCCGTTCGCCAATGCAGAGTCTGTACCTGGCTTTAAATCTAAATGTACATCTGCAACACGTGCTGTTGGAGTCTCTCGCGGATCTACTACAATCAGTTTAGCTCCCTTGTCCTTCGCTCTCCACAACCATTGAATGCTCGTAGGATGACACTCGGCTGTATTTGAACCAGCGATAAAGAAACAATCCGTATGTTCTAATTCAGGCCACGGAAGGGTTGAACCTCTGTCAGTTCCGAGTGTCTTAAGGAATCCACCTGCAGCAGAGCTCATACAGAATCGACCATTGTAATCGATAAACCTTGTACCAAGACCAACTCTCGCATATTTACCGACTAAATAGCATTTTTCATTCGTCATAGATACCCCACCAAAAACAGATAAAGCGTCTCTCCCACTTTCTTTTTGGATCCGTTTAAAGTTTTCTTCTATCAGGTCTAGCGCTTCTTTCCAAGTAGCTTTAACAAATTCACCGTTTTTCTTAATAAGTGGTGTAAGAATTCGTTCATCGTGCTCAACAGTTTGGTATGCTGTTACGCCTTTTGGACACATTTTCCCTCTTGTAACTGGCCAGTCATATCTTGGCTCTACCCCAACTACCTTTCCGGATTTCTCATTCACACGTATATGCATTCCACACTGCATTCCACAATAACAACAATGGGTAGTAATTAATTTTTCTCCTGGTTTTTGAAGGTTTTTAACACCTTCTTTGACGATGTATTGGCTCATTCTTCACGATCCCCTTTTTTATATTGATTAATATCTTTTTGTACTTCCTCTGGAAAGCGATAATAGTCATCTGATCTTTTTTTACTAAAACCAGACATTTGAATTCCATTTATTGTAGATATTGGATCACTGCTTTTAAGATGAGGCTCTGAATTTAATTGCTTCATAACTCTGATTCTTCTTCGACATGGTAAACAATAGTCTGAGAGATAACTTCTATCTTCAAGTTGTAAATCAAAGCTTTGGGCAGCTAATATATCTTTTACATCGCTAATTTGATCATCAGAACTATAGAGTGTCCCACATCTTTTACATGGCCTTGTATCAACCTTAAGTTCTTGTTGATAGTTCATTGGAACTGCTGTTGCTAATGGACGGATCGGTAAATGAAATAACTTTCCGAATGGAAAATAGATAAGTAAAATAACGACTGAGACTTGGTGAATAAGTGTTAAATAATGATGCATCCACCCGTCTAAAAGTACATATGAAACAGTTAATAGAAGTCCCGTCACTGTTACAGTTAGTAGTAAATATAAAGGTAATAAATCAAATTCAGCCCGTTGTGTCACCTTCACATCTTGACTCATAATTCTTCTTACGATTGCCATGATGACACCAATAAGTACCATACTAGCTGTAATGTTTAGCCCGTTGTAAACCATTTCAGCGAAAATACCGTGTGCCGCCATTGTAATGGTATCTACCCCCATAACAACAATTGTATATGTATTTGGATCAACGAGTTCAAAGTGCATCCAACCAAATGTCAATCCAAAGGTTATTGCAAATGAACCGATGCATCCCCAAGAAATTAGAAAATGCTGTATACCTCTGTAAATACCCCTTTTAAAGATAAATTTCTGTAAGAAAATATTTTCAAATGCTGTTTTGGTGATCGATACTAGATTACGTTTTTTTCTAGTATTTTCTTTTAAATTTTTTAAACTACGCTTTATTACCTGATGTGTTGCAGGTCTGATCAGCCATGCTGACATCCTGATTGTTAAACCTACGGCAAAAATAATCGAAGAAATAAAATACCCCGTTAATGCCATATCAAAGTGTAAAAATCGGTCCGTCCCAATCCATGTTGTAAAAAGTAAAAATAAAATAATGAAAAACGAATACTTACTGCTTTTTGAGTAAAATGAGCGTTCGAGGGATTTTCTCATCTCATGTTCAACCTCCATGTGACTTTTTTAACATCGAAGTGCCTGATTAATTGATAAAATTGGGTACATGATGAATTCTTCTTCTTTGTCATAATTGTACAGAAAGACTAATTCCAAGACTGTGAAGTACATCACACAATAGACCCTTAAAATTTTAAAAGAGGTGTGAACATGTTATCAGGTAATGTAATCGCTATAACAAGTGGAAAAGGTGGGGTAGGTAAGTCAATCGTAGTGACAAATCTTGCAGTTCCCCTTGCAATACTGGCAAAAAAGTTGCTTTAATTGATTTAGATATTTATGGATTTAGCATCCCTAGAATGATGAATATTGTCATCAGTCCAAAAACTTTTAACGGAAAAATCATCTCTGTGGAGTCACACGGAGTAAAAATTATTTCTATGGGTTTTTTCATCAAAAACAATGATCCAGTTGTTTGGAGAGGCCCTATGTTAGGAAAAATGGTTGAGCATTTCAGTAAAGATGTCATTTGGGGAGAATTAGACTATTGCATTCTAGACATGCCTCCAGGGACTGGTGATATTGCGCTCGATATGCATCACATTATTCCTCAAAGTAAAGAAATTATTGTCACCACCCCTCATCAAACGGCATCAATTGTCGCCGAGAGAGCAGGTACGATGGCCCAAAAAGCAAATCATGAAATTCTTGGAGTGGTTGAAAATATGTCTTACTTCCAACCTAACGAAGGATCCGAGAAGTACTACATATTCGGAAAAGGAGGTGGCGATTTATTAGCCGATCGATTAGGAACCGAAGTACTTGCCAAACTTCCGATCGAGGAAGTTGTTGAGAATTCACCTACTCCGTCCATATACGATGAGAATACTAGATTATTTCTTCATTATGAAGAGTTAGCTACAACTATTAATCTGAAATTTAACGCATAAAATGATGTTATAAGGGATTGAACTATACTAAAAAAGCGACTTCAATTAGCAGAAGTCGCTTTTGTATGTTGAACCTTTGAATGATAAATGAACTAAATCTACAAAAACAGCAAGCTAGTTACCACTAAGAATATGACAGAATTGATAATCTCAATGATCCCTAATTGCATAATAGTAAGTTTTTTATTGTACAAGGAAATTGCTCTTATCAAACTAGGAGCAAACGGGAGAATCCAAAGCCAAGATTCTTTTAAAGTAAAAATAAATAATAGAACGATAAAATGGTATCCCCACGAATACCAACGAAATCTCTTATTCTTTTTTTCTCGAATCATTGATTTTACAAAGAATGTGCTTCCTAAAAAGAATAAAAATACGAAGAGTGCTACACTCAAGCCTTCGCTTGTAAGTGCCCCCTTTCCTATATAAAAACTAGCCAATCCACCTATACAAAAAACACCAATTGCAACCATGTCATTCGTAAAGGCTCGTTCGTTTTTTCTCTTAACGAAGTATATGTTTAATAAAAAGAATGGAATCATCGCTAAACCGAAGTATATCAATCTCCACTCAACAAACATCACGAGTCCTAAAAATACGAATGAAATGAAAAAATAGCCTACCGCCCAATTAAAATGGAATGACACTTGTTTCCCTTTGATCACCATCATTAAAGGATAGGTTGCAAGGTATAGAAAAAACCAACCTATAAATAAAGGGATATGAATTAAACGAAATGAACTTGCGACAACTCCAAGTAGATAAGGAATTAAAAGCATTGCCCAAGCACCGTGTTGGTTTGGAACTACTAATTTCACAATATAGCACCCACTTTCCTTATTATTCCTACATCATACTGAAACAATAATGGGTTATCTGTGATTTAGTTCACTATTTTTTTATGTTTAAGAATTTCATAAAGCTCTATTTACTTTAATGGCCTCTAAACTATAAAGCGATTCCCAACAAGCAAAAAGCCCCTTAAAAAAGGGACTTTTTTTATTCATCCTTTGCAACTCCACCAACGGACCAATTTTCTTTTTCGAATTCGTTTATTAAAATTCTTACCTGTGCTGGCTGAACGTCCAATGTACGACAAACAACTTCATTTATTTCTCTCATTAATTGTTTTTTTAATTCTGTACTTCTACCTTCAATCAATTGAATTTGAATGATTGGCATAGTTTATTACCTCGTTACTTTTAGATTCATTGTCTCGATTCCATCAAAACGCGCTTCTACAACATCGCCCTCTTCAACGTGGATCGCTTCTGTAATACCGCCCGTTAAGATAATCATCCCTGGCTCAATTTGTTCGCCGTTTTTACTTAGCATCTGCACTAACTTTACGACTGATTCTACAGGATGATCTAGTACATCAGAACTTACTCCACTTTGCACTTTAACCCCATTTTTATATAATTCAACATTAATTTCATCCCAAGATGTATATGTAGGTGAATAGTGTTGTTTACCAATGATAAATTTTGATGAAGATGCATTATCTGCTACGACATCTGTCAGTGTAAATGAGAAATTTTTATATCGACTGTCGATTACCTCTAATGCAGGTACAATATACTCAGTTGCTTCCCATACATCTTTTGCTGTTACATCATGTCCAAATAATGGCTTGTTAATCATAAATGCGATTTCTGGCTCAACCCTAGGATGAATTGAACCTTCCATCTTTAATTTATTTTCTTCTAATTCCATCGATTTTGTTAAGCGTCCATAAATCGGCTCATCAACATTAACAGATTTTTGTTTAGCAATACTTGTTAATCCCATTTTCCAACCAATTAATGGATCACCATTTTTAATCGCATGATCAATACTTAATTTTTGAATTTCGTAAGCATTATTCACGTTTAATTCTGGATGTTCAATCGTAATTTTATCCATCTCTAGACCGTTTTTTTGGTGCATATATATTTTATTCGCGATTTCAGTAATCATTTTTCTTCGTCTCCTCTCAAAAAACAGACAATTTTTTATTTGCTAACATACAAGCAACTTCTTGAATCATATCCTCTTGCCCACCGACTACTTTTTGTTTTCCTAATTCAATTAAGATATCTCTTGCATCAACATTCCATTTTTTAGCTGCTCGATTGGCATGTAATAGAAAACTAGAATACACTCCTGCATAACCTAAAATTAGACTACCTTTAGTAATCTCTTGTGGTGTTTGGAGAATTGGTGCAACAATCTCCTCTGCTAAGTCCATCATTTTATAGAAATCAATTCCTGTCTTGATTCCTAATCGCTCTAATACACCAATTAACACTTCAGTTTGTGTATTTCCCGCACCTGCACCTAAGCAGCGTACACTTCCATCAATTCTAGTAGCTCCTTCTTCAATCGCTACTAGTGTATTTGCCATCGCTAAAGAAAGATTATTATGTGCATGGAATCCAACTTCAATATCAAGAGACCCTCGTAAAGCAGCAATACGTCCTTTTACTTCATGTGGAAGAAACGCTCCTGCAGAGTCAACCATATAGACGACATCCGCACCATAACTTTCCATCAATTTGGCTTGTTCAACTAATTTTTCAACTGGTGCCATATGGGACATCATTAAAAATCCAACAGTTTCTAATCCAAGCTCTTTTGACATAGAAATATGTTGTTTCGAAACATCAGCTTCAGTAACATGGGTAGCTATACGAGCCATTTTTGCTCCAATTTTTGCTGCCGTTTTTAATTCCTTTACTGTTCCAATACCAGGTAATAGTAAGACAGCAATCTTTGAATGATTACATGAATTGACCGCTGCTTCGATCAATTCAAATTCATTCGTTGTTGATAAACCATATTGTAATGAAGAACCACCTAAACCATCTCCATGTGATACTTCAATAAAAGGCATTTTTGCATCATCAAGAGCCTTCGTAATTCGAACGACTTGATCTACTGTATACGAATGAGCAATTGCATGACTTCCATCTCGAAGTGCTACTTCAGTTATAATGACTTCTTTTCCAAACATTGCACTCCCTCACTTTCTTTAGGCACTTTTTCAAACCGTTTTTACCACTTCATATTGTGCAATCTCTTCTGCTACTTTTACTGCTGATGCAGTCATAATATCTAAGTTTCCTGCATAGCTAGGTAAGTAGTCCCCTGATCCTTGAACTTCTAAATAAACAGTTACAGTTGAACCATCTATAATTGGATCCATTCTTAAACGGTATCCTGGTACATAAGCTTGAACCTTTTTCACCATTTGCTTAACGGAATGAATCATGCTTTCATGGTTAAAATCTTCATTCGTAACTTTGCAATAAACTGTATCTCTCATCATAATTGGTGGTTCTGCCGGATTTAAAATAATGATCGCTTTTCCTTTTTTAGCTCCACCAATTTCTTCAAGTCCTCGAGCCGTTGTTACAGTAAACTCATCGATATTTGCTCGTGTACCAGGTCCGGCACTTCTTGAGCTAATTGTAGCAACGATTTCTGCGTACTCAACCTCTGCAATTTGACCTACCGCATGAACGATTGGAATCGTTGCTTGGCCACCACATGTTATTAAATTGACATTACTTTCGACTATATGTGAACCTAAATTTACAGGTGGTACGACAAATGGTCCAATTGCGGCTGGCGTTAAATCAATCACGCGCTTCTTTAATTCACCAAGTACTTTTGCATGATGAAAATGAGCTTTTGCGGAAGTTGCATCAAACAATAAATCAGCCAGTTCTTTTCGTTCAATGAATCCTTGAATTCCATTATCGATTACTTCAATTCCTAATTCTTTTGCACGATTTAACCCGTCAGATTCTGGATCAATTCCGATCATCGTTGTTAATTCTAGAAATGGATTATTCTGTAATTTCATCATTAAATCTGTTCCAATATTTCCCGAACCAATGATTCCGACTTTTAACTTATTCATAATTACCACCTCATTTATTTAAATGAAATCGAGACGTCACCTAATAATGGAAACTTCGCAGTAAATAAGTCCCCAGCATTTACATTAATTGCAGCTGATAAAGCTCCTGATAAAATAATTTCTCCTGCATTTAGAGCGATTCCAAATTCACTTAATTTATTGGCTAACCATGCTACACAATGGATTGGGTTTCCTAACACTGCCTCTCCCTTACCTGAATTCATCAATTCTTCGTTACGATATAATTCCATCGTAACATTCGGTAAGTCAACTTCCTTTACATCGAAACGCTCATTGCCAAGAACAAATAAGCATGATGATGCGTTATCGGCAACTGTATCCTCTAATCGAATTTTCCAATTTTCGATTCTACTATCAACTACCTCTATTGCAGGCACAATATAATCTGTTGCATTCACTACATCCTCAAATGTAATATTTGGACCGATTAAATCCTTTTTTAAGACAAATGCAATTTCAGCTTCTACTTTTGGTAAAATCATATTTGCAACTTGTACTTCACCGAAATTAGGAATATTCATATCTGTTAGTAAGTGACCGTAATCTGGTTCATCTACCCCTAATAACTCCTGCATAGCAATCGAAGTTAATCCAATTTTTTTACCGATAATTTTTTGCCCTTTTTTCAATTTTTCTTCGATATTTGTTAATTGAATTTGATAGGCTTCCCTTTCAGTTAATCCAGGAAAAATCTCAGTTAAAGCTTTTATACTAACTCCACTGTCTTCTGCTTCTTGCAGCAGAATTGTTAACTCGTCTACACTAGTAATCTTCACTTTCTTTGGCCCCCTTTTGTATTCTTATAATTTAATCGTGATATTCGATAATTCACTATAAAACTCAAAGCTATGAATTCCACCTTCACGACCTAAACCGCTTTGCTTCATACCTCCAAATGGTGTACGTAAATCTCTTAAATACCAAGTGTTTACCCAAATAATTCCAGCCTCAATTTGATGAGCAACACGATGAGCTCTGCGTAAATCATTTGTCCAAATTGTAGCTCCTAAACCATAATGAGTATCATTTGCCCATTCAATCACTTCTTCTTCTGAATCAAAAGGCATAACTGTTACGACTGGTCCAAATATTTCTTCTCTTACACATCTAGAATCACGGTTTAATCCTGTAATGATTGTCGGTGAGATAAAGCATCCTTTTTCAATTGATGCTGGTCTACTGCCACCCGTTAAAATAGTTCCGCCTTCTTCTTTTGCAATCTCGATATAAGATAATACTTTTTCGTAATGTTCTTTACTAATGACCGCACCTACTTTTGTGCCTTCTTCAAACGGATCGCCAATTTTTAATTCCTTTGTTTTTGCGACAAATTTATCAATAAATTCATCAAAGATTGATCTCTGAACATAAATTCTAGATCCACATAAACAAACTTCTCCCTGATTCATAAAAGATGATTTTAAAGTTGTTTCAATCACTTCGTCTAAATCAGAATCAGCAAAGATAATGTTTGGATTTTTTCCACCAAGCTCAAACGATAATTTTTTTAACGTTGGAGCTGCCGCCTTCATAATTGAAGAACCTGTTTTTGTTTCACCAGTAAATGTGATGGCATCAACATCTCTGTGCTCTGTTAAAGCTGAACCTGCCGCATTTGCTCCAAATCCGTGAACAACATTCACAACTCCGTCTGGTACGCCTGCATCTTTACAAATTTCAGCTAAAACTGTAGCTGTCATTGGTGTCCATTCTGCTGGCTTCATAACTGCTGTATTGCCAGCCGCTAAACAAGGTGCAAGCTTCCATGTTAATAGTAATAAAGGGAGATTCCATGGGTTAATCATTCCGACTACACCTACAGGCCTACGATATGTATAATGTAAGGCAGTTTGATCTTGCATATGAGACTCAGAGCTTAACGTTGTAATATAATCAGCAAAAAAATAAAAATTGTGAGCCGATCGAGTAATATCAACTTCTAAAGCAAGATCATATGGCTTTCCAGTATCCATTGCCTCTAACGCCGCTAATTCTTCTTTTCGAGCTAATATTCCATCGCCGATTTTTCTTAATACTGCCGCTCTTTGATTGCTAGTAAATTGTTTCCACTCACCTTTTAACGCTCGTTTTGCTGCTTTTACTGCTAGATCAATTTCTAACTCGCCACCTTCAGAAACAGAACCTAATACTTCTTCAGTCGCAGGATTAATATTTAAAAATGTTTTTTGATTAAAAGAAGGAATATATTGTCCATCAATAAAATGCTTACAATCAATCGGTAATGTTTTATTTTTCTTCTCTGTAACTTGCATAATAGGCACCTACCATTCTAATAGAATAAAAGGTGACACGAGTGTCACCAAATTTTTCAATCCTCTATTTCTACAACCATTTCAATTTCGATCGCTGTATTATGTGGAAGCTGTGCCATCCCAACAGCTGACCTAGCATGTTTTCCTCTTTCACCAAACACTTCTACTAAAAGGTCAGAAGCTCCGTTCATCACTTTCGGATGATCGTAGAAATCTTCTGTACTATTTACGAAACCTAATATTTTTACAATTCGTTTTACTTTTGAAAGTTCACCTAATTCGTACTTTAATACACTAATTAAATTTAACATTGACTCCCTGGAGGCAGCATATCCTTCCTCTAGCGTCAACTCTCGTCCAACTTTGCCATGGTATTCATCTACACCTTGACCAGATGTAAATAGTAGATTACCTGTACGAACAGACTTTACATAATTACCTGATGCCGGTCTTATTGGTTTAAGTGTATAACCTAAACTTATTAATCTATCTTCTGGAGTCAATACTTTGTTTTCCATGAACTAAATCTGCCTCCTTAATATTTAAAAATTTCAGGGCATTTTTTCCTAAAATCGCTTCTTTCATTTCTTTATTAATATCCATTTGATTAATCACTCTTCCAGGTGGCGTTTCTCTCAATAAGAAAGGATAATCCGAGCCCATCACAATTTTGTCATAGCCAAATCGGTTAATTAAAAATTGAATATTAATAGGATCATAGTGAAGAGAATCAAAATAGAAATTACTTACATAATGACTTGGTGGATAGGCAGTTTTGCGCAAATGAGGCCATACCTTCCATCCTTGATCTAATCTAGGTAGAATAAATGGGAATGAACCTCCGCCATGTGCAAAACAAATCTTTAATTTCGGATATTTTTCAATCACTCCACCAAATGTTAAGCTAGCAGCAGCTAAAGCTGTTTCACTCGGCATTCCAACCGTGTACATAAAATTATGATCGGGAGTACGATCCTTCGCTAATGTTTCCCATGGATGAATAAACAATGGTACATTCCATTTTTCAGCCATTTCAAAAAATGGACTAAACTCATCACTGTCTAGATTTGTTCCATTTACATTTGTACCAATTTCTAGTCCACTTAATCCAAGTGTATGAATACAGCGATCCATTTCCCTAATAGCTATTTCAGCGTTCTGCATTGGTACTGTCCCTAATCCAATAAACTTTGAAGGATTCTTTTTAACTGTATCTGCAATGAAATCATTTTGAATTTGAGCCATTTCCAATGCTGCTGGAGCTGGTGCCCAATACGAAAAGGTAACTGGAATTGGCGACAGCACTTGCATTGTTACATCTTCATTATTCATGTCCTCAATTCTTTTTTCAGGACTCCAAACTTGATCAGTTACTTCTCTAAATACTTTTCCAGCAACCATAATATTGGCACCACATGAACATGTCGGTTGTAAAATTGGCCATCTTTCATGACCGTATTTTTCAAAAAAATTCGGTAAATCCTCAGGAATGATGTGTGTATGAAAGTCTATACGCATACCCATTCATCCGCTTCCTCTTTCATGACATGACCACAGTTTTTACATGTTCTTAATTCAAGGCTAGCATTAAATTGCTCAATCGCTTCTTTTACTTGCGTACCAATATCCGTTAATTGAACAGTCGTTTTATGCATCTCTTCATTACACTCATCACAGAACCAAACAAAGCTTTCTAATTCACCTTCTGCTCTTTTTCGTTCAAGCACAATCCCATATGAATCTTTTACTCTATGAGGTGAATGTGGAACAAAAGAAGGAAGCATAAAAATTTCACCTTCTCCAACTGTTACAACTTCACGCTTACCATCCGGTGTAATACACTCAACATAGCAATTGCCTTTAATTTGATAAAAAAATTCATCTGCAGGATCGATATGGAAGTCTCTACGTTTATTTGGTCCTCCAATAATCATTGCAGCATACTCTGAATCTTCCCAAATAACTTTATTATTAACTGGTGGTTTTAATAGCTCTTTATTATCCTCAATCAATTTGAAAATATTAAAAACTCGACTTTTAAGATTCATCTCTAATCCTCCAATTAATTCATTTTAATTTGAACTTAAGTAAGCGCTATCATTACGCATTAATATAACCAAGCTGATTTGAGACTGTTTTAGCAGTTTTCACAACATCTTGAATCATTCGACCTATGTCTTGGCTCATCATATACGAAACTGGTCCAACCATATTTAATGCTGCAAAAGTTTGACCTGTATATGTTTGAATTGGAGCTGCAATTCCGAATAATCCTAAATCATTTTCATTGTTGCTTATGCTATAGCCATTCTCTTTAATCGCAGTCATTTCTTTTTTTAATGCATCAATAGTCGTAATTGTATTTGTTGTATAAGCTTTAAAGCCTTTTTCAATCGTTGTTTTTAAGTATGCTGGATTATATGATAGTAGAATTTTACCGGTACTCGTACAATATGCAGGCCGTTTAGCTCCTATAAATGTTGGTACAGGTATCGAATGTTTAGAGGAAACTTTTAAGACAAATCTTACGTCCCCTTTATCAAACATTCCGATATGAACCGTACTATCATAATTTTTTAGCAGATTTTCTACTAACGGAATGGCTTCACGATATATGTCTTGTTGATACATAACGTGATTACTCCATTCAAGCAACTTCCAACCAAGTCGATACTTTTTCTTACTATCCTGAATTAAAATCCCTTCAGCACAAAGAGTTCGAACTAAATGATGGACCGAGCTTGCATTCATATTTAACTTTTCAGCTATTTCTAAATTTCCTAGGACTGGTTCTTCTTCTGTAAAGCAATCTAATATTCTAGAAATCTTTTGAACTGAAGAGATCATTAGATCCCCTCCTCTTTGATGCTAAAAAATTTCATAAAATCCCTGCTTTCTAAAATTAATCAGTTAACTTTAGAATTCGCTAGATTAGTCGATACTCCTTTTAAGTTTTTTGCTCCGTTTAATGCATCGTCCACCATACTAAACGTTTTCTTACGTTTCATTTGGTTATAGTAAATTGCTCTTTTTCGAATTGGATCACCAGTATAATATCTTTCATATTGAAGTGCTCTTTGTCCAAAAGCTTCTCCACATAAATCCCATGCAAGTTTGAATAATTGAACTCGGTCTAATGAGGATACGCCTTCACGTCCAACATAGTATTTATCCATAGCATCTCTTAGTTCAGGATGTTCAAAGTCTGCTTCTGTTGGTGACATTAATAAGCCACCTGCACCAATTGTTTGAATCACTTCAATTGCTCTTGGGTACATAGTTGGAAGCAAGCCACGAATCGTCTCAAGTGGTTCCCATGCCGGTCTTACTTCGCCTGAAGGTAATGTTTCATACTCTATTTCGGAAACTCGAAGTAAAGCACGAATTGTTTCAACTGATTGTAGTAGTTCACCTAAGTCATTTTGGACATTTAAATAAACATCTACTCCAATTGAATCAGCTAACCTGCATGCTACCTCTACTGCAAAAGCTAATTTTACATAGCCTCTTACGCCAGACTGGTGAGCAGGCTGTTGTGCAATACCTGTTTTTGGGTATAGATTATTTGCAGCTTCAACATTATTATGAATAAATACACGATTCCAAGGAATTAACACATCCTCAAATACAAGAACAGCATCCATTTCTTCGAATCTAGATGCTAATGGATGATCAAAAAATGATCTTTTACCATCTTGCATCTGCTCTCTACATAAAATTTTTAATCCTGGCGTGTCAATCGGAAGTGCAAATGCTAAAGCATATCGCTCATCACCTTCGTGGAATCCAGGGAATGAATAAATAATGACTTCATCTGTAATTGGTGCTAATGTTGCAAGCATTTTAGCCCCTCTAACGACTAATCCATCAACCGTTTCTTCAACAGCACCTAAATGAGTAAATAAGTCTTTTTGTTCATAAGATGGCTTGCTGCGATCATTTTGTGGGTTAATAATTGCATGCGTTAAGAAGATGTCGTTATCACGAACAAATTTGAAATAATTTTGGACATTTTTTGACCACTCTGGATTATATTTATCTAAAAACCATGAATTACTTGCCATTGAAGTTAAAACAATGTTCAAGAAATCTGGTGTTCTTCCCATTAAACCAAATGTTGACTTAGCATATGCTTCGAACAAATCTCCACGTTTTTTAATATCTTCAGATGACTTAGGCACTAAAAATGCATTAGAAATTCGCTCACCAGTTTCTTCACTAATATGTGTGATTTTGTCTTGATAAGCTGGATCGAACTGCATATCATATAATTTTGCAATCTCTAGAATTGGTTGTTTGAAAACTGGATGGTTTACGATATCCTCTACCTTTTCTCCACCTAGCCATACCTCTGGCTTTCTAGATTTTAGTCCATCAATATATTGCGCTCCTGTACGAATACCCATTTAATAATTCCTCCACTCCGATATGTAATTTTTTTAACATTTGTTTTTTAAATCGAATTCGGAAATTTTTTTAAGCGCTTTCAAAAAGTTCAATTTCACTATCTTAAATTATTTACACCACCTACTACCTTTTGTTTAACTTAATTTCACTATAAAAAATTATAAAATTTTGAACAATCAAAAAATTTCACAATGTGAAATTTATTATAAAAAAATGATTAAATTAATTTTTTACACGTGCAAAAAAATAAGACGCTCATTTAGCGTCTTATTTAAAGTCCTTCCAAGAGATATTACTCTCGTTAAGTAACTCTTCGAATGATTTATTTTTCTCACGTAATCTCTTTTCTTCACGAATACGTGCTTCTTCTTCCTCTTTTAGCTTTGTTTCATTTTCTTGCAATTGTTTTTTTGTATTTTTTAATTTTTGAAGAATTTCTTCATTCATTAATGATCCTAATGATATTTTTTCTTTCTGTTCGTACGCCGGTTTTACAGGCTGCTGCGGTTTTCTTTTTTTCATTTTATATCACCTTCCATTTCCATTATTTTATCATTAATTTATAGTAGGAAGAGAAGTATTTCATCTTTGCTTATTATATTATAAAACTACTATTTCTCTTTTTTCAAATACTAAAACTCAGTTTCTTTTGGCTCTTCATAAAAACAATAGGATGCCGCAGCATCCTATTGTTCATTTTTCTATTTAAAAATCTGCATTTCCTGGTGTACGTGGGAATGGTATTACATCACGGATGTTTTTCATTCCTGTTAAATACATAACAAGTCGTTCAAATCCAATTCCATAACCAGAATGTTTTGTACCGCCGTATTTTCTAAGCTCCAAATACCACCAGTAATCTTCTTCATTCATACCAAGTTCTTTGATTCGCTCTACAAGGACGTCTTCTCTTTCCTCACGTTGACTTCCTCCGATTAATTCGCCAATACCAGGAACTAATAAGTCTGTCGCAGCAACTGTCTTGCCATCCTCATTCGCTCTCATATAAAATGCTTTAATTTCTTTCGGATAGTCAGTTACGTATACAGGACGCTTATAAATTTCCTCACTTAAGTAACGTTCATGTTCAGTTTGCAAATCTGTTCCCCATTCAACTGGGTAGTCAAACTTTTTACCAGAGTTCTGTAATAATTCAACAGCTTCAGTATAAGTAACTCTACCAAAGTCAGATTCTAATGCATTTTTTAATCTTTCAATAAGAGTTTTATCAATAAAGCTATTAAAGAATTCCATTTCTTCAGGTGCCTGTTCAAATACGTAATTAATTACAAACTTAACCATGTCTTCACCAAGATCCATGATATCTGGTAGTTCTGCAAAAGCAACTTCCGGCTCAATCATCCAGAATTCTGCGGCATGTCGTGCAGTATTTGAATTTTCCGCTCTAAATGTCGGACCAAATGTATACACATTACGGAAAGCAAGGGCATAAGCTTCACCATTTAATTGGCCACTTACAGTTAAGTTAGTTTCTTTACCGAAGAAATCCGCGCCTTCATCGACTTTTCCGCCTTCAGCTTTTGGAAGTTGGTTCAGATCCATTGTTGTCACACGGAACATCTCTCCTGCGCCTTCTGTGTCACTTCCAGTAATAATCGGTGTATGTACATATACATATCCTTTTTCTTGGAAGAATTTATGAATGGCATATGATGCAAGTGATCTTACTCTGAAAACCGCTGAATATGCATTCGTTCTTGGACGTAAATGTGCAATTGTTCTTAAATATTCAAGAGAATGTCTCTTTTTTTGTAATGGATAATCTGTATCTGATAATCCTTCAATCACAATTTTTGTCGCTTTAATTTCAAAAGGTTGTTTCATTTCCGGAGTTGGAATAAATTCACCTTCTATTAAAACAGTAGAGCTAATCGGTAACTTCGTAATTTCTTTGAAATTATCAAGATTATCCTCAAATACTATTTGTACACTCTTAAAGAATGTACCGTCGTTTAACTCCATAAAACCAATTGTTTTAGAATCACGAAGAGTACGAATCCATCCTGAAATTTGAACGGTTTTGTCTTTAAAATTTTCTTGATTTCTGTATAAATCTTTTACTACAGTCTTTATCATAATTAGCCTCCTTATGTTAATTTTCCAATAAAAAAAGCCTTCTATCCCTATAAAAGGGACGAAAGACTAACTTCCGCGGTACCACCCAAATTGTCATAATATGACCAACTTTAAAGCTAACACTGCTTATCCCAGTTAATAACGTGCTGGTAACGTCTAAGCCTACTTAAGAGATCCTGTTCGGTTAGAACTCAAAGGTGTTCTTCATTCATGCTTCATCACTAGGCTTCCACCGTCCCTAGCTCGCTATGGAATATAGCAAAAACTACTTTCCTTTTCATCGATTTAAAATATGTAGTTTTTAAAGGAATTTTTCTTGTATAATTTATCATAAATCATAATCTCTTGTCTAGTTGTCCACCAAAATATATTCATTGATGAGGAACCAAACTCCATCTTCTTCCACTTTTACTTCCTCATGAACACCTCATGAGGAACCAAAACTACATCTTTTCCCTTTTTACTTCCTCATGAACGCCTTATGAGTAAGCATACTCCACCTTATTCCCTTTTTACTTACCCATAGACACCTTATAGCTAATTAAACTCTATTACTCATGAATCTTCTTATATCATAATAGGAGTATTTATGAACATTAAGCGACAATGTTCAATTTTCAAACTTGTATTTCTTAATTTTATTGTCAAAATCCCTTTATTAAATTTTCTTTTTCCTATGATACACTTTACTAAAAAGGAGGGTTTTATTTATGGCTAGAGCAGAAGAATTGTTAAAGGATAAATTTGTTTGTTCGAAATGTAAACACACACACGCTAAAACGAAAGAAGTATCAATGTCGGGTTCAGGTTTAAGTAAGTTACTTGATATCGATTATAATCATTTTTTATTTGTTTCTTGTTTAAATTGTGGCTTTGTTGAGGTTTATAATCCTTCAATTTTAGAAGGTAAAACACGTGGTGAGTTAACAACAATTCTTGATATTCTTTTTGGATAGAGAGTGATGGTTCTATTATGATGATTTGGCTTGTTGTGGCTGTTCTTTTTCTCATTTATTTTATTGGAGTTGGTTACTATTTTACGCAGCAAGTTTTGTTTATGAAAACAAATTCACTCGAGTTTATTTATCAGCGCGAGTTGGAAAATTTCCGATTTGATGAAGGATTGTATCGATCTGTTCAAAAACAGCCCTTTTCTATTCAATCTCGTTATGGGTATGAATTAAAGGGATACTTGTTTGAGGCCTTTGATACAAATAATTGGGTCATTATTACACATGGTGTAACGGTTAATAAGAATAACTCTATTAAATATGCTGAGTTATTTTTAAAGCTTGGCTTTAATGTACTTACTTATGATCATAGGCGACATGGGGAGTCCGGTGGTCATACGACTAGCTATGGTTATTATGAGAAATATGACTTACAAACTGTGGTTCAATATTTAAAGGATTTAAAAGGTGAGATTGTTCTTGGCATTCATGGGGAGTCAATGGGAGCTTGCACTATGTTACAATATGCTGGTTTTGTTGAGGATTCTGCAGCTTTCTATATTTCAGACTGCGCGTTCTCTACATTTGAGGAACAGCTTACATATCGTTTAAAAATGGATTATAAACTTCCTAAATGGGCAATCCTTCCCGTTTCTAGCATTTGGTTAAAGCTTCGGAATGGATTTTTCATTAAGGATATTTCCCCTTTACTGGCTGCACATTATATTAAAAATCCCGTGTTATTTGTTCATAGTAAACCAGACCCTTATATTCCATTTACACATACACTTAAATTATTTGAAGCGAAAAATCAAAATAAGAGAGAACTATTCATTGCTGAAAATGGTGCACACGCTATGAGTTTAAATGAAAATAAAGATGATTACTATTCAATTGTTTCAACTTTTTTAAATAATATTGGCGTTAACCATCATTCAATATAAAAACTGGACAGAGTTATTTCTCTGTCCAGTTTTTCTTAAAGAGCTGCCTCTAAAATTTTCAATGCATCTTCTTGATCTAATTTTTTGAAGTTACCAAATGGACCATATTTAACCGTTTTAGCAGCCATTTCAGGTAGTTGCTCTTTTGTAATACCGTACTCACTTAAACGACTTGGCGCACCTATTTGGTTCCAAAATGTGCGTAAAGCTTTAATACCAGCTAATGCCCATTCTTCTTTTGACATTGACTCTTGCCTGATATCAAATACTCTATCTGCAAATTGGCAGAAACGATCAACATTTTCGCTCATTACATATTCCATCCAATGTGGGAAAATAATTGCTAATCCTCCGCCGTGTGGAATATCTGTTACTGCAGAAACAGCATGCTCGATATTATGTGTAGCCCAATCACCTTGGACACCCATACTTAAGATTCCATTTAATGCCATCGTTCCACTATATAATAATGTTTCACGAGCTTCATAATCATCCAATTTCTCTACTGCGATCGGAGCAGTTTCAATAACTGTTTTTAAAATACCTTCACAGAAACGATCTTGAATTTTTGTATTCGTTCCATGATGGAAATATGATTCAATTACATGTGACATTATATCCACTGATCCATAAACTGTTTGATCACGAGGAACTGTAAACGTATTTTGAGGGTCTAGAATTGAAAACGTTGGGTAACTAAATTTACTTCCCCAACCTAATTTTTCATTTGTTTCCCAATTTGTAATAACTGACCCAGCGTTCATTTCTGAACCAGTTGCTGCAAGCGTTAATACTGTTCCAAATTTTAATGCATCTGTTGGGAATGCTTTACGTGTAATAACATCCCAAATCTCACCATCAAATTTTGCACCAACTGCAATAGCTTTTGTACAGTCGATTACAGAACCACCACCAACAGCTAAAACAAAGTCAATATTTTCTTCTTTACAAATTTGTATCCCTTTATGAACTGTTGATAATTTAGGATTTGGTTCAACTCCGCTTAGTTCATAAACCGTTTTATCAGCTTCTTTAAGAATGCCTACTATTTGATCGTATAGACCATTTCTCTTAATACTTCCACCACCGTATACAACTAAAACATTCTTTCCAAAGCTAGCAGCCTTTTCTTTTAACTTTTGTACACTATCTTTACCAAATATTAATTCTGTTGGATTTGCAAATGTAAAAAAATTCATATGTATCCCTCCTATTGTTCAAACTTAATTTTAACTTAAACAATCGAAAGGATGCATCTTAAACGACTTTTGTTTCGAATATTTTTTCATTTATTGGGAACACTAAATAATCGTATGAATGATTCATAATAAATCTAACTTTCTCATATTTGAATCCCACTTTTTCATATAGTCGGCGAGCAGAAGGTTTGTCTTGATCTACATTTAATGAAACTCTTTCAATCCCTTTGTTTTTGGCAAAAGAAAGTAATCCTTCTAATAATTCAGTTCCAATTCCTTTGCCTTGATATTCTGGATGCACTGACAATGTATCAATATAAAAATCTTCATCATCTGCTTCCTTATCAACTTTAACATCTTGTATATTTAAATTACGACTTATTATTTCAAGCATTTCACGATCAAGTACTGATAGTTCTATGGAATGGTAGGCTATAATCACTCCTACTACTTTTCCTTCAATTTCTTTCACTAAACAATTACGATAACTTAGTCTATTTTGTTCTGATTGAACGTAATATTCTAAAATTGGTGTTGCTTGTTCGTATGATGATGTCCCTGTTAACATAAATACAATATCTTCAATCGCTTGTACAATTAGAGGGACAATTTGTTTGGCATCTTCTTTTTTTGCTATTCGAATCATGAATTGTCACTCCTTATCTTAACTTTTTCTTAGTTTACCTTTATCATTTTTTAGGATAAAAAAAACAACCTTTTCATTTTATACTAAATCCATGTTAATTTCATGTTAAAAATTAATACTTTATTAAAATCACCCATTTATTTTAACTTAAATTTAATATATAATAATTCTAAGATGTGTAGGAGGAAATTTAATATGTCTGATGTTCAAATTAAGGTTTTAGATAATGGTCCTTTACGTGTAACTGGTACTGTTGAGTTAGTTGATGCTGAAGGGAATACATATCCGCAAAAAGCAGCTTTCTCATTATGTCGATGCGGCATGTCAAGTAAATTACCATATTGTGACGGTACCCATAAAGGAAAATTCGAATCTGTCGTTCGAGCTCCTAAAGAATCAGAATAATTTTATTTTTCTGGCGCCGATTATTGAGCAATTTTAAATAATCGGCTTTCTTATGCCCTCATACCTTTATTACCTTTGAATCATTCATTAAACTGATCTAATCACATTTACATATAGGGAATGTACTATTAAGGGGGAAATAATATGAAAAAGGTATTAGCTTCAGTCGTTTTATCTGCAGCATTAGTAGTACCAGGCGTAACTGCTTATGCAGCGCCAAATGCAAATGAATTAAAATCTTATTTAGTAAGTATCAACCTAACTCAAAAACAATTAGAGGATTATTTAAATTCTTACTACGGTGAATCGATCTCTGATTTCGATTCAGTTGATGAGTTAAAAGATACTTTAGGTGAAAGACTTACACAAAAAACTTTAGACGCTCTTCTAGATGAGTACGGTTACACTGAAGAGGAAATTATCGATCTAGCAGTCTACTATGATGATATGGACAAAAATGCATCATTACTAGATACGTATTATTTTACTTCTGATATCGAAAACTTAATTTATTTAGATGAAGATGAGTCAGGTAGTGTAGAAGATGAATTCCCTTCTATGGAAGATATTTCTTCTGCTCTTTCAGAGTTCGGAATTACTGAAGCGGAGATTAATAATCTATCTGCATACCTAGAAAAAGTTGTAAATGATGATCCTGCTATTGAAGCAAAATTAGAAGCACTAGGAGAACGTGCATCTGCTTTAGAAGAAAATTATCCTGAATTTTTCTCAATGGATACTGAGGCTACTCCAGAAGAATTACCAGCTGAATTAAAAGTAGAATTAATGAATATCGTTAAAGAGCTTCAATCTACTTTAAAAATCGATATTAAAGTTGCAATTGAACAAAATGGCGTTAAAACTCCTTTAACTTTTGCTAAATTACTTACTATGGATGATTCTATGGATTCTATGGAAAATATAAAAGTATATTTAGAGATTTATGACAACGCTGGTAATCTATTATTAGACGCTTTATTTTCAGCAGATGAAGTAATTGGTGATGATGAAATAGTAGATATCGTTAAAGATACTCAAAAAGCAATTAAAAACCCAAAACCAGCAACTAAGAACCCAAAACCTAATGTTATTGTAAGAACAGAAAATGGCGGAAAACTTCCAACTACTGCAACTCATACAACTGAATGGACAATGGTTGGTATGTTAATGATGTTAACTGCTGTTGTTTTACGTAAAAAGGTAATTGTTAAACGATAAGCTATGAATCGTAAACGAAAAGTTATACTTATTTTTTCAGCACTCCTTTTTATTGTCGGATTATTTTTTGCTACAACAAATGCTTATTCTTTAATTAAAACTTATGTGCTGTATAAACACTCTAAGGATGATTTCAAAAAAGAAATCAAAACAGAAACAGCAACTAAATTGAAGCAAATTAAAAGAGACGAACCGCTTTATACGACTTATCCTAAATTTGGCGATGAAATGGGTTCATTAACAATTCCTCGAATTTCTGCAACTCTACCAATCTTCCACGGGACAGATGAGGATGAGCTTGCAAAAGGAATAGGTCATTATGCTAAATCTGTGATGCCAGGTGAAAGAGATAATAGTGTTCTTGCTGGACATCGAGATACTGTATTCCGTGAGCTTGGCAAAGTAAAAGTGGGCGATCCGTTAATTGTTAAAACTTCGGCTGGTACATTTACTTACAAAGTTCATAAGATTCGCATCGTTGATAAAGATGATCGTACTGTTATTATCCCAAAACCAAGACCTACTTTAACGGTAAGCACTTGTTATCCGTTTAATTTTATTGGACATGCACCACAGCGTTATATACTTGTAGCTGGTTTAGTTAAATCAGAAGTAAATAAATAAACAAAAAAATGCTTACTATTTAATAGTGAGCATTTTTTTATTAGTAGTTTCATATTTTCATTAATTTTCTAGTGCAGCCCAAAACTTTTCGTTATTTAAATTACGAACACTCCATTGATAGTGTCCATCACTGCAAGTTTCTGAAAAGAAATTTGCCGAATAGATACTATAAAATAGAACGTACAAATAGATTGTACTTCTAACTTCTTCCCCTAATTGATTAACTACTTTATTTAAATATTTTTCTAGCTTTATTTCACCCAATTCATCATATAAATCAAATAAAATCCAGCTTAGTGCAACATCAAATAATGGGTCCCCATATAACGTCATTAATCCGAAATCAATTACACCATTAATTCGTCCATCTGAATTTACTAATAGATTTGATGGATAATAATCACCATGTACTAATGCATATTCCCCTTCATATCCAACTGAAAATGCATCCATTAATCGTTTTAATTTCACTTCGTAATCTAATACATCTCTTTTCAAATATCGATCTACTTCTGTATTTTTTCTTAGTAACGATTGTTTTAAAAAATCGTTCCAGTCCTTTGTATAAATTTCATCATAATCACTTAATAATTTAATGCCTTTAAATTGCTCTTCCAATTCAATCTTTTGAATACTTACTATTGTAGATAGATAGTTTTCAAAGAAAGAATCTAATACTTGCTCATCATAATTTGATAAATCCTTTTGAATATTTTTGCCTTCAATTCGTTTTTCAATTGTTAAAATAACATCCTTCTCTTTTATTATCTCGTGAATTTTTGGTAATTCAAAATTTGCATCACTTGAATTCATTGATTCATAAAATTGCTTTAATATTTCTAACTTTGAATATGCGGTTGGTTTATATAATTTTAAGACTCTCGTTTGATCATAAGAGTAAACTTCTGCTTCTTGCCCTTTTCCTAAAAAATCCACTTCGCTTATATTGTACTTATTCAAAATGTAACCCCTAACATTTTGTGTGATCATCTTTAGTTCCCCATTTTCCTTTATTTATCTTTTTTCAATTCTATTTCCATCCATTACCACTTCTTCCAAAATAGCCTACTATTTCCTATACGACAATATAAATTATTTAATGATGTTTATTATCCGTATTAGCTTCCTACTCTTCTTTTGATACCCATGAACCTAGTGCTTTTCGTATGTAGAGGATTTGCCCAATATGATAAGCATTATGAGTACATAGATTAGATAACGCTCTCCACCAGATTCCATCTACTGGAAAATTTGGAATTTGTTCATAAAGCTTTGATTCATCTGCTTCTTTTATAGCTTGCTGCCAATTCGCTAAATTCTCATCTAACCGTTTAACAAGCGACTGCCAATCTTTTTTTGTTAAATTTTCCATCTCCCGAAAAGTTGAAGCATTACTTTCTATCACTTCAGTTGGTATTTCTCCATTAAATCTTCTCAACCATCGTTCATTATAGAAATACAGATGGTATACGATTTCACCGATCGTATGAGTAAAATCATTTTGTCTCCAACTTATATCCTCTAAACTTAAATTCTCCAATGCTACACTTAAAGGTTGAATCCAACTTTCAACATTTCTACAGACTTCTAATTGATCTAATAGAAACTCTTTTTTACTCATAGATCATTCTCCCTTGTTAATTTTATACTTTACGATATGTACTTTCGTGGTTATTACTAGATTCACCTTTATTACTTTATGATTTATGCCTATTAAAAAATGCACCACTTTTTAAAAAGCAGTGCATTCTTGTAACGCAAATAGGGAATCTTTTGAGGAGTAACGATTAAAACTTGTACTAATGAACTCTGAATAGATTAATTGTAGCTCCAGCGCCTTGTAACAACTTAACATCTCCAACAAAGTCAAACAATTGAAGTGAAATTGTATCTCCAGCGTCTAATGGTAAGATCATTTGGCTACCGTAAATGGATCTATTCACTTCATTTACGATTGCTGATGCATTTATAGGTCTACCATTTACTAATATTCTTGTAGATACGTCTAATAGTGCATTTAAATTCACTGTGTAAGTAATAAAGTAATTACCTGGTACTTCAACTGTTAGTCGATCATTTGCTCGATCAATTGTAACTCCTTCACCTAAATACTGAAATGATGGAAAAGTTACAATTGTACCTTCTTTTATAACAGAAACTGTTCCACCACTATTAGTAACAAATGCAAAACTTTCGCCAGGATGTATTGGTGGAAAATGATGTCTTGGCGGTCTTGGGTATCTCATACTATCACCTTTTCTTATTATTTAGACATAAATCCTCTTAGGAGTAACATATTAAAGGCTTGTCTATATTTGTTGATATAGTTTATTAATATGAAAGTTTTTTCTTTTCGTTACAGCATGTCCACTAGTTTTTTTATTTTTTTTCAATTTTAATAGATTTAAAAAAACTTAGTCATCATCGGACTAAGGTAGTTTTGATAAAAACGTTGATATATCAATGTTTTAGTAGATATAAAATTAATTGTTGATGTAAATTTGATGTAAATAGAAGTTAAATCCCACTTTTTAGTGGGCTTTTTTATTGTATTTGTTAAAGTAAGAGAAGAATGAATATCTAAATTATTCAAGTAATGGCGGAAAACAATAGTGACTGATGTTATACCCGTGTACAATCCCTTCAACCATTTGGCTTTCGGCCCGCCACCTAACTGTCTACGCTTAAAGATTAAAGTTACCTTTAATCCTCCAAGACTCGCTACGAGCGATTGGCTAGTTCTTACTCGACGGGAATCCCACCCGTTATATGACACGACCTATGCTCGGCCGCACACGCATGCGTTAGTTTAAGTACAATGCTTCACAAACCTGTTTATGTACGATGAAAGATGGTTCTTTATCTTAAGGAATCTCTAACAAATCACTTATATCATTTTATGTGTCCTAGTTGTCAATGCTTGTAGCTAAAGTATTCTATATTCTGTGGTACATCTGGTTATAATAATGTTTAACTAGGACACCAATTAAAAATAACACCAACGTCTAAGTAGAAGAAAAAAGGGTGAAAAAATTAGCACCAAATAATTGTTAAATTGGAGATTATTCTTGAATGAATCGTACAGCATTTAATCCAATAATTTGAGAAGGGAGTGAAGTGTTGCCATCTGGTAAAATAGGAGCGACTGAAAGATCAGCTACTTTAAGATTCTTTGTTCCAAAAACATTCAATTCTCCATCTACGACACCTTCCCGAACACTCTTTGCCATTTTGCATTGACCTCCAAAGTGGAAAACATTACGATATGAGGCTCTAACGAAACTTTCTAATTTTTTACGCTTTTCTTTGATATTTTTTATCTCAAAGATATTTTCAGGAGGGAATACGACTTTGAATATTCCTTCAGGATCGATTTCACGTGCTTTCTTCATAATGTTGTGGGTCTCAATAAACTGATCAACCATGAAATTCAGGTCATCTACATCTCCAAGCGGATTAAGGTCTATGGTAGGATATGCCTCAGGATCGCTGTGTGAGACCATAATAGTACCTCTACTTTTTGGGTTATCGTCAAAAAGTCCAAAACTTATGATATTGCTCTTCTTTTTTGGATCGAAATCCCAATTATTTTCCAATACCTCTGAGGCAGGAAGAAACGACGGTGCTGGTGATCCTATTATTTGAAGGCGGCGCCCTCCTTTACCTCGATCTGCATTAAATGCACCTAGTGTAATTGGATTGTCTGGGTCTGCAGCGATGAGTTCTAAAATCCGATCGGTTTTAACTTCAACTCCCAATCCGGTTGTAAATTGGATTTGAAAGTTATGTCCTACATTTGGACTGTAAATTAAAGTTTCTATACCTGCTCTTTTCAGATCATCCGGATCCCCAATTCCCGAACGTTGTAATATAACAGAAGATAAATTTCCTGCACTAAGAATTATTCCCTTTTTCGCGAATGCTTTATTTGATTTGCCGTTTCTGACAAATTCAACTCCAACTGCAACTTGAATTTGTCCTTCTTGCTTAAATAGAATTTTATTTACTGTTGTTTTTACCAAAATAACTAACTCTCTGCCACCAACTCCAACTTCATCTGGATGGAACTCATCTCCTTGTGTCACTATTTTACTGTTTAAATATCCTGTTGCAGTAGATGAGCGAACAAACTTTCCATTTACTTCTTTGTTTAAAAACTGCGATTTAAAAAAAGTACAATCCCTAATACCAGTATTGTAATCCTCGACTATGGGAATATCTAATATTTCTGATGTTGCCTTTGCTAATGTAACGGTAATCCCATCCTTAGGAATGATTTGTTGTCTGACAAAAATAGGGCCCTTTTTCCCTCGTTCTTCTGGTTGTTGAGTCTTTCCAGTATAGGTTTCATTTTTTTTGAATAAAGGCCTTACACTGTTATAACTCCATTGAGGTCCCACTAAGCGTGCCCATTCATCATAAAGTTCCTTGCTTCCCCGTACAGCATACATGGCATTATGCTCGGAGCTTCCACCGATTGTTCTACCGCCTGATACTCTAAGTTGTTGGTTCCCAATTCCGGGTTGTACATTTGTAAATATATTAAAGGAATGCCTATTATCAGCAGACAAAACACCTGATACTGCACCTGAAGGGCTGCTTAGCTCTTGAACCATATTTGTGCCTGGTTCCAGGACCAAAACGGAAGTAATTTTGTCATCTGATAATTTTTTTGCAATTACACCACCTGCTGTTCCTGCACCAATCACAATAAAATCAAAAGTGTTATCATTCGTCACAGTATCATTCCTTCCATTACTGGTTTTGCATAATGTGGACTTTTCATAGTTATGATTTATTATCCAAATTTATTCAAATAAATGGGTTTTACTGACATAATTGGCTTCTTATTGGATATAATTGTATGCAAATATTAACCTTTTAATTAAACAAAAATGAAAATAGATCTATTTTCCATTTAAAGGCCGTTTTTAGAAGAGATAACAGTTCAAGGTGTTTAGGGTGTATTAAAATAATTCCTACTATCAAATTCAGGCTAAATAAAAGCTATTTAAATATAGTGATAGACAATAAATAAAAAAGAACTGCTAAATTTGCAGTTCTTTTCTAATTTAGAAAATGTAAATCTATTATGAATTGATGTAAATCTGATGTAAAAAATGATGTAAAACTATAAAAAACGACGATAAAACATACTAAAATAATTCACTTAAACTCAGTGTTATCAATGGTTTTAAGTTGATTTATATACTAACCTTAGTCATCTTCCGACTAGTTCTTTTAAATCATCTAGGATTGCGAAAGTCTAAGACCTCTCTAGTACATTTACAATCCGATTTAATAGTTCATTGTGCTTCTTTAATTCCTCGTTTCGGATTTTAAATAATTTATAGAAGTAGGAGATTACTACTATAAGACCTACAGGAATTGCAATGTAAAAAAGCATAATAATGATTGGAAATACACCTAAGGCTGCATCCATTTTAACACTCCACATCCTTTATAGTTTATATTTAGATTATGTTAGCCTATACAATCTTTATGTCTTTAATATGGAACTATATCAAATTTTAGAAAATCAGCAATATTTCCCATAAAAAAAAGAGAGTGTCAAAAGTACTTTGACTTTTGATTCCTCTCTTTTGCCAGTCTATAAATTGAATTTAACTTTGCTTTAATTTTTGTTTTTGATCTAAAAAATGATAAATTGCATGGGCTACGCCTGCTTCTTCATTTGTTTTTGTAACAAATGCACAGTGTCCTTTTAGCTCTTCTTTCGCATTTCCCATAGCTACTGGAAAGCCTACTCGATTAAACATAGAGACATCATTAAAACTATCTCCAATTGCCATGCTCTCATTTAAATCTACTCCAAGGATTGGTGCAAGCTTTAATAATGCCGCTCCTTTACTTACATTTGCTGCATTAATTTCAACGTTATTTGAGCCTGACGAAGTAATCAGTAGACCCTCTTCTTGCATTAGTTCTAGACGAATGCGACTAATAACCTCTTCTTTATTGGAAAGAAATAATATTTTATATACATCAAGATTATTAAAATCCTCAATAGAAGAATAAGTTCGAACTTTTCTTAAAGTAGCTGTCACTTTGTGTGTCTTACCAGTTTGCTTATCAGTGAAAAATTCATCATATAGTGTATCTCGACACTTTGTAAATGATCCTTCACTAGTACTAATAATAAATGTTTTATTTTCCGCTTCACATATGCTTAAGGCTTTCGCAAAAATTTCTTTATCCATTGAATCGTTGTGTAAAATTTTCGCCTCATAGTCATATATTTGTGAGCCATTTAAACAAACAATTGGACAAGTTAGTCCAGCTTCATCTAATACTTCCTTCGCACTTTCATACATTCTACCTGTAGAAATGACAACATGGATTCCTTCCTTTTGTGCCGCCCGGATGCTTTCAATGTTTTCCATTGGTATTCCATTCTTACCATTTACCAGTGTACCATCCATATCAATTGCAATTAGTGCCATGTCGTTCTCTCCTTTTCTACTATTCTCTTATAATCTGAATGCTAACTATTCCCCAATTCTACTAAAGCATTCTTATTACAATTTAACTATCTTCTATTTTATGTTTTCATTCTTTATTATTATAACGCAAAAAAAGACCTTCTGCATTTCAGAAGGTCTCAGACTGTTGACAAACNNAATCAGTCTGAAACTCAAGTTTTTGTACTTTGTCAATTAATTTCCAAATTTTTGTAAAGGAGTAGTGATGTTGATTTCCACTACGGGGTGCTCGTTTTCACAACTTCTAGTATTGACTCATGTATATTTTACACCTCTGAAAAGACCTTCTGCATTTCAGAAGGTCTTAAACTACCTACAAAACTCTTTTCCTAATAATACTTATAACTCGATCTCAATAATCTCCTTACCAACCAAGCGTGCGCCTTGTTTGGCTACGACAATTCCACTTGTAGAAGTGAATACATTGTTTGCTACAATTTTATCCATTACTTGATTGATTAATGTCGGATTAACTGGAATTGTTGGATTGTCTACTGTTAGCGTAACAACCTTTTCGTTTTCATTTAAAAATTTAAGCTCTAATGTTTGAATCATATCGCTTTCCTCCTTTTTTATAGACTGTTTAAAAGTAGTCCATTGCTTAATACTTCTAGCTCTACTAATGGTAGATCTTGCAATGATGCTAAGGCACTACCGATTTCACTTAGCTTCACTAAATCAACATCAACTCGGACATTTTTATATGCCTTCCTCTTGATAATGATTTTTCCTTGTGCATCTTTTCCTGCATGTAAATTTACATACAATGTTAGTTGTTGAGTAGCAATTTGTGCCATTTTCAACTCCCCCTTTCGATGTATATGTACTTAAAAAAGGAGGGATTTTCGTTAATGGTTAATTATTTTTTTGGATGTTCAAGATCCGATTTTCACGTCCACAATATCACTTAATAACAGCTCCATATATCCAGCTTGTTCTTCATAAATAGATAGCCTATTTTGGTGTAAATTAATTTTCCCTATTTTTCCTTTTACATTATGGTGATAGTGGTCTTTATAATAAGTAATTTGTACACTTTCATCTTCGTGAATTGCCTGTTGAAGATGACGGTTCATTTCCTCTAATAGTTGTTCATCTACATCTTTTTGTTGTTCATAATTTTGTGATACTTTCCAATCACGAAGCATTTTTACATGTTCTGGTAACATCATTGACGTCCATTTAATTGTGCCACGGTCACGAATCATCGGCATTCTTCTCCTTTTCTTCTCTTTTTACCTTAGGTAGAACTAGTGGCTTTCACTTGCAGGGGGAAAAGGACAAAAGGAAATTTTTTAACCTTTATGTCCACCTACCAGCTTGCTTCTGGCAAGTGCTGTTCCTCCTTCCGCATAAGAAACAGCCCAAAGGAGCGAAGATGATCCGTATTTTTTTCGGACTGCGTCCATCACATATCCTAAATTGCGCTTTTGAGGTTTTTTCTGATCAAACAAATTTAACTGCATGATTTCATCACTTACAATATTCGAAAGAGAAATGAGAATTTGCCGAACTGTCTTCCCTTCATAATATCGATCAAATAGTTTTGTACAGATCTCATACAAATCTGAAGTAATATTTGTAGGTTCATCCATTGTAAACGCATGGGAAAATCCTCCACCGAATTCTTCCCGACTATATCCAATTCCTAATGTAATCGTACGTCCTGCCTTCCTAGCATTACGAGTTCGGCGTGCAACCTCTTCACACATTTCACGAATAACAAATTTAATTTCTTCGACTTTCGTATAATCTCTCATTAATATTTGGCTTTTACCGAAACTAATTTGTCCGTTCATTATTGGAGCACCTAGCTCAGACAGATCTACTCCCCACGCATGATGATATAGTTGATTTCCCATCACTCCGAATTTCTTCTCCAGCAAATGAAGAGGATATTTCGCTAACTGTCCTACGGTAAAAATACCCATTGTATTTAAAGTTCGTTCGGTTCTTTTACCGATACCCCACATTTCACTAAGAGGACTCACCTGCCATAGTTTCTTTTCAACATCTTCATAAGTCCACTCCGCTATCCCATCTTTTTTTCCTTCTAAATCTAAGCAGAGTTTCGACAAAAGCATGTTTGGTCCAATCCCAATCGAACAAGGTAATTGAAATCTTGCCATAATCTCATTACGAATTTTTTCGGCAATCTCCCATGCATCCCCCCATAATCTCTTCACTCCATCGACCTTTAAAAAACATTCATCAACACTGTATACATGTAAATCCTCTAAAGGTGCAAATTCATTTAATAACTTTACTATGTTCGTTGAGATTTCTAGATATTTTGACATTGAAGGATTTACAATTTTGATTCGCGAATCTCTTGGTATTTCAAAAACCCTTGATCCTGTTTTAATCCCAAATTCCTTTTTTAATCGCGGGGAAGCTGCAAGTACGATACTTCCTTCCCTCTCCACATCTCCAACAACTGCTAAATAACATTCTAATGGATCTAATTCGAGCATGACCGCAGAACAACTTGCATAAAAGCTCTTCATATCGATGCATAATATCCGATGATGTGGTAACTCTTCATAACAAATGCTCATACATATCACTCCGATTTTCCAAAAAATAGCAGAACTAATGTTCTTATTTTTATTATAAACATATATTAAACGAATATACGTTCGATTTCAATAAAATTTTTTCGCTAGGAACAATACAAAATTTTAGCTATACTAAAATTAGATTAAGGGAGGAAAGACTAAAAGTGGATGGACAGTTTGTAAAGCAGATGATTAAACGAGCGTTAATGCAATATAGAGGAGAACACGAACAGTGGATTACAGCTGATATGCTAGATAAACTGTACGAACAAATCGTTACCGAACAATTAAATGATGACCGTGAATTACACGAATTAGTACAAGATATTGTTTACGAATACGTAACCAATTATGCCTAAGCAATCGAAAAAACCCGAGAAAGAACGTCGAGTTCTCTCTAGGGTTTTATGAATAGACAAATGATATTTCACTCGTAATTCCATCTTCTTCATCAAAACCAATAATGATTTCCATTGCATAGGATGAAAAACGATGAATCTCTTCCAAGTAAAAACCAATTGCGTCAGATATTTGTTGCTCATAATACAATACGTTCCGATAATTGGCCGAAACTTGGCAGCTTACCCCGTCATCCTCATCAAATTGAAACTCAATTTGCACACTTTCTGGGCGAATTCCTTCTAAATCTGCCACATATACACAAATTGCATTAGCAACATCTTGTTCATCAAAATAGATTTTCACAAGTCACCTCGGGAAGGGGAAAGTTAATATCGGTTTCTACGAAAGATTTTCTTAATAAACCAAATAATCACTATTATTACGAGAAAATCTAATAGTAAACCAAAAAATGAAAAACCAAACTGCTGACCACCATAGTAGCCACCAAATGGGTTTAGCATTGAACCAAAAAGAGAGCCTAACCCAAATGCACCTGCATACCCTAAAAAATTCCTTCCAGGACTTCTATACGATCGATAGCTGGACCTAGGTGCTGTTGGTCGATAACTTCTATTAGAACGATACGATCTCCTAATTGCAAGATGCGTTGATGGTTGTTTGCTAGAAACAAAAGAATTAGTATTCACTTTAATACGTTGATGGTTATACGTATTACTACTGGCATCAACCGGGATTGACAAAGCAAGCATAAAAAACAAAATCCACATGGATATTAGAGAATTTATTTTTTTCAATATTGACCCTTCTTTCATCTTCACATCTTTCTTAGTATGGATCTTTTTTAATAAAAAAATGTGACAATTAAAGAGGTCTATAACCACTTAATACTTTGTTTTGTAAACAACTGATCCGCTAATAGGTGAGAAAAATAACCCACTGTACCAGCTAACCATAACCCATTTATCATTAAGTCTTTTTGCAGCAAATAACAAATTCCACTCCAAACGGCTAAAAAATAAAGAGAATGAGTTGGTCCACGATGCTTTAATCTCGAAGAAACAGCAATAAATAATCCAAGCGCAAAAATTGACCAATAACCATAAAAGAAAAACCAACCAATAACTGCAATTAATATGCCTGTTAACATTAATATTGTTTTCAAGTTCCGTAACCAGCTAACACAAATAATAAATAATAAGAGAATACCTACTGCATAAATCCATGATCCAGAATAAATTAACTTCCCTGTCTTCACAACAATAAATAATGTAACTGCTAAAAATAATAAGCTGAACAGAACTTTTAGCGGCATTGAAACTTTCTTTGTTAGTGAACCATTATGATGATCTAAATCAGGAGCCAAACTACTGATTGCACCAACTATAAGTGGGACGGTCATAGAATCATTTTTTGTTGCATACATTGTGACACCAGTTGCAAATAGTCCTACAATTACATGACTTTTTCCATCCAAAAATTCATACCTTCCTTATCTTACATATTCATACTTTTATTATAGTCGGATAAGGTTAGTTTTCATATTCTTAAATTAACAAATGATGGTAATTTAAGAATAATTAATGTCTTTATATTCATTGACGATTGTTCTTTTTTCTGACAAAATATAGGAAGCTTAGGTATTATAGAAAACTAGTCGATTGGTGAGCCTATTAGGCGAAGACTAAAGACGTAGTTGCACTTACACTTTATTCCTAGAATTGGCAAACTACATCGAGTAATCAACATCGCCAGCCAATTTATACTATAAAGTGTAATAAAATACTTTCACAGTTTGCTTTGGGGGAAATTATGCAAGAAAAAGAAATGAGTGTCATTGACCATTTAGATGAGCTTCGAAATCGAATAATAAAAGTTATTGTTGCATTCGTTATTTTTTTAGGAATTGGATTATATTATACGAAAGCTATATTCAATTTCCTTGTACAAGATTTGCATGGAAAGCTTCTAGCACTTGGTCCAAGTGATGTCCTTTGGATTTATCTAATGATTGGTGGAGTGTTCGCGATCGCGTGTAGTATCCCTGTCATAGCTTACCAAATATGGGCGTTTGTAAAGCCGGCCTTGCATGTAAAAGAACGAAAAAGCACAATGCTTTACATACCAGCTTTATTCTTATTGTTCGTTTGTGGATTAGCATTTGGCTATTACTTCATCTTTCCAAACGTTTTAAAATTTTTACAGGACATCGGAGAAGACTTAGTAACAGTTACATTCACAGCTGAACGCTACTTTAGCTTCTTATTTAACTTAGTTGTTCCTTTTGCGTTTTTCTTTGATTTACCAGTCATTATACTATTTTTAACAAGTATCGGAATCGTATCACCAGCATTTTTAAGAAAATCTCGACGATTTGCATATTTTATCCTTATTATTATCGGAACAGCAATTTCACCGCCTGATTTTGTATCTGATATGATGACAAGCTTACCATTGTTAGTTATATACGAATTAAGTATTCTTGTTTCATCAATTGCATATAGAAGACGTATTAAACGCCTACAACATGAATTAGAATAAAAAACAAAAAAATGGACAGCAATTAGTATGCTTGTCCATTTTTTTTGACTATTCCTTATAATAAAATATGTGATGTATACAAAGTAACAACTAAACCTGAAAAACTATAAATTAACGATGCTTTAATAGCAATTTTTCTTTGAAAATCTTTATGTAAGTCATTAAATTCTAATCCAGCAGCACGCAACCATTGATATCGCTGCAGAGGAGTATAACTTACTTTTTTAGCTGTTTTCCAATAAAGGAAGACCGTCGTAACGAATCCTACCATAATAGCAATATTACTAGCCGATGAATCCGAGAGAACACTAACAAGGAACGTCAAAATTACTTGTACAATTAAAATAGCAAAAACGTAAATGAACTTTTTCATGTTAATCCTCCTTATTTAAGCTTATTTAAATTATAACAAAGATGTATTTTTCAGAATAGTAAAAATTTTGTAGAAATCATGGGTAATTAGAACTAAATAGACAACAAAGTGATAAGAGAAAGAGTCTGTTTATAAGACAAAAATGTAAAAGATATGAAATAATTCTATTCCCTTCTTCCTATTTAAGCTCGTACGTTCGACTTCAAATTTGCATAAAACGAACATTAGTTCTATAATAAATATAGAAAAAAGATTCCCACCTATATGAGAATCTTTAAGTTTAATTAATTATTAGTTTGATTTGATCTCATCTTTCGATTTCGGCACGATGATGATTGTTTCTCCTTTTTTAGAGAACATGTATTGATCACGAGCATAGTTTGCTATGAAATCCGGATCATTTAATAGTCTAATCTGTCTGTTTAAATCTTTTTCAGTTTTAGCTACTTTTTTTTGTTCGACATGTAATGTTGAAAGTTCATGTTGCTTTGCCGAAGCGATCTTGTTTTGACTATACATATATATTCCAGACGCGACAATTAAAGACAAAAATAATGTTGTCAAAATGATTCGATGGATTCGTATTGTTTTTCTTTTTTTAGTCTGCGGAAATTGATTACGAGAAGGCTTGTTTAATTCTTCTCTTTGTGGATTATATAGTTTTCGCGCTTCTGCCTTCACGTTAAAAACCTCCCTTTAAAAATATTATTCTACTCTAGTTTAACAATTAATATCTTTTTAGAAAAGGAAAAAAAGGTAAAACAAGTAAAAATTTGACTATTTTACACAAAAACTAGTCTTTTTTGTCGAGTTTTAGTCACGTATTATCAATAAAAAGATACCATTAATTACCTTAGTTTCTTATTTTTTGAATATTTTAAATTTTTTTAACAAAAGTGGTTGACGAATATTTTCCCATCATGTATATTAAATATAAATTAACTGAATATTTAAACAGTTAAGTTTTAGTAATCATGTTATACACATCCCCCCAATCCCTATCACCCAATTAGATAGGGATCTTTTTATGTTCAAAATCACAAGCCAACAAATTACCAATTTAGGGAAAGTTGGATTATAATACTTTTTAAAGGAGGTACGAGAAAATGCAAAAATTAGAAATTGGTGCTGCCCAAGATGCACTTCAAAATTATATAAATCAAACAGTCTATTTACATTTAGAAACTACAAATGGTGCATATGCTAATCACTTTAATGAAAAAGTAATGACGGTAAATGCCTTTATCAGAAATACGAAAGTAATCATTAGCCGTGCTACAATCACAGGTAAATACCCATACCGTGTCGGATTAAAGCTTGAAGAAGGCTGGGTTGTTGCAGAAGGATTAACTGATTTTGAAGTTGATGACAAAGGTCGCCTCCTACTAGCAGGTCATAATGAGGATGGAAAGCTTGCAATCGCAATACATTTAAGCTATACACCATTTTAAGAGAGGAGCACTAAAAATGAGTCAAAAACAAGAAAAAGTATTACTTGTGTTCCCTCACCCTGATGATGAAGCTTTTGGGGCTGCTGGAACGATTTCGAAGTTTACAAATAAAGGGATTCCGGTTACATACGCTTGTTTAACTTTAGGAGAAATGGGACGAAATATGGGAAATCCATTTTTCGCAACAAGAGAATCACTTCCTACAATACGTAAAAACGAATTAATCGACGCTTGTAGGGAAATGGGAATCCAAGATTTAAGAATGCTAGGATTCCATGATAAAACAATTGAATTTGAAGACCCTGAGGATGTAATTAATCCAATAAAGGAAATCATCGACGAGATTCAGCCAACTTTATTAATTACTTTTTATCCAGAACATGGTGTCCACCCAGACCACGATGCAACTGCAAGAGCTGCTGTTGAAGCAGTTCGACGAATGGATAAGGAAGATCGTCCAACAGTATGGTGTATCGCGATTACAAAAGAACGCTTTGAAGTTTTAGGAAAACCAGATATCGTGAATGATGTAATGGATGTTGCAACCCAGAAACTAAGAACGATGAAAGCACACCGTTCTCAGACAGAGGCGATGCTAAAAGATGTCGTTAAAATCGAAAAATTTGAGGATATACCCGATGATCGATTAAAATCATTTTTTGCTAAGGAATCATTCTATACGTATCAGTTTGAATAAGCACTAACCAATGTAAGAAGGTAAATACCTTATATCTGTAGAAAGAAAAAGAGATTAAACTATTCTGGAGGTTAATGAAATGTTGAAAATGAGGTATTTAATTTTATATGTTTCAAATCTAGAGAAATCTCTTACTTTCTATACTGAGTCTTTAGGCCTTCCTATTCGTGGAAATCACGGTACGTATGTCGAATTAGATACTGACAATACCGTACTTGCTATGATTGAACGTGGCAATGTTCAAGAGCTTACTGGATTAAGTTATAAAAGTACTGAAGCATCCTCTCAAACCTTTGAAATCGGATTTGTAACAGATGATGTGCATTCTACAATAGAAGATTTACGAACCAAAGGTGTCAACATCATCAAAGAACCAATTACAAAACCATGGGGTCAAACAGTAGCATATGTAGCAGATCCAGACGGTCATTTTATTGAAATTTGTAGTTTAATGGACTAATAAAATAGCTAAAAAATCCATCTCTGAAACAAAGAGATGGATTTTTTTTGTATCTACACAAAATTTCTTGTAGAACTATTACGACTAAACTTATAAATAGCAATTAAGAAAAATGCAGCCGCAAAAACTAGTAGGATTAAAATATTTAAATATAAGCTTCCTAAACTACTTCCTTGTTGCAACTTCGTCAATGTCTCTAACGTCCATCTTTGTGGAAGAAAATCCGCAATTCTTTGTACTGATGATGGCATAATCTCGATTGGCCAGAAACAACCGGAGATCATAACAGTTGGAACAACGATTAAGTTCTGTAATGCTCCAGATGATTTTGAACTATTAGAGAACGCTACAATCATTAATGAGATCCCAACTGAGACCAAAGCAAAAAGCATCATAACAACTGCTGCTTCCCAAAATGGAATATGAATATCGATATGAAACACTTTCGTCATAAAGAGGAGCGTAATAATTACTTGGACAGTCATTACAATCATATTTACTACAACATTTGAGAAAATATATTTTCTAGCATTAATAGGTGCTGACAAAAGTCTGTAGTAAATTCGATTTTCTTTTTCCTTTAAAATAATTTCAGAAAGATTCCCTGCAGACATTAACATAATCATAATCAAAAAGCCTAAACTATATGTCGTCATATTTTCAGATTGAGATGAATCTGATAATGTTTTTGTTGCTACCTTGAAGCTTGCGTTTTGGTAGTTGGAATACATTTGATTAAATTTAGTTTGGTCTGTTTTAGCCACTCTACTAATAGCTGAAACATTGTCGATATAGTTGTATAAATAAGATTTTACAAAGCTAGTAATTTGAGCACCTTTTATTGAAGATATTTGAATATGATTTGGGTTACCAGAACGTACACTATCTGTAAAACCATCATGGAACGAAATAACACAATCAAGTGATCCTGAAGCGATCTTATCATTGGCATCTGAATTGTTTATTATTTCAATACGAACGTTATCTAAGTGTTCTAAAAACTTAATCGTATCATTTGCAATATATTGATGATCCTCATTGACAACCCCAACATGAACGATCGTTTTATTGGAACCACCATAAGCTAGAAAGGAAATAAAAATACCAATTAGAGGCACTAAAATATACATAATAATATTTTTCTTATTTTTAAAAGTAGCTCTTAAAGTATTCGAAATTAGCCAAAAAACTGTCTGCATCCTACAGCCCCTCCCTTCTTTGTAGAGAAATAGATGCAAGAAATAGGAATAATAAAGAAAAACCTATATTAAAAACAAGCGCCGGGATAGCAGCTGACAAGTCGTTTGCATAAATAATTTTTGTAATTGCAGTATTAACCCATGTAAGTGGTGAAAGCTGAGTAATGAATTTTAATATCCCACTAGTATCGCCCAATTTAAAGTAAGCTCCACCAAAAAATGAAGATAGCTGCACAACAATCATAATGATTGCTCTAGATGATGAATTTGATTTCGTTATATAGCTTACAACCAAGCCTAAACTAATTGATAGAAGAACTTCCGTTAATAAAACAATAAAGACTAATAATAGATGGTTACCCCAGTTGGCTTTAAAAAAGAATTTACTGAAATAGACAACAACAATAATGCACAGAAAGTTAGCAACTAAACTTCCAAGTATTTTCCCTATAAAAATCTCAAATTTAGAAATAGGAGAAACGATTAATCGATCAGCCGTTTTTCTAACTCTTTCTCCTGTAATCAATTTACTTGCAGACATAGCTGCATAAAGAACAATCATAGTCGTCATTGCAATCGCATAATAATCCATCGAACCTGGCTGTTTATTTGATGCAATCGACGTGTCCTTAATATACTCATCATGAGAATTACCTAAAAAGACTTCTTTAACTTGAGTTGGATCGACTTTTGCAACTTCCACGCTAACATTATATTTATCTACAAAAGAAGATAACATTCCTTGAATAACACTACCCTCAACACTGTTTCCTTCATTGATATAAAGCTTAATTTCGTTATCTTGAATAGAAATATAGCCATCATAATGATTTCGTTTCACTTCATTCTCGCCATTTGTATTACTCGCAGCTTTTTTAAAATGAATTCCAGACTTTTTCGTACTTTTAATTAATTCGTTAAAATACTGCGAAAACTCACCAGTTGTTGATTGATCTTTATATAAAACATGCACATCTTTAATCGGGACGGATGTTGAAAAAGCATTTGAAAGTGAAGTACCTAAGACAAGCATTAAAATGATTGGAAATGCTAACATAAAAAATAAGTTCCTTACATCTCGAAAGTCACGCTTAATTTCCATGAAAGCAATATTAAAAATATTCAAGCTAATTGCCTCCTTATTAAATAATTTTCCATAAAGTTAATCACGTAAATTTCGACCTGTTAATGTAAGGAAAACAGTTTCTAAGTTAGGCGCATTTTCCTGTAATGAACTGATTTCGATTTCATTATTAATAAAATGTTGAATAATTTTATTTAAATTATTCACACCATTATCTGAAGTAATCGTAATAACATTATCTAAAATATGAACGTTCTCAACACCATTAATCGCTTTAAGCTCCGTAACATCAATATTTTCAGTCGTTTTAACTTCAATTCGAATATCCTTTGTATTCGTAATAATCGATTTAAGCTGTTCCTTTGTTCCTTCAGCGATGATTTTTCCATGATCAATAATCGAAATACGAGAGCATATTTCTTCAACTTCTTCCATGTAATGGCTCGTATAAATGATTGTACAGCCCATTTCATTAAGCTTACGTACACTATTAAGAATATAGTTTCGTGAATGTGGATCAATTCCAACAGTTGGTTCATCCATAATAATCAGTTTAGGTCGGTGTGCAATCGCACACGCAATATTTAACCTTCTCTTCATTCCACCAGAGAAATTTTTTGGATAGTCCTTAAATTTATCTTCTAACCCTACAAATTGTAATGCCTCTTCTACTCTTTCATTTAATTCCGAACCTCTTAAACCATATAGTCCAGCGAAAAATCTAACATTTTCATAGGCAGTTAAATCTTCATAAATAGCTAAGTCCTGAGGTACCATTCCAATATTCATTTTTGCGAATTTACTATTCTTCTTACTGTTTTTTCCTAGGATTTCTACAGTACCTTGATTACTTCGAAGTAGCCCTGAAATAATATTAATTGTCGTACTTTTTCCCGCTCCATTTGCTCCAAGAAATCCGAAAATTTCTCCTTCTTCAATTGATAAAGACATATTATCTACTGCTATAAAATCCCCGAACTTTTTAGTTAAATTTTTTATCTCTAAAACTTTCATCCTCTCACCTCTTAAGCTTTGTGTATGATGCTATTATAAGCAAAAGGGTGAACTAATATCAGTGTATTAGTTCACCCTTTTCACATGAGAATATTCATGTTTTTATTTAGGCAAAATCATGATGGACTTAATAGAAATTCATATCACATGTTGAAATTATTGGATTGGAAGCAAAGTTGTAACTGAAAAACCATCATGACCATCCACTATTATTTTCCCGTTTATAGCCACAGTTCTCTCTTCCATCCCAATAATGCCTAAACCTTTTTTAATTTTAACTTTCCCTTTACCATTGTCTTTTACATTTGTTTTTATCATTTTATTCATGACATGTATTTCAATCGAAACCTCTGTAGCATTTGCATATTTCATCGTATTTGTTAAAGCCTCAACTACATTTTCTTGAATTACTTTCCATTGAATTGGCGTAATAAAGTCGAGATTTCCTTTATAGACAAACAATGTTTTTAAATCATGCTTAGCAGAAAATTCATCTATGAATAATTTCATATGATGAATTCCCATTTGTTCAGTTGGAGGCTTCATATTTTTTAAAGTAAGTCTTATGTTTTCAATTCCGTCCTTTGAAATATTAATCGCATTTTGAAGCAATTCTAATGCTTTGTCTTGATTAGTACTCATTAAATGTTTAGCTGCTTCCATTTGATATAGCGCACCTGTCATTGAATGCCCTATTTTATCATGTATTTCTTGAGAAATACGATTTCGTTCCTCCAATTTAAAGGTATATTCCGATTGCTCAATAAACTCATTATGGTTATTTATCTTTTTTGACAGCTTTTGAATCGTTCTCCTCATTTTGTCAATTTGATCTTCTTTAAACCGTAATCTAGTGTTATACAAATTAAAAAGCGAAAAAACGATAAAACTAAATAATGAAATTAATCCATAAATAGGCTGTAAAGAATTAGATAAGTAGAAAATTGGAAATAGTGCAAGAAAGCAACCAATCCATTTTTTCGAAGTAAAAAAAGAAACAAGCTCTAAGATCGACATTGGCAGTAGTAAAAGAAATAATGGCTGAATCTTTAAACTGGAATAGACACTTAAACAAATTGATAAGATTAGTAAAAATTTTATCAACGATCTATTTTTTATTAAGTAAAGACTAATATTTAAACAAAAATAAACAAGTAATGCAAATAGTAACCAAGAGAAATTAGGAATTTCTTTTTGAATACAAATTAGAGCTATATAAAAGATTACAACGAGTTTATTTAAAATAATCCAACGCTCCATATGTAACTCCCTCGCGTTAGTCTACTTTCCCAGTAATATAGAAAATAGCAATTTGTGTTCGATGTTCTAGCCCAGTTTTTCCGAGAATTGAAGTAATATAGTTAGCAACTGTACCTTCAGAAATATAAATTTGCTTAGAAATTTCCTTATTCGAAAACCCTTTTGCGATTAAAGCCATTACATCTAATTCTCTTTGGGTAAACAAACTCGTATCGATTTTCGTATCTGCAGTACTTGCATTGCTTGATAAATTCGTTCTAATTTTATCTAATACTAAATCTTGCATGACTGTATTTCCATGATAAACACTTTTGATCGCTTCTCGAATTCGTTCTGGTTCATTATTTTTTAATAAATAGCCCTTTGCTCCATTTTTAACAGCATCAATAATGTACTCATCATCATCAAAAGTCGTTAAAATAAGTGGCTTTGTTTTAGTTTGCTCGGAAATATGCTTCGTAGCTTCTACGCCATTCATATTTGGCATTCGAACATCTAAAAGCGCAACATCTACCTCATTATTTTGACAATATTTTAACGCTTCATTCCCATCATTTACTGTTTCTAATACTTCAAACTCTTCATAAGAGCTCAAAATGATTTTAAGTCCTTCCCTTATAAATGAATTATCATCAGCAATAATTAATTTTATTTTCATTTGAATAGAGGGAGAAAATTTCTACCTCGTTTTCACATCCTTTATTCCACGAATTATATTTCCATTATATACCACTATTGACTAAATACCATGAGAAGAAAAAGATTAATCTTATTGATTTCGCGAACAAATCACTTAATTACATAATTTTTACGAAGCCTTGACGTATCCATTAATAAAAAGGTAAAAAGATTTTTGTTGAAGTGAACTAATTCAAAAAGTTTAGGAAAAGAAGTTTGAAGATAAAAAAATCCCCATGCATATGCAAAAGGGATTCAAAACATTACTTATTTTCAATTAATACTTTACCATATTGAACTTCATTATTTTCAAAGTAATCATGAGCGTCCTTCACTTGATCAAATGTAAAAGATTTAGGATTGATAAGTGGTTTTAGCTTACCTTCTTCAACTAAAGTAGCAATTTTATTCAAAATAGCGCTATGTTCTTTGCGCCCTTCCTCTGTTTTTTGAGTAAGTAAAATAAAAATTACATGTAAAGATAAAGATTTGTTATGTAATAGTGTTAAATCATGCGTCGAACGTGCTGCGATTGCTAGAACAGTACCTTTTGGTTTAACTGCAATAAAGGATTTATCTAGGTTTTCTTTACCGACAGTATCAAAAACGAGATCAAAGCCTTGCCCATCCGTTAGGCGGTTAACATATTCTTGGACGGACTCTTCCTTGTAATTAATGACATGGTCTGCACCTAGTGCTTTAACTAAATCAGCTTTTTCATTCGACGAAACAGTTGTCGTAACAGTAGCTCCAAAAGCTTTCGCCAACTGGATAGCTAGATGACCAACGCCACCTGCCCCGCCATGAATTAAAATATGATCACCTTGTTTTAAATTACCTCTGTCAAAAAGTGCCTCCCATGCAGTAATAGCTGTTAGTGGTAAACTTGCAGCTTCTTGAATTGGTAAATTTTTTGGAGCTTTAGCAATTACTGTTTCTTCTATTAAAAAATAATCTGAAAGAGTACCCGTAAAGACATTTAAACCGAAAACAAAATCTCCAACTGAAAAACGTGAAACATTTTCACCAACTTCAACAACTTCACCAGAAAAATCACTATGTAAAATCATCGGAAATTTAGGATGGAACGCATTTGGTACAATTCCTTTTCTAATCTTTGTATCAATTGGATTGATACTAGTCGCAGAAACTTTAACTAAAACTTGATGACCAGATGGCTTCGGTATTGAAAGTTCAACATTTTTAAACTCAGAGCTATCTCCATATTGGTGAATAACAATTGCTTTCATAATAGGCCTCCTATGCAAAATAGAAAATATTATTAAGTCATTTTAGCATACATCAGATGGAAAAAAATACGATTTTAACTTGAAATCGAATCATAAGGTTTTGATTATAATGGTTAAAAATTTATAATTTATATTGTTTTTTCACATTGATTCAGTATAATCAATATTAATCTTTTAATCTTAATTCATGGAGGAAAATGACTATGGTAAACAAATTAGAGGAATTAAATGAGAGAAATACGTTAAACCATAGAAATATTGTAAAGTATGTAAAACACGTCTTTGATGAGTTAGACTTAAAAGTTAGAAGATTTCGTGAAGAAACAGCAATTAAGGCAGCTCATCATGCAAAACCAGATTTAGAAGAAGAAAAATTATTTTATAACAATATTCACCATATGAAGACGTTACTAATTGACGTATTAGAACGTACTACTGAAGATCTTGAACATATGGGAGATAAAAACTGGAATAAAAACTTCAAAGACGGCGTAAACGCTTAATTTTAAATAAAAACGTATTTTCTCTATAAATTCTATAAATAAGGATAGGAAGGTATTTAAACCTTCCTATCCTTTTGATTATTTCTTTAGATCCGGCTTCAAATTTCTTACATAATTTTTCAATACAAAAAGTACACTTTCATCAATTGGAATATTTATACCAAATCCATCACTTTTTTCAAGCGAAACAAAACCATGAAGTAAACTTCTTAAACCTCTTACCGCATGAATAAGTTCAATATCCGTTAAATTAAATGGTTTCAATAACTCATAGATTAAGTTCAATATTTTTTTGCCAGTTAAATGATAATCATCACCTGGTGTTTGAGACGGAGATAAGGTAGCTTTATATAAACCAGGATGGGTTCTAGCATAATCAAGATAAGCAAAAGCTAATGCAAAAATTGCTTTCTCATTATTTTTACCTCCAACCGATTCAAGAAGTTTTTCATAAAGTTGCGTAATCCCATGTAATGCAACACTATTTTTTAGTTCATCCAAATTCTTAATATGATTATAAATCGATGGTGGTTGAATCGTTAGCTTCTTTGCAAGATAACTAATCGTTAAAGCCTCCCAGCCTTCTGTATCGACAATTTTAATTGAAGTACTCAGTAATTGATTAAAATTCAATCCAATCCTTGGTGACATTACGAATTCCCCTTCACTTACTGCTTTTTAAGAGCACGGTCAATTGCTTCTTGTGGATGACTTAACATCGTACCATGACCGACTGCTAATAATGTAGGTTTTAATTCACTAATTTTCTTAGCACTATTTAAAGCAGCATCTTTATTCCATGTTGCCATTGAAGGAAAAGGAAATAAAACTTTCAATTGACCAGAGATTGCAAAACCACCTCTTAATGAAAAAGCATCACCAGCGATAATAGCATTTGTGCGTTGATCTAAAAATGCCATTGAACCTGGTGTATGACCGGGAACTTCAACTGCTATTAAAGAACCAATAGTGTCTCCTTCCTGTAGTAACTGATCCGGAATAGTTTGGATATTTTTAGGGACGCCACCTTTTATAGGAGTATTTGGCTCACTAGCTTCTAAACTAGTGTCTCCTTTTAATAATTTTGCATCCCTTTTTGAAATGGAGACGACTGCATCAGGAAGTAGTGATTTTAATTGATCAAGCGCTCCAACATGGTCACCATGTGCATGCGTTAAAACGATATTCGTAATTTTTTTGCCGATTTGATTAGCTGCTTCAATAATTTTAGTCGCACTAAAGGATAGTGCTGTATCAATTAACGTAAGTTCGTTTTCTTCTTCAACTAAAAAACAATTTACAGGAAAGAAATTGGGTAAAAAGCTCAACTCATAAAGATAATTATTTTTCGTAATCTTCATTTTATACCCTCCTAATAATAAAAACTAATACCTTTAGTTTTATAATACTAAAGGTATTAGTTTTTGTGAACAAAAATTCCAAATTTACATAAAAATCGTTATAATGACTAAAAAACCCTTTCATCAAAGATGAAAGGGCTTCAGACTGTTGACAAAC
>NZ_NUYF01000010.1:127723-131821 GCF_002566505.1 Bacillus sp. AFS077874
GCTTCGCGCCTCGAAAGACATGCGCTCGCAATCAGTCTGAAAATCAAATTTTTAGTACTGTTTCTACATGTTGATATTATTTTCTAGATAAATCCATCTCTTTATAAGAAACAACTTTCGTTTTGTGTTTAAATTTATAACCTAACCAAACAATTAAAAATACAGGAATTCCAATGTATGAAACAAGTACACCTTGCCAATCAATTGCCTTACCAGTGAAAGCTTGCCAGTTTTGAGCTAGTACAATAAATAAACAAGCTAAGAATGCTAAGATTGGACCTAGTGGGAACCATTTTGCGCGATAAGGTAAATCTTTTAAATCCTTTCCTTGAGCAACATAACCCTTACGGAAACGGTAATGAGAAATCGCAATACCTAACCAAGCAAGGAAACCTGATAAGCCTGATAAATTTAATAACCAAGTATACACTTGACCTTCACCGAAAAATGAAGATAAACAAGCAAGTGAACCAACTGCAAGTGTTATATATAAAGCATTTGTAGGAACACCATTTTTATTTACTTTTGTTAAGAATTTAGGAGCTTTTCCTTCAATTGCTAGCGTATATAACATACGAGTAGATGCGTATGTTCCACTATTACCTGCCGATAAAACTGATGTTAAAATAACTGCATTCATTACAGAAGCCGCAAATGCAACACCTAATTTTTCAAATACTAAAGTAAATGGACTAACAGCCACGTCATTTTTCATTAGACCAGGATCTGTATAAGGAATTAATAAACCAATTACGATAATAGCTAAAACATAAAATAAAAGGATGCGCCAGAAAATTTGACGGATAGCTTTTGGAACATTTTTTTCTGGATGTTCTGTCTCACCTGCTGCAACACCGATTAGCTCTGTACCTTGGAATGAGAAACCTGCAACAATAAAGATTGATAAAACACCTAAAAATCCATTATGAAACGGAGCATCTCCAACAGTAAAGTTTTTGAAACCTGCATGATGTCCACTTAAAATGCCAAAAATCATTGCAATACCAACAACTAAAAAGACAACTACAGTAACAACTTTAATTAATGAAAACCAAAACTCTGATTCACCATAGCCTTTAACTGAAAGTAAATTTAACCCTAAAATAATCACTAAAAAGATTCCGCTCCATAAAACAGCTGGAGTATGTGGAAACCAATATTTCATCAGCATTGCTGAAGCTAATAATTCAAAAGCTAAAGTGATTGCCCAGTTATACCAATAATTCCAACCCATAGCAAAACCAAATGCTGGATCAACATAGCGAGATCCATAAGTACTAAATGAACCCGAAACTGGCAAATAAGTCGCCATTTCACCTAGACTAGTCATTAAGAAATAAACCATAATACCAATTAGTCCGTAAGCTAAAACAGCTCCACCAGGACCAGCTTGACTAATTGAAGTTCCACTAGCTAAAAACAAACCTGTCCCGATTGAACCACCAATTGAAATCATCGTTAAATGTCTTGCTTTAAGGCCCCTTTTTAAAGAACCATCGTGAGTATTCGATACTACTTTATCATTCTTAGGGTTTGTTAGTCCCATCTTATTGCCTCCTCTTGATTCTTGCAATCTTATCTTTACGCGAGAATATGGGACGGTATAAAGTGTTGTATGATGTGTATTTTACTCAGTATTTTCGTCATTATGTAAAGAATGGAAAATCTGGTAAAATACAAAAAAACACGTGAAGCAATGTTCACGTGTTTAAGACTCAATTATATGTGTCAAACAACATCAACATCTCTTCAATAGCCCTCCACAAAAAATTCTTGTGACAGTCCTATGCTTATTCAGCAATAGGCCCAGTAATAAATTTAAATGGTAAATTTATTACTTCGGCAGTTTCACCTTTTATTACTTTTCACAGGTACCATAAACCTCAAAGTAACGACTAATCAAAACTGCGCCTCTATCCAGACGAGATAAAGATCATATTAAATTAATTTTTATAAACTCAATATACAATCTATTAATCTAGTTTGTCAATAGGTTTTTCGACAAAAATAGACTTTACCTAAGAGTTGTATCTCTTGATTTTCGCCTCAGGATACTCATGTCTTGTACCTAACACTTATGTTTTTGTATAATAATTCTATATACTTCAAAGGAGGAAATTTTCACATGACAATTTATAAAGCATTGACACTTGCGGGATCTGATAGTAGTGGTGGAGCTGGATTACAAGCTGATATTAAAACGTTTCAGGAACGTAATGTTTATGGCATGAGTGCAATTACAACTTTAGTAGCGATGGATCCTCATAATCATTGGCATCATCAAGTATTTCCAATTGATATAGATACAATTGCAGCACAATTAGAAACAATCGTTGTTGGCGTTGGAATTCAAGCAATGAAAACAGGTATGCTTGGTTCAACTGAAATAATTGAGTTAGCAGCAAAAACAATAAAAAAACATAATATTGATCGAGTTGTTGTTGATCCAGTTATGATTTGTAAAGGAAATGACGAGGCTCTTCACCCAGAGACAAATGATGCATTAAGAGAAATTTTAGTACCACTTTCAACAGTTGTAACACCAAATTTATTTGAGGCAGCTCAATTAGCTAAAATGGCTCCAATCTGCACTGTTGAACAAATGGAAGAAGCAGCACGCAAAATCCATGAATTAGGTGCTAAATATGTTTTAGTTAAAGGTGGAAGCAAAATCCAGCATGAAAATGCAATAGATGTATTATATGATGGAGAAAAAATCGAGCATCTAGAATCTGATAGAATCGAAACTACATATACTCACGGTGCGGGTTGTACTTATTCGGCAGCGATTTGTGCAGAGCTTGCTAAAGGAGCAGAACCAAGAGAAGCAATCTACACTGCAAAGAAATTCATTACTGAAGCAATTCGTCACTCATTCCCACTTAATCAATACGTTGGCCCAACAAACCACATGGCATATCGATTACATGGAGAAGGCTAATATCAAATAATGGGGCTGTCTCACGTCAGGTTAACTGACATATGAGACACCCTTTTTTAATTGTAAAAAAGGGTGAATGTACTGAAGCTGGTATGATTTTTATCAAAAACTAGCAAATCTGTTCCAAGTCGAATAAAAACTTGATAAAATCTGCTATTTATCCTACTATTGTCTAAATTTGAGGACATAATACCTTAACTGGTATAGGTAATTTTTAAATTTATTTGCGATTCCTTGGAATTTAATTGCAGTTTCGCTAAATTTATTTGCGATTCCCTAATTTTAATTGCAGTTTCGCCAAATTTAATTGCGGTTTTCGGATTTTATTTGCGACTCACGATATTTTTTATTTTAAAGAATAAAAAAAGAGCAAAGGTTTCCTATACCCTATGTTCCCACTTTTCACTTAACGAACCCCTTAATTGTCTTAAATGCATTTCTTCCTTTGAAGTAAACAAATCTTTCCCATTTAGCTAGTAAACCATTTCCATTTTCACCATTTTCAATCTGAAGCGCGTGTTGTTTATGAAACTCAGCAACTCGTTCATTATGTTTTGTATGCAAAGTGTTTAAACGCTTATGAAGATGTATTGCCTGTTTGTTTTGTCCCATATAAATTCTATCCTCCTTTAGTTAATAGATTATATAGTATAGAAATAGCTAGAGCATACAATTATACAATTAATTTCTACTTTATTTCCTACAACCTTTTACACTTTCAATACTTTTAAAAACCAAGTACTAATTACCATGATTTAACATTTTTTATGTATTGCATGTTATTATATATAGTAAGGGAGTGGATTTTATGAGAAAAAATTTTTCCATTTTAATGATAACATTTATGCTTCTTTCAGTAATTGGTTGCGAAAAAAATAATGACGAAAGTATCCAAGGCATTGCATATGCTAGCTTAACAAGAACTGAACAGGCTGCGTTAAGTGATAAACATGGGGTCGTTAAAAAAGTAGAATCCATACCGAATAATGCTACAATATTTAATAAAAACTATCATAAAGATAAGCTATATTCTGTTACTTTTAATGGAGATAATCCTGAAGAGAAGATCGTTATCTATATAGATACTAAGACAAACAAAAAAGTCGGAATGATTGGTGGGGATTAATTTTTTAATCCATTCAGACTGTTGACAAACG